>CAYZXU010000042.1:0-19392 GCA_964482535.1 uncultured Desulfobacteraceae bacterium | reverse complement strand
TCTCCTGTTTTGTTATGGACTTTTTAACTGGATAGGTATTTCATATTATATGAGGGCGGAATTTCTCCGCCTGCGCAAAGAGCCATTTGTCGAAGCAGCCAAATGCCTGGGGCTTTCTTCAAAGAAGATAATATTCAAACATATTCTTCCCAATGCCATGGTGCCGGTTATAACTTTTTTCCCTTTTTCTCTTGTGAGCGCAATCGGAGCCCTTGCAGCCCTTGATTATCTTGGGTTCGGGCTTCCGCCTCCGACTCCAAGCTGGGGTGAACTTCTTTACCAGGCACAGCAGTACAGGTGGGCATGGTGGCTGATTCTTTATCCATCCTCAGCCTTATTTGTTGTGATGCTTTGCGGCGTATTTGTCGGTGAGGGTGTAAGAAATGCCTTTGATCCTAAAAGATATACAAGTATTGAATAATGAAGAGAAAACTGCTTAATGTTGAAAAACTTGTCGTAACCTTTAAAACAGATCAGGGGGTTTTTAAAGCCGTTGATTCGGTTTCGTTTTCTGTTAATAAGGGAGAGATTCTGGGCATGGTGGGTGAGTCAGGATGCGGAAAATCAGTTACAGCTATGAGCATACTCAGACTTATCCCTTTACCGGCAGGGGCCATAGAAAATGGCAGAATTATTTTTAATGAAAAAAATCTACTGGACCTGAACATAAAAGAGATGAGAAAAATCCGGGGAAATGCCATAAGCATGATTTTCCAGGAGCCCGGAGCTGCTCTTTCTCCTTTGCACAGAATAGGTCACCAGATGGTTGAAGCGCTTTTACTTCACAAAAAAACAGACAAAAAAAATGCCTGGCGACTTGCGGAAGAATGGTTGACAAAAGCAGGTATTCCCGATGCAAAAGAAAAAATGTTCGCCTATCCATACCAGCTTTCAGGCGGCATGCAGCAAAGGGTAATGATTGCAATGGCGCTTATAACCAAACCGGAACTTATTATTGCGGATGAGCCCACAACAGCCCTCGATGTAACCATACAGCTCCAGATTTTTGAACTCCTGAGGGATATAAGGCGTTCAGGCACATCAATATTGCTCATAACCCATGACATGGGGGTAATATGGGAAATGTGCGACAGGGTTCTTGTGATGTATGCATCAAAAATTGTGGAAGAAGGAAGCGCCGGGGATATTTTTTCAAGTCCCGCGCACCCTTATACAAGGGGGCTTTTAAAATCGATTCCAAAGCTTCAGGTTGATTCAAAAAGGCTCCAGGCTATTTCCGGTCAGGTTCCTTCACCTTTTGACTATCCAAAGGGTTGTAATTTTTACGACAGATGCCCCCATGCTTTTGACAGGTGTAAAAATGAGGTTCCAAAGCAGCATGTTTTGGAAAATAATCACAAAGCAGCATGTTTTATTGCAGAAAAACTTGTATCAACGAACTTATAAACCAATAAGCTGTCAGACAAAAAAATGAACATACTGGAAGTTATAGATCTAAAAACCTGGTTCCCCATAAAAAGAGGCATACTGTCGAAAACAACAGGCCATATCAGAGCTGTTGACGGAGTAAGCCTTAAAATTAAAAAAGGCGAGGTTCTTGGGCTTGTGGGTGAGTCAGGATGCGGCAAGACAACACTCGGCAGAACTATTCTTGGTCTGGAAAACGCCCGTGAAGGAAAGGCTCTTTTTTTTGGAAAAGATCTTTTTGCCATGACCCGCCATGAAAAAAAAAAGATAAGAAAAAGGCTTCAGATTATTTTTCAGGATCCGCTTTCATCACTTAACCCTGGAATGAATATTATAGATATTATTACAGAGGGTCTTGTCCAGTTTGGCATGCTGGAAAAAGACAAAATTAGCCACGCCATAAAGCTGCTTCATGAAGTTGGCCTTGATAAAAACGCACTTTACCGTTACCCCCATGAATTTTCCGGGGGCCAGCGCCAGAGGATAAATATCGCAAGGGCAGTATCCCTTAGACCTGATTTTATAGTCTGCGACGAGCCTGTAAGCGCACTTGACGTATCTGTTCAGGCACAGATAATAAATCTTTTTCTTGATTTAAAAGAAAAATACAGCCTTTCATACCTTTTTATTTCCCATGATTTAAGTGTGGTGAGCAGTATTACAAATAAAGTGGCTGTCATGTATCTTGGCAAAATTGTTGAGTACGGTCCCGTTGAAGCTGTTATCAGTAACCCCGGGCATCCCTATACCCAGGCGCTTATTGATGCCGTGCCTGTGCCGGGCATACACAAAAAAAGAATAAAGATACTGAAGGGCGAGGCGCCCTCTCCCTCTGATCCACCCTCAGGATGCAGGTTTCATACACGCTGCCCTGAAACAAAAAAGATATGCAGGGAGCAGGAGCCTGCAGAAGTAATATCAGGGGAGCGCCGGGTTTGGTGTCATCTGTATAAAGGATAATTAATGAAATCTGAAGTAAATCAACAAAATCTTATAAAAAAAAGAGAGAGTCTTGCTGCAAATCTTAAGAGTCTCGGCTCTGTTCTTGTGGCTTTTTCAGGTGGAGTCGACAGCGCTCTTTTACTTGCATTATCACATGAAATTTTAGGAGATAAGGTGGTTGCAGTTACGGCGGTGTCTGCCATAAATCCGAAAACTGAAATTGACGACGCAAAAAAAACAGCAGATGATCTTGGAGTAAGGCATATAATATTGCAGTCGGACATTCTAAATAATTCCGATTTTCTGGCAAATAAAAAAGACAGATGCTATATCTGTAAAAAAAATCTGTTTCAAAAACTGAAAACATTTAGCTCAAAGATGGGGATTCAGCATGTGGCGCACGGAGCAAACATAAACGACCTTGATGATTACAGGCCAGGATTTAAAGCTGCCAAAGAGATGGGCATAACAGCTCCGTTGATAGATGCACGCTTTAAAAAAGATGAAATCCGCCAATTGGCAAAGGAGATGGGTTTGAAAACCTGGAGCAAGCCTTCAATGTCATGCCTTGCCACAAGAATTCCATATAATACAATGATTACAAAAACCGCCCTTAAAATGATAGAACAGGCTGAAGATATTATACTTAACCTTGGGTTTTATACCTGCAGGGTAAGGCATCACGGCACTGTTGCAAGAGTTGAAATAACCGCCGGCGACCGTGAAAAAATTTCAGATAAAAAAATCAGAGCGCTAATAACTGAAAAATTAAAAAAAACAGGGTTTTGTCATGTGGCAGTAGATGTGGAAGATTATACTGTTCAGGGCAGCCCGAATTCCTGAAGATATGAGAGCTCAATTTAGGTTTAAAATTGAGCGAAGGCAGGAGGGTTGCAAAGATTGTAAACAATCCCTCTTCTAAAAAAAATAATCACAAATTTTTTTAACTGTTTTGAAAGGTCTTAATGGAAACATTAAAATCCTTTTTGCCGATTCTGATTTCACTGGTGATCATTATGGATCCCTTCGGCAATCTGTCTTTTTTTATTCTTTTCACAAAGGAAAGCACAGTTAAACAACAAAGCAGGATGGCAGCCATTGCCTGTACTTTGGCCTGCATAATCCTTATTTTTTTTGGTCTTACGGGTGATTTTATTTTACGGTTTTTTGGAATAGGGCTTCCGGCTTTTCAACTGGCAGGAGGTTTTATTCTCTTTGTTTATGCAATGCAGATGCTCCGTTTGATTCCCAGCGGAATAAAAACCAGCGCAGAAGAGGAACGTGAAGGGGTTATAAAGGAGAATGCTGCTTTAGTCCCGCTGGCGGTTCCTTTGCTGGCAGGGCCTGGAGCAATAACTTCTGTTTTAGTATGGCAGCAACATCCCGATAACCCTGTCAACTCATGTTTGCTGGCAGCAACAATTATAATAGCCTGCTTTATCGTTTACCTGGTTTTTCGCTTTGCAGCTCTGATTTCCAGAATCATGGGGGTCGGAGGTATACGGGTGACTACACGCCTAATGGGACTCCTGCTTGCTGTAATTGCGGTGCAGTTTATGGTCAACGGTTTGCATCAGATTCAATAATATAGGAAGGCATAATTTTAATCACTTGCCGACCCGGTGCTTGCAACAACTGAAGAGCGCATATTCTGGTCAAATGAAGATTTGACCCCTTTTTTCTTATATTATTATAAGATGTTATGGTCTGAATCTTTTAATTTCCAGGTCTTTCAAGACGTTGTAATGTTTATCATTCCCAGTGAGGACAGGATTACCATAAGCAATTGCCGTAGCTCCGATGAGCGCATCTGCCAATTGCATTGAATGACTTAAAAAATGTTGCTCGACGTAAAACATTGCTTTGGCAGATATCTCTTCGGAAATATAGAGAATTTTAGCATTCCAAATATGCAGAGCCTTGCGGAAATTGTTTAATTCTTTTTTGTTTCTCATTCCTTGGACAAGTTCCATATAGGTCACAACAGAAATAAAGAAATTGCTTGAATTTTCAATAACTTGATAGGCATTCTCATTTCCTTTTAAATACCAAATGAGGACATCAGTATCGACAAGCATTTAGAATCTTCCTTTTCTTAAATTTCTAACGTACTCATTAACATTATCGGCAATGTCATTATCTTTCCACATTCCGAACACTTCATTTTCTTCTGTTTTATTCTTAAGTTCCTGGTAGGGAACAAGCTTGGCGCAGGGCTTTCCACGGAAAGTGATAACGACCTCTTCACCTCTGCTGACAGAATCAATGAGTTCTTTTGAATGAAACCTCAGATCTTTTGCTGTGGCTTTCATGATACCCCCTTACAAGTTAAGTTTATATTTAGAAGTATAAACTCCCCATCAATCTGAGTCAACTGATTTTTTTGAGACGATATTATTTGCGTTGGATGATTTTTACAGCGAACGATAAGCGAAAACCTTGCTAAAGGTCAAAAAGGGGTCATTAAAACTGCTAATTTATTTTTGAGCATGCCCTACCCCGGATAAACCGGAGTTGTGGGTTTTGAGTTAAGGTACAAAAATTGCCTTTAATTCGTAATTCCTGATTTTACAATATTTTCGTTTTTTCCTTACCTGCACCTTGAATCAATGCAAAATATATGCTATGATGAAAAATTTTATTTTAAATTAAGTTTACCAACTAAACCATTATTTTGTTTTTTTAAACAGGAGCCGTATAATATGAAAGAAAAAGTTCAGGAAGTGCTTGATATGATCAGGCCCATGCTTAAAGCTGATGGAGGCGATGTGGAGCTGGTTGAGGTTAAAGATAATGTGGTTAAAGTGCGTCTTCAGGGCGCATGTGCGGGATGCCCCATGTCACAGATGACACTTAAAAATGGAATAGAAAAAATTATAAAAAAAGAGATCCCTGAAATTATTGCAGTTGAATCTGCAGATTGAGGCTTAAATTATGACCATATCAAAGAATATTGAAAGTATAATGTCCAGGTCATCCTGGATACGTGAAATGTTCGAAGCGGGAGCGCTTTTAAAAGCAAAGTACGGTCAGGAAAATGTTTTTGATTTCAGCCTTGGAAATCCCAACATAAAACCCCCTGACAAGTTCAGACAGACCCTTAAAGACATAGTGGAATCTGATGGCGGGCTGGATCATGGTTATATGCCCAATACCGGCTATCCCCATGTCCGTAAATCCGTGGCTGATTATCTGTCCGGTTCTCTATGCATGGAAGGCAAAGCCTTTTTAACTGAAAACGAAATTATCATGACATGCGGCGCGGCCGGCGCCCTTAATGTGATTTTAAAAACCATACTTAACCCAGGAGAAGAGATCATTACACCTTCTCCGTATTTTGTTGAGTATAATTTTTATGCTGATAATCATGGAGGGGTTTTAAAGACCGTTCCCACAAAACCTGATTTTACACTGGATATTGAATCCATTGCAGCCGCGATTAATGAAAAGACCAGGGGTATTTTGATTAATTCTCCCAACAACCCCACGGGTCAGGTCTATTCAGAAAAAAGTCTTGCAGAACTCGGGTTATTACTGGAAGAGATGAGCAAAAAACTGAATCGGACAATATATCTGATATCGGATGAGCCTTATCGCAAGATTGTTTATGATAATATTGAGGTGCCGAGCATTTTAAACTGTTATAAGGAAAGCATAATTGCGAACTCATATTCCAAGGAGCTTTCCATACCAGGAGAGCGCATTGGGTATATAGCGGTAAATCCCGAAGCATCTTATAAAAAGGAACTTTTGGGTGGCATGGCCCTTGCCAATAGAATTCTCGGTTTTGTTAATGCGCCTGCCTTGATGCAGCGTGTAGTTTCAGCATTGCAGGGCGCAAGCGTTGATGTTGCAGCCTATGACAGAAAAAGAACTCTTTTGTGTGATGGTCTTGCAGAGTGTGGATATGAATTTGAAAAGCCTTTGGGAGCATTTTATCTTTTTTCTAAAACTCCCATTGCTGATGACGTTGAGTTTGTCCGCGCCCTGCAGAAAGAGATGATACTTACAGTCCCTGGCACCGGATTCGGTGGTCCAGGTTATATGAGGATAGCCTTTTGTGTAGATGATAAAACTATTATTAAGGCCATGCCTGGATTCAAAAAAGTAATAGAACAGTATAATTAAAAAATATTAAAAGGAGAGATAAATGAAAATACTAAAGATCGATCACCTTGGTATCGCTGTAAACAGTATAGATGAAGGCAAAACTTTCTGGACAGAAGTTTTAGGGCTGAACCTTGAGGGTACCGAGACCGTTGAGGCTCAAAAAGTAACAACAGCATTCTTGCCTGTAGGAGAGAGTGAGGTGGAACTTCTTGAGTCCACATCACCTGACGGGCCCATAGCTAAATACCTGGAAAAAAAGGGACAGGGTATCCAGCATGTTGCTTTTAGGGTGGATAACATCGAACAGGCACTGGAAGAGCTGAAGGAAAAAGGGATAAAGCTCATTGATCAAAAGCCCAGAATAGGCGCCGGTGGAGCAAAGATAGCATTTTTACATCCAAAGGCCACTAATGGTGTGCTTGTGGAACTTTGTGAAAGATAATAGACCGTCATAAATAATTTAACTGAGTTATCGGTGTGAGATATACGATTAGCATTATCTCCTCTCTCTGGCCTTGTGAAATTTATTATGTGACAATCTATAGTTTTAATGACTCGTGGCATTTTTAAAAGAATAAAGGATAAGGAGTAAAATATGTCGGAACATGTTAACAAAAAGAAATGGGAAGAAATGGCAACAAAGCAGTTAAGGGGGAAAAGTCTTGAGTCGCTTGAGCATATGACTCCGGAGGGGATTAAAATAAAACCTTTATATACTGCTGAAGATATTGAAGGTATGGAAAGCGTAAACACGCTTCCTGGAATGGCGCCATATGTCCGGGGACCAATGGCTACAATGTATTCCGGAAGACCCTGGACGATCCGTCAGTATGCAGGATTTTCCACGGCAAAAGAATCCAATGCATTTTACAGAAAAAACCTTGCCGCCGGTCAGAAAGGGCTTTCAGTTGCATTTGATCTTGCAACACACAGGGGCTACGATTCGGATCATCCCAGGGTGTCAGGAGACATAGGCAAGGCTGGCGTTGCCATAGATTCAGTTGAGGACATGAAGATACTTTTTGACCAGATTCCTTTGGACAAGATGTCGGTATCCATGACAATGAACGGCGCTGTTTTGCCGATACTCGGAGGATATATAGTAGCCGCAGAGGAGCAGGGTGTGCCCCATGAAAAACTCACAGGAACTATTCAGAACGATATATTAAAAGAGTACCTCACAAGAAACACATATATATATCCGCCCCAGCCCTCCATGCGCATAATTTCAGATATTATGTCTTTTTGTTCAAAGGAGATGCCCAAATACAATACAATCAGCATAAGCGGATACCATATGATGGAAGCAGGCGCTGATTCTGTTCTCCAGACCGCCTTTACCCTGGCAGACGGGCTTGAGTATATTAAAGCGGCTCTTGATGCGGGAATGGATATTGATGCATTTGCCCCAAGGCTTTCGTTTTTCTTTGGTATAGGGATGAATTTTTTCATGGATATTGCAATGCTAAGAGCAGCGCGATTTTTGTGGTATAATATTGTAAGTAAATTCAATCCTAAAAACCCGAAATCTGTAATGCTCAGGACACATTGCCAAACCTCGGGATGGAGTCTTACAGAGCAGGATCCATATAATAATATTATTAGAACCACTCTTGAATGCATGTCTGCGGTTCTTGGAGGGACCCAGTCTCTTCATACAAACTCTTTTGATGAAGCAGTCGGTCTTCCCACGGAATTTTCCGCAAGAATTGCAAGAAATACACAGATAGTTGTTCAGGAAGAATCCAGAATTTGCAAAGTTATTGATCCTCTCGGAGGTTCCTATTATATTGAAAGCCTGACAAACAGCATTATTGAAGAAGCTCAAAAGATCATGGATGAGGTTGAAGGACTTGGCGGCATGGCAAAGGCTATTGAATCAGGAATGCCGAAAAGACGCATAGAAGAGTCAGCGGCGCGGAAACAGGCCAATATTGACCAGGGCAAGGAAGTTATTGTCGGGGTCAACAAGTATAAACTGTCCGAAGAGGCCAGCCTGGATGTGCTGCAGGTTCCAAGTACGGTTCGCGATGAACAGATTGAACGGCTTAAGGAGATTAAATCTACCCGTGATAATGCAGCAGTTGAAAAAGCCCTTACGGATTTGACGAATGCAGCAGAATCAGGGGGAAATCTTCTCGAAGCGACTTTGCCGGCGCTTAGACTCCGCGCAACCCTCGGAGAGGTTTCAGATGCGCTGGAAAAAGTTTTTGGAAGATTTGTTGCCACAACCCAGTGTATATCAGGAGTTTATGCCGCAGAATACGGGGATAGCGAAGTTTTTCTTTCATTAAAGAAAAGGACTGCAGATTTTCTTGAAAAACGGGGGCGCAGGCCGAGAATTCTTGTTACAAAGATGGGCCAGGACGGTCATGACCGCGGTATCAAGGTGATTGCAACTGCATTTGCAGATTTTGGTTTTGATGTGGATATAAGTCCCATGTTTCAAACCCCTGAAGAGGCTGCCAGGATGGCCATTGAAAACGACGTGCATGTTGTAGGTGCATCCAGCCTTGCTGCAGGTCACAAGACTCTGGTGCCGGAACTTATTGAAAACCTGAAAAAAGAGGGCGGCGGAGATATAAAGGTCGTTGTTGGAGGGGTTATTCCCCCTGGTGATTATGAGTTTTTATATGAGGCAGGAGCAGTTGGAGTGTTTGGACCCGGAACAGTTGTAGCTGATTGTGCAAACCTGGTTCTGGATGCTATTGAATAAACGAACCAGACATCCAACCGGACATCTAAGATACTAAGGTAAAAATGCAGAAGGATGATTCTCAATACTTTGTGCAGGGCGTACTTGATCAAAACAGACGTATACTTGCCAAGACAATAACTGTTATTGAAAGTTCGCTTCCCAGCCGTCAGGAGCTTGGACGAAAAATAGTTGACACCCTGATACCATATACCGGAAATTCTGTAAGGATCGGGATAACAGGGGTGCCTGGCGCCGGGAAAAGCACCTTTATTGAAAGCCTCGGAATGTTTTTGATTAAAAAAGGCCACAGGGTTGCGGTTCTTGCTGTTGATCCTTCCAGTTCGAGAAGCGGAGGAAGCATACTTGCCGACAAAACACGAATGGAACAGCTTTCCCTTCAGGAGGCAGCCTTTATAAGGCCTTCTCCTGCAGGGAGAACTCTCGGAGGCGTGGCGAGAAAAACCAGGGAAACAATGCTTGTATGCGAGGCAGCAGGCTTTGATGTTCTTATAATCGAAACGGTGGGGGTCGGTCAGTCTGAAACCACTGTTGCTTCCATGGTAGATTTTTTTCTTGTTTTGATGATATCAGGGGCAGGAGATGAACTGCAGGGAATTAAAAAAGGTGTTTTGGAGCTTGCCGATGGCATTGCCGTAAACAAGGCTGACGGTGATAATATTGAAAAGGCCGAAAAAGCCAGGCATGCATATGAAACGGCTCTCCATTATTTAACCCCTTCATCGCCTGTGTGGACTCCCCCTGTCTTAAAGTGCAGCTCTATTGAAATGACAGGAATAAAAAAAATCTGGGATGTTGTGCTGGATCACAAAAAAAAACTTACAGATTCAGGAGAACTTCAGGAAAAACGAAGTCGGCAGGCTGTTGACTGGATGTGGGCTTTGGTGGAAGATGGATTAAAACAGCGGTTTTATAATGACCCAAGCGTGAAAAAAATTCTGCCTACGATCAAAAAAGATGTTGAAAGGGGTCTTACATCTCCCACCATTGCAGCTCATCAACTGCTTTTTTTTCTTGACAATCAATAATAGCTATAGAATATTTCTAAAATTATTATATACAAAGAATTTACATACCGAAACTTTTAAAAAAGGTGAAAATTTTAACCGCTTGGGACAGATTGAGTTTTTTAAGAATTAAAATTTGAGTCTGACACTTTAAATTGGACATAAGGGGCATTTTGCAAGAGTCTCGTTAAAGACCGGTTTAATAACGTAGTTGGTCAAGCTGAAAAAATGAAAGGAATTTGAAGATGGGTATTATTCAGGACAAGATTAAAGAACTTAAGGAGCGTGAAAAAAAGGCTCTACAGATGGGCGGCACAAAGGCTGTTGAGAAACATAAGAAAAAAGGGAAGCTCACCGCGAGGGAGCGGCTCAACTGTCTGTTCGACAAGGGTACTTTTAGAGAAATTGACATGTTTATGAAGCACAGATGTGTAAATTTCGGCATGGAAAAAGTAAATATTGAATCTGACGGAGTTATAACAGGCCACGGTATGGTTGACGGCAGGCCTGTATTTGCCTTTGCCCAGGATTTTACCTCGAGAGCCGGCAGCCTTGGAGAGATGCATGCAAAAAAAATCTGCAAAGTTATGGATCTGGCTTTAAAGGCAGGGGTTCCTTTTATAGGTCTGAATGATTCAGGTGGAGCCAGAATACAGGAAGGGGTTGATGCACTTTCAGGATACGGTCAGATTTTTTTCCGTAATTCAGCAGCGTCAGGTGTTATTCCTCAAATTTCAGCAATAATGGGGCCCACTGCAGGCGGCGCAGTATATTCACCTGCCATGACAGATTATATTTTCATGGTTAAAAAAAGCAGCTACATGTTCATAACAGGCCCTGCTGTAATCAAGTCTGTTACAGGAGAAGAGGTTTCATTTGAAGACCTTGGCGGAGCAATGGCTCATAATGAAAAGAGCGGTGTAGCTCATTTTGCATGTGAAGATGATAAAGACGCCATTGAAAAAATCAAAAAACTTTTATCCTATCTTCCGTCAAATAATATGGAAGATCCTCCGGCAGTAAATACCGGAGACAACCCCAAACGTACGGATCCGGCGCTTGACACCATTATACCTGATAATCCGAACCAGGCTTATGATATGAAAGATGTTATAACCTCCATAGTGGATAATGGTGAATTTTTCGAGCCCCATGAGTATTATGCAGCAAATATGATAATCTGTTTTGCCCGTTTAAACGGCAGGAGCATTGGCATTATAGCCAACCAGCCGAATTTTCTTGCAGGCTGTCTTGATATTGACGCATCTGACAAGGCTTCCCGTTTTATCAGATTCTGCGATGCATTTAACATTCCCATGCTGACAATTGCCGATGTTCCAGGGTATCTTCCCGGAACCGTGCAGGAATGGGGCGGTATTATACGTCACGGAGCCAAACTGCTCTGGGTTTACTCGGAAGCAACAGTTCCAAAACTTCTTCTTGTAACAAGAAAAGATTACGGCGGATCCTATCTTGCGATGTGTGCCAAGGAGCTGGGCAATGATATGGCTTTTGCATGGCCCTCAGCCGAGATAGCTGTCATGGGCGCAGGCGGAGCAGCCAATGTTATTTATAAGAGAGCTATCGACGGGGCAGAAGATCCTGATGCCAAAAGAAAAGAATGCGTTGCAGAGTATAATGACCTTTTTTCCAATCCATACTGTGCGGCTGAAAGGGGTTATATCGATGCTGTAATAGTTCCAAGTGAGAGCAGACCGCGTTTAATTGATGCTCTTGAAGTTATGTGCAGCAAGCGTGAAACCAGACCGCCTAAAAAACACGGCAATATCCCCTTATAAGATATCACTTAGAGCAGTCATTTTTATTTTAATAAAAAAAATGAAAACCAGGAAGGCCAAATGGAAAATAGAAAAAAGGTAGCCGCTGCAATGGCGGCTGTTATAAATTATATAAAGACCGGAGAAGAGACCGCCGGCATATATGGAGAAGCCGTTGAAACAGGGCTGCCGGCATCTTTACAATCTGAGCCTATGAAATTATGGGGGATTAACGGCAGACAGACCATGATGCAAACTCGCAATCTTATGCAGATGAGAGCCTTTCACGGCGCAAGATTACGGTAAAAATTTATAAAGTATTTATTAAACTGGGAGAAAATTATTTATGAGTGATCATAATCAGGTAAAAATTACTGATATTAATTACAGCAAGGATAGATCAGCTGCTGAAAATCCGGTTAAAATTATGGATTTAACCCTCCGCGACGGGCATCAGTCCCTTTTTGCGACAAGGGGACGCACCGAAGATATGATTCCTGTAGCTGAGCTTATGGATGAAGTCGGGTTCTGGGCTGTTGAAACATGGGGCGGAGCAACCTTTGACACCATGCACCGCTTTTTAAATGAGGACCCATGGGAAAGAATAAGAACTCTTAAAAAGTATTTCAAAAAAACCCCCTTTTCCATGCTCTTAAGGGCACAAAATCTGGTGGGTTACAGAAATTATGCTGATGATCTTGCCAGGGCTTTTGTGGACAGAGCTTCTGCAAACGGCATGGATATTTTCAGAACATTTGACGCCTTAAATGATTATCGCAACTTTGAAACGGTTGTGCCGGTCATAAAAGAGTGCGGAAAACATTTTCAGGGATGTATATGTTACTCCATGACAGAGCCAAGAATGGGCGGAGATGTCTATGACCTGGATTATTACATTAAAAAAGCAAAAGACCTTGAGGCTATGGGCGCGGACAGCATATGCATAAAGGATATGGCCGGCCTTATAGCCCCTTATGATGTTTATGCTATTGTCAAAGCATTAAAAGAGACTGTTTCGGTACCGATTCATCTTCACAGCCATTTTACATCAGGAATGGCTCCCATGTCCCATTTAAAAGCTGTTGAAGCAGGGGTCGATATACTTGACACATGCATGTCTCCCTATGCGTACCGTACTTCACATCCTGCTATTGAACCTCTTGTCATGTCACTGCTCGGAACAAACAGAGATACAGGTTTCGATATCATGCAGCTCGCTGAAATCAATGAAATCCTGGAAAAGGAGATTCTTCCCAAATACAAGCATCTGCTTGATGATACCAAGGTTTCTATTATCGATATTAATGTGCTTTTGCATCAGACACCTGGCGGTATGCTTTCCAATCTTGTTAACCAGCTCAGGGAGATGGATGCAATTGACAAGCTTGATAAGGTTTTTGAGGAGCTGCCAAAAGTAAGAAAAGATCTGGGACAGATTCCCCTTGTAACCCCAACGAGTCAGATTGTCGGCATACAAACGGTTAATAATGTTCTTTTTGATGATGAAAATGAGCGTTATAAAATGATTACCTCCCAGGTAAAAGACCTGTGCTACGGGCTGTATGGAAAAACTGCCGTGCCGATTAACCCGGAACTTCAGAAAAAAGCTCTTAAGGGATATTCAAGAGGTGAAAAACCGATTACATGCAGACCTGCTGAAGTTTTAGAGCCTGAACTCGCAAAAGCGCAGGAAGAAATCAAAGATCTTGCAAAAGATCTGGATGATGAAATTCTTTATGCTATTTACCCTGTTACAGGAAAAAGATTTTTAAAATGGAAATATGGTTTAGAGGAACCACCCATGGAGGTAAAACCGATGACTCTTGAAGAAGCAAAAAAAGGTAATGTTGTTAAAAAATCAGACAAAGATGCTCCCCTTAAAACAGAGCACCTCAGGACATTTAATGTGTTTGTTGACGGTGAATATTTTGAGGTTGAAGTTGATGAACCTGCCGGACCGCCTACAGGTGTATTTATTCAACCCGTAGCTCCTGTGGCTCCCGGACTTCCTCCGGCTGCTCCGGCAATGGGAAGACCGACTGCGCCTCCTCCGGCTGCAGCGCCTGTTGCCAGAAAATCGGCACCTGCAGCTCCTGCACCTGCTGCTCCAGCTGTGGCAAGCGCTGAGGGAACACCCCTTACAGCTCCCATGCCAGGAATGATAGTGGCTGTTGAAAAAAAGGTGGGAGATTCTGTTAATGAAGGAGAGACCATCGTAGTTCTTGAAGCTATGAAGATGGAAAATGCCCTGCCTGCTCCGGTTAGCGGAACAGTTAAAAAGATTACCTGCAGCAGCGGAGACTCAGTACCCAAGGGTGCTGTGCTTTGTGTAATAGGATAAAAAAAGATAGTTTTAAAAAAAATTCCCCCTCACCCCTTTTTTTTAGCGGTGCGGGGGATTCTTTTATCAGCTCAATACGCCTTATTTTGAGTTTGTCTTAAATTATATTTTAAATATGTTTTTGTTTGTTTGTTATGCTGTTGACTTATTGCGACGTATTTTTAAAAAATTGAGAGGAATGATAATTAATGAAAATTCATGAGTATCAGGCTAAAGAGTTGTACCGGAAGTATAAAATCCCCGTGCCTGATGGAAAAGTAGCTTTTAACCCTGATGAAGCAAAAAAAATTGCTGAATCTCTTGGAGGTTTCCCCGTGGTTGTTAAGGCTCAAATACACGCGGGTGGCAGGGGAAAAGGTGGAGGTGTTAAATTAGCCGCATCGCTTGATGAAACCGGTGCTATGGCTGAAGAGATCATAGGAATGACTCTAATTACGAACCAGACCGGTCCTGAAGGACGGCTGGTAAAAAAAGTGCTTGTTGAACAGGGTCTTGATATTAAAAAAGAGCTTTATTTAAGCATCCTTCCCGACAGAGAAACAGCAAAGATTGCAATTATGGCAAGTGAAGCCGGCGGAATGGACATTGAAGAGGTGGCTGAAAAAACACCGGAAAAAATAATCAGGGTTTATGTCGATCCCCTGTCAGGTTTACAGCCGTATCACTGCAGGGAGGTTGCTTTTGGTCTGAACATGCCGGCTTCAGTGCAAAAAGAGTTTGCTCCCATGCTAAAGGGGTTATATAAACTCTTTGTGGATTATGACTGTTCACTCCTTGAGATAAATCCCCTTGTTATTACATCTGATTCAAAAGTTCTGGCTCTTGATGCCAAGGTTGATATAGATGATAATGCATTATACCGGCATAAGGATATTGTCGAATTCAGAGATGTTAATGAAGAAGATCCTCTCGAGGTCGAGGCATCCAAATTTAATCTGAATTATATAAATCTTGGGGGCTCCGGTAATATCGGCAACATGGTTAACGGTGCAGGCCTGGCCATGGCCACAATGGATATTATTAAATTTGCAGGCGCAGAACCCGCAAATTTCCTTGATGTTGGGGGCGGAGCAGATGCCGAAATGGTGGAAAACGGTTTCAAAATTATTTTAAGCGATAAAAACGTAAAAGGTATACTAATAAATATTTTCGGAGGAATATTGAGGTGTGATGTCCTTGCTGAAGGTGTTGTTCAAGCAGCAAAAAAGACGGGGTTAACTGTTCCTGTGGTTGTTCGTATGGAAGGAACAAACGTTGAAAAGGGAAGAAAGATTCTTTCTGAATCGGGCTTGAATCTAAATACTGCTGTTGATTTAAAGGATGCGGCGGAAAAGGTTGCCAGGATTACTGCGAATTGACTAAAACACCAATATTTTTGCGAGGATATTTAAAATGAGTATATTTGTAAATAAAGATACCAGACTTCTGGTTCAGGGAATTACAGGCAAGGAAGGAAAATTTCACACCCAGCAGTGTGCAGCCTACGGAACTAATGTTGTCGCAGGTGTAACGCCCGGCAAGTCCGGTCAGAAAGTGGATAATATACCTGTGTTTGACACGGTTAAGGATGCAGTAAAAGAAACAGGCGCAAACAGCAGCATGATTTTTGTGCCGCCACCCTTTGCGGCTGATGCTATTCTTGAAGCCATAGATGCCGGGATAGAAATTATTGTGGCCATTACAGAAGGGATTCCGGTTATGGACATGATGAAGGTTAAAAATTGTCTGCTCAGCTCAAAATCCCGGCTTATCGGTCCGAACTGCCCTGGAATTATTACTCCTGGAGAGTGCAAGATAGGGATCATGCCTGCCCCTATACATACTCCAGGCGGTCCCATTGGTGTGGTTTCCCGTTCAGGCACCCTGACATATGAGGTGGTAGATCAGTTAACCAGAGAAGGGATAGGTCAGACCACATGTATAGGCATAGGCGGCGATCCTGTGAACGGCACAAACTTTATTGATGTTCTTGATGCTTTTGAAAAAGACGATGAAACAACCGGAATAGTCATGGTTGGAGAGATTGGCGGTAATGCAGAAGAAAACGCGTCTGAATTTATAAAAGATAATGTTACAAAACCTGTTGTGGGTTTTATTGCAGGTCTTACAGCGCCCCCCGGACGACGAATGGGACATGCGGGCGCTATTATAAGCGGCAGCAGCGGCACTGGTCAGGGAAAAATTGAGTCAATGGAATCATGTGGAATTCATGTCTGTAAAAATCTGGGAACTTTGGGAAAATTGTGCTCCGAAGTTTTTACATAAAACATATATGCCAGTGATTTGCTGCTAAGGCTAAAAAAATAGTGAAGGAGGTTTGAAACTTATGGAAGGTCAAAGAAGAACACTGGAAGGCGTTAAAGTTGCGGATTTAAGCCATGCAATGGCAGCACCTTATGCCAGCATGCTGCTGGCAGATCAGGGCGCTGATGTGATCAAGATAGAAAATCCCAGGGGGGATGTTTTTCGTGTATCACTTGGCGGAGCATATGCCGCAGTAATAAATAGAAATAAGAGAGCAATTTCACTCGACCTTAAAAAGGAAGAGGGAAAGGATGCCTTAAGAAAGATTATTGCCGATTCGGATGTTCTAATTGAAAGCTTTACTCCTGGCGTTATAGAAAAACTCGGTTTTGGGTACGAGGCTGTAAAAAAAATTAATCCCAAAATTATCTACTGTTCACTTTCAGGATTTGGGCAGACAGGCCCTTACAGCAAATTCGGCGGATATGATGTAGTCGCCCAGGCAATGTCAGGCATTATGTCCTGTACCGGAGATGCGGACAGACCGCCGGTGCGAGTTGGTCCTTCTATTGTCGATATGGGCACAGGCATGTATCTGCACATGGGCATTCTTCTTGCCCTTATGGACAGGGAACGGACAGGCAAGGGGCAAAGAGTAGAAGTAAGCCTTTTTGAAACTGCCATGTCATGGATGTCTGCTTTTTCTGTAAGATACTGTATGACAGGTGAACTGCCACAAAGATTCGGTTCAGGTTTTTTACTCTTTGCTCCCTATCAGGTTTATGAATCATCAGACGGTTATGCCTTTATAGGCGTTTCAACAGATAATTTCTGGAAAAAGTTTTGCGATGCCTTTGATCTTAAAGAGCTGTTTGCAAGGGAAGATTTTGCAAATTTCAAGGGACGTGTGGCAAAAAGAGACGAGGTTAACAAACTCGTACAGGAGGCAATGAAAAATTATACTTCCGAAGATATAATTGCCAGATTAAGAAAAGCTGGCGTGCCATGCGCACCGGTTAATACTGTAAAAGATACTCTTGATGATCCCCATGTAAAGGAACGCGGCATAATGTACTCCACTAATCATCCTGAATGCGGTGATATAACTTTTCCGCGTAATCCTATCTTTCGGGACGGCAAGGTGCCTGAGGTGGTATCAGATTCTCCGAAAATAGGCCAGAACACACGCGAAGTTCTAAAAGAAGTGGGATATTCTGATGAACAGATCGATGAGTTGATCGCATCAGGGGCCGCGATTGATGAAAAAAAATAAAAATTGAATTATTTTGTTGTACTGTATAAAAGCCCTTGCCCTATTAATTCAGGTTGGGGCTTTTATGTTTTGATGCCATGAATATAATAACCACCATAATTCCGATATTCTCAATTATTATTCTTGGGTGGTTCGCCAAGCAAAGAGGATTTATACCAGGCGAATTTTTGGAACCTGCCAACAGGCTGGTATATTATATCGCAATACCCGCCATGATTTTCCGCTCTATTTCCAGCGCATCATTAAAAACGGAACTTGATATAAAAGTAGTTGTTATCTGTCTTTTTTCCCTTCTTCTTCTTTTTGTTTTTGCACTTGCCGCTGGAAAAATTATGCGCATTCCAGTAAAAAGTTTCGGTTCTTTTGTGCAATGTTCATTCCATGGAAATCTTGGTTATATCGGGCTTGCCGTATCTTATTATTTTCTTGGTCAGGCAGGTTTTGTAAAGGCCAGCATACTTGCCGGTTTTATTATGATTGTACAAAATTTTCTTGCAGTTACTGTTCTTCAGTTGTATTCTGAAGCAGATAGAAAGAAAAAAAAAGCAACAGCGTTTAAGGTACTCAGGAACCCGATAATTTTATCAGCAGCGGCTGGAATGCTTTTTTCATCAGCACAGATCCCTGTCCCTGTTATACTTGGCCGCAGTCTCGATATTTTAACAGGCATGGCTCTGCCCCTCGCTTTGCTTATTATAGGGGCATCCCTTTCCTTTGATCTTATGCAGCTCAATATTTTTCCGGTTTTAATTACAGGGATAACAAAATTAATACTGCTGCCGGGCACAGGTTTTGCATTTTATAAAATATTTAACGTCGGGATTAATGATTATCTGCCTGGGCTTATTCTTCTGGCATCACCCACTGCCACAATATCTTTTGTTATGGCAAAGGAGATGCACGGTGATTCTGATTTTGCAGTTGCGGCAATATCGACAAGCACTATACTGTCGGCTGTAACTTTTTCAGTGTGGCTTAAAATAGCGGCTTATCTTTAATGATAATTTTTTTTTGACTTTGAAGAAAGCGAGTGGTCGTAAAATTGCATTTTAAAAAATATTTATATATGTGCATTATCTCCGGGCTTACTTTAACACATGTTGTTCCGGTTTGTGCAGATATTTACAGATATATAGACAGCAAAGGTATAATCCATTTTACAAACGTACCTACATCATCAGGATATGATCTCTATTTTAAAAAAAATGCATCTAAATTAAAAAAAAGTTATTCCACATACAGATTTGACCGGCATATAGAAAAGGCATCTAAAAAATATGGGCTTTCTTTTTATCTTCTTAAAGCTGTTATAAAGGTTGAGTCTGATTTTAACCCAAATGCAGTCTCAAAGGCCGGAGCTATGGGGCTTATGCAGCTAATGCCAGGAACCATGCGGGAGCTTAATGTCAGTGACCCATTTAATCCCATAGAAAATATTATGGGGGGTGCAAGGTTTCTAAAAAAACAGATAGATCGTTTTGACGGTAAGCTGCCTCTCGCTCTCGCTGCTTATAATGCCGGCCCTTCTGCTGTTGAGCGGTATAACGGAATCC
>CAYZXU010000041.1:0-19392 GCA_964482535.1 uncultured Desulfobacteraceae bacterium | reverse complement strand
AGAGATTGTTTTAGACCACAGTAATCTGTGTAATAAAAAAGAGCGTTCAAATGTTGTTTTTCCCCATGAAACTCATATGGAAAGCAATGACTGTACTGACTGTCATCACAAATATGAAAATAACTCCAATGTTCTTGATGAAGATGAACTTGAAGAGGGGAATCCTGACATAATGTGTTCGGCGTGCCATAAAATGAATACTCAGTGTCAGCTTATGGATGTTTATCATGGTCAGTGTCTTGGCTGCCATAATAAAAACAGAGATGGTTGCGGCTTAGACTGCCCAAGGCTGTGCAACGACTGTCATCCTAAAAAAAAATAGTAAAGTTGTTTTTGCGCGAGCCCTAAGGTCTCAAATATTGTATAACAGAAAATTCTGTTTTATATGCATCTGTTTATTATGCGGAGGTAAAAAGTGGTAAAAGGAACCAGAAAACCATTAGAAGAAATTAAAAATTATTTAAACAAATATAATAAAATATTAATTCTCGGATGTGGTGGATGCGCTTCTGTTTGTCTTGCAGGCGGTCAGAAAGAGGTTAATGTTTTAAAGGTCGATCTTGAGCTGGCTTTTAAGGAGGATAACACCCGGAAAAAGATTGATGGTTTTACTATTGAACGTCAATGCAATGTGCAGTTTTTTGAAGAACTTGAAGATATGGTTCCAAATTATGACTGCGTCTTGTCCATGGCTTGCGGAGCCGGTGTTCAGCTCGTTGCGGAGCAATTCAGAGTTAAGCCTGTATTTCCGGCTCTTAACACCGTTTCCATCGGAGTGGACAGAGAGATCGGAATGTACGAAGAAAAATGCAGGGCGTGTGGAGAGTGTGTATTGGCCTATACTGGCGGGATATGCCCAGTCACGAGATGTGCCAAAGGTCTGTTTAACGGTCCCTGTGGAGGGACAAATAACGGAAAATGCGAGATAAGCAATGATATATCATGCGCCTGGAATGATATTTTTAATATTCTGAAGGAACAGAACAGACTTGAAGATATATTAAAAATCCGTGAACCAATGCAGTGGAAAAATCAGATTCAGAGAACCGTTATTCAGGAACCATACATGGATAGATACCTGGGAAGATAATTAGCCAGGCGCCTCGACACTTAAAATTACTAATTTATTTTTGAGCGAACCCTAAGCTTATCAAAAAAAGCCCTGTCAGACCGTTTTCCGACAGGGCTTAAATGGAGGAGAGAATGAAAAAAAGATAAAGTATTCCATTCCATGCCATTGTAAATATGCAAGTTGGGTGCCAAAAAAAGGCATTTGCAATTTTTAATTTATTTCAGACCCTTATTTCTGGCTCAGGGAAATGTGAAAATCGAGAGCTGTTCAGCAAGATCTATTTATTATTAATAATTTTTCTTATAGCTTTTGACAAATCTTTTATCCTGAAGGGTTTTTGCACAAATCCATTGCCTCCCTTTTTTAAAATATCATCAACCGCCTGGGTTCTGCTGTAACCACTGGAAAGAAGAACCCTGATATCAGGCTTTATCTCCTTTAACCTGTCGTAGACCTCCTTTCCATTCATATCAGGCATAATCATGTCTAAAATTACAAGATCAGGTACAGGATGCCGTGGGTCAGCCGGTTTTTTCTTGGCATAACTTTCCCATCGTTTTTTAAAAATTTCAATTCCTGCTTTGCCGTTTCCTGCAGTTATAACATTATAACCCATCATTTTAAGAAGCTGTGATCCTATGCTTATTATAATATCTTCATCATCTATCAGTAAAATAGTCCCCTTTCCTTTAATCACCTTATTGCCGGATGCTGTCTTCTTATTTAATTTTTTATCAGATGCCGGAATATATATATTGAATGTTGTGCCTTTCCCCTGCCCGCTTGATACCTTAATTATGCTCATATGCTTTTTTAATATATTATTAACTGTAGCAAGGCCAAGGCCTGTTCCATTTGTATCTTTTGTTGTAAAAAACGGTTTGAATATATTATTGCATGTGGATTTATCCATTCCTGAGCCTGTGTCAGTCACAGATAATTTGACATATTTACCAGGTTTCAAAGAAAATGGTTTAACGAATAATTCATCAAGAACTAAATTTTCTGTTTCTATATAAAGATCTCCACCTTCAGGCATGGCCTGCCATGAATTAACAAAAAGATTCAAAAGAACCTGTTCCATCTGTCCCTGATTAACTTCAACTTTCCATAAGTTTTTTTGACAATTTTGATGAATTTTTATCTCTTTTTTTGTTCTACCAAACATTTTCGAAGTTTTGAGGATAAGCTCATTAAGGCAGATTGTCTCAATTTTATCTTTTTTCTTTCTTGAATAGCTTAAGAGCTGTCTGGCGACCTCTGTACTGTCGCCTATGTATTTTTCAATATTTTTTATCCTTTTATACTGAGGATGTCTTGAATCAATATCCATAAGTATAAGAGAAATATTCCCCTGAATAGCGGTAAGAAGGTTATTAAAGTCATGGGCTATTCCGCTGGAGAGGGTGCCCATGGCTTCCATTTTCTGAGCTCTTTCCAGGCGGATTTCTACTGTTTTTTGTTTTGTAATATCTTTTAAGAAAACCAGAATGTTTTTCTTTTCTTTTTGATTGGGTATTTTATCCCAGGGCAGTATCTTCAGCTCAATATTTCTGTCTTTTAGTTTTATATCTAACCTTTTTTCAAAAGATTGTTTTAGCTTATCAATTGATTGGAGAATTTTTTTAAATCTGTTTTTTTCTGTATCATCAAGCAGTATTAAAAAATTTGATAATAAAAGCTCTTTTTTAAAAATTTTGGTTATACTCGATGCTGCATGGTTTACATATAATATTTTGCCATTTAGATCCATCTCCAGCACGCCTTCGGACATATTATTAAATACGGTTTCAATCTTTTGGCTATTTAAGAGATCTGATATTTTTTTTATATCCGGAGAGTTCTTTTTCATAAAACAGCATCGCTTTCTAAAATATTTCTTATTTTTTTGGTCATGGCATCTATCATGTATGGTTTGGAGATAAACCCTGCTGCCCCTAATTTAAGCACTTTATTAATATCTTTCGTGGCATACCCGCTGGCAACAAGAACCTTTAGCTCAGGGTTTAAATCAAGAAGCAGGGGAAGGCATTTATACCCCCCCATTCCAGGCATTCCCAGATCAAGTATTACCATATCAATAAGCTTTATATTTTCTTTGTAAATTTCAATCGCTGTTTCACCGCAGTTTGCTGTGAGAGTTTTATATCCGTATTTTTTTAACATTTTGTCAGCTATGTCAAGGATGGGCTTTTCATCATCAACAAGCAGAATTGTTTCGTTGACCTCGTTGATTTTTTCACTGTCTGTGTTGGTAGCTTCGCCGGCATATTCAGTTAACTCCACAATTTTATTGCAAGGAAAATAAATTTTAAATTTTGTGCCTTTTCCAATCCTGCTTGTGCATGTGATAAATCCTCCATGATTTTGAACTATACCGTAAGCCATGGACAAGCCAAGGCCTGTGCCTTTTCCAACTCCCTTTGTTGTAAAAAAAGGTTCGAAAATATGTTCAATGGTTTTGTCGTCCATACCGGTTCCCGTGTCAGAAACAGTGAGAAGAACATATTGTCCAGGATTAATTTCAGATTCTCCATAGAACTGGTTTTTGTCCACATAAATAATTTCAGTCTTAAAAACAAGTTCCCCTCCATCCGGCATAACGTCTTTTGCATTAACTGCAAGGTTCATCATTATCTGTTGAAGTTGTGCGGCATCCGCATTGATTACAGGGGTTTCATCCGTTAAATCCAACTTAACCTCTATCATTTTTGGCAATATTCTTCTGAGAATTTTGTTTACATTTTCAACTTCATTATTTAAATTAAGAGGAGTGAGTTTACTTTCCACCTTTCTGCTGAATATCAGGATCTGTTTAACAAGATCTGCCGCTCTTTGTGCTGACGTTTCAATCTGGTTTAAATACTTATAATCAGGATGATCCTCTTCTTTTGAAAGCATAATAAGCTGTACATAACCTGAAATAGCCTGTAAAATATTATTGAAATCATGGGCGATTCCACCTGCGAGAACACCCACGGCCTCCATTTTTTGTGAATGGCGAAGCTGGGTTTCAATTTTAAGCTTATCCTCCTGGGCATTCACAAGGTTTGTAATATCCATTACAAAAAGTACAATATTTGTGACATCATTATTATCGTCGAATAATGGGGCAATATGTATATTATAGTATCCAGGCTGGCGGTCAGAACGGTTTTTTATATATGCTTTAAATCTTTCATCTTTGAATTTCAATCTGTTATTCAAAACATCCTCTAATACTTCAACAGGCAGAGTATTCTCTCTGAAAATTTCTTTAAAAGGTTTTTTATCTATCTCATTTTGCTTATATCCTAATATTTCAGCCATAACAGGGTTAATAGTTTTAGTAGATAGACTTTTATCAAGAAAGGCCATTCCAATGTGGCTGTTTTTATATATAAGCTGGAGCATGCGCTGATTTTCAATAAAGTAGTGCTCAGCTTTTTTACGCTGCATAAAAGAATTGATGGTTGCGGATGCAACTATCAGCATTTTTTCAACACTGTTTTCCCATTCTTTTGTTCCTCTGGTCGAATCAAACCCTATAAAACCCGTGAGGGTTTTACCTGAAAATATGGGCACTATGAGCATGGCCTGGATCTCCTGTGCTGTGATCAGATCTTTTGTCTCACCTGAGGACATGCTTTTGCTATCCGATATTGCTATTACCTCGTTATTTCTCATTTTTTTCTGAAACCAGGGGTATGCCTCAAGATTCATGCCTGCAAGATTTTCTATCTGTGGTTCAATCCCGTCTGCACACCACTCATGGGTATTGTCCGCTTTTTTCCCGTTGTCATAAATTTTGAAAATATAGCTGCGGTCAGCGCCCACAACCTCACCAAGAATCCGCAGGGCTCTGTTAATGCCATTATCAATATTTTTTTCTGCTATCAGACTTGAAGCAACCTTTGCAACTGCCGATTCAAGTTTGATTTTTCTCTGGAGTTTTTTTTCAGCCTCTATGCGTTTTGTTATATCCCTTGCTATTACCTGAACTTCAGGTCTGCCTTCATGTTTGTCAAAAAAATGCCACTGGGCTTCAAGGTATATTATTTTCCCTGCTTTATTTTTGATTTTAAATGTATTTCTAAATTTTTCTTTTCTTTTTTCTGCGCCGACAATCATGTCTTCAGCAAGGTGTATGTTTTCCGTCGGGATATATTTGAGCAAACTGCTGCCTTCCAGCTCTTTTTTATGGTATCCCAAAAGTTCAGACCCCGCTTTATTCACAGAGATTATAACTCCGTCCAGAGTTATGGAACATATCAGATCATTTGTACTGTCTACCAGATTTCTAAAAGCCTCATCCGATTTTTTAAGGTTTGTAAAAAATCTGTTTTTTTCGTGGCTCGATTTTTTCAGCTCATTAAATAAATTATCAAGACTTTTCTTTTTTCTTTCAATCATTGCTGCTGTATCAGCTCCGCAATTGGCCATTAGAAAAAAAATTAGAAGATTTATTATAATTATGAAAAGCTGCATGTGAAAATCCGGCTGCCATCCGCTCGTTGTATAGTGCGTAATAAAACCGGAATACTCTCCTAATATGATAAAGGCATACATTATAGAGCTGACTGCCGCACAAATATAACCTGATAATTTATTCTGCATGATAACGGAGGAAAAAATTATGGCAAAGCTGTAGATTGCTATTGAAAGAGGAAATTCAATACCTCCTGCAAAATGGACACACAGTGTTATAATAAATATATCGGCCAGCGCCTGCATCATTCCAAACAGCTTGTAATTTTTAATTTTATTTAAAATAAAGCTAAATGGTCTGTTTAAAAGCAGCTCAAAAGATTCCGCTGCCAGGAGAAAGAGGATTGAATTTTTATTTAAAAAAAGAAAACTATCGATTTTCGTTGAAGAGAAAAGAAAAAAAGCTCCTGTAAAAAGAGTCAGAATAAAGAAAACCAGGGCAATAGAAAATCTGATTTTATTCAGCCATTGAAGTCCGTTTATTATCTCGGCAAGTTCGTGCTGAGGCGGTTGTCTGTCTTTTTTTATATAATCGGAAATGAAATTTTGCATACTATTTTTTTCCATTATCAAAAATTTATAAACTGAATAACTGTTTGATATTGTTAACTTTGGTGGATTCGTCGCTACGCTCCTTAATCCACCCTACAATTTTATATAAAAGTTGGTAGTGTCGTGTCATGCGTGAAATATCGTATCAGGTACTTGTCATTCCCGCGAAGGCGGGAATCCAGTATTTTTGGCTGCTTCGGCGCTTTTAGGTTCTAAGCTTACGCGGGAATGATAGCCATCTTTACGACATTACAAAATTGACATGACAGTAGTTTGTAGGGTGGATTAAGCGAAGCGAATCCACCAAAAAACTATTTAGACATCCGTATGAAACGAAGTTCACTTTTGATAAGATCAGGAACCACAATCAGAAAATGCATGTTTTTATCAACCACACAAAAATCAGCAGGTCCCATAAATCTGGAAGCAATTACTTTTCTTCCTGAATCTTTGCTCCATTGGAATATTGATTTTGTCTTCCAGTCTGTTATCAGCAGACTTCCGTTATCAAGCCTTGCTATACCGTCAAAGAGCCCCATGCATTTTGAAAATTGTGTAAAGCTGCCGTCATGTTTAATGGAGTAAACGCTCCTGTTTGTTCCGTCCATTTCAAACCCTGCAACGAGTAATGTGCCGTCGGGACCGGGATAAAGCCCGTTTGGCGCAAATGGGAGTCTTGAAATAAAATCTGTAACTTCAGGCTTTTTATCAAGAAAATCTGCCGGCGCAATTCTGTAAATCCTGTTCCCCACAGTGTCGCTTACATATAGTACGCCATCCATTACTACAGGGTCATTGGCAAACATGGAATCCGGCAGGGAAATTTTTTTTCCTCTGCGGGATGACAGATCAAAAACAGCGACTGTGTCAATATCCGCAACCCAGAGCCTTTGGTTTTCAACCCAAATGCCCTTTGGTTTGTGCAGCACAAGATTTTGCCCTGGTAATGGAAGAAAGTTCTCTTCAATTATTTCACCGGAAAAAGAAAGCCTGCTTATTTTTCCTTTTCCATCCTTTAAAAGCGGCTCCATCACAGAGCCGAACTGCCCCACATATAAAACTTTTTTATGGGTATCACAGGCCACGGATTCAGGATGAACAAAACCTGATATTGTTTTGTCTGAAAGTGTATCAGAAAAACATTCCTGTGATGTCATGGGAATGAATATTAATAGAAATGCTGCTGTCAGATATAAAATTTTCTGCTTCACTGTTTTTCCTCCGGACTGTTTTTTATAACAAGTGGTTTTTATAACAACCGGTTTTTTATAACAACCGGTATGCCTGCAACCATCCATATTACTTTGTCTGCACATGCGGCAATTTTTTGATTGGCAAAACCTGCTGTATCCCGGAAGAGTCTTGCGAGTTTGTTTTCAGGGACTATGCCGGCGCCCACTTCGTTTGAAACAAGAACAACAGGGCATTTTGATTTTTCAAGGGCTTTTGACAGTTTATCCACATGCTTTTTAACAGCTTCCTGATCAAAATTTTCTAAAAGCAGGTTGCTGAGCCATAGTGTTATGCAGTCAACAAGAATTACTCCTGCATTTTTACTGTTTTTGGTAATGGCGTCTGCTATTGAAATCGGAATTTCCAGGGTTTGCCAGCTTTCACATCTCTCTTTTTGATGTGCTGTAATCCTTTCCTGCATTTCATTATCATGTGGTATGCAGGTGGCGATAAATATTCTGTCATGCTCTGAAATTTCTTCAGCAAGCTCAAGTGCATGGTTGCTTTTTCCGCTTTTACATCCGCCTGTAACAAAAATAGTTTTACTCATAATAGATTTCTTTTTTTAAAATAGATTCGATTTTTTCTAAATCAATATGTTTTACAAAATATTCTGCAAGAAGATCATACTGCCTGTTTCTTTCCAGAAGCCCCTTTTTTTCTGAAACATTAATTTGATGAAGGCCTATGCTGTCCAGCCATATTCTTGTTATGCCAGGCGTGTCAAACATTCCGTGTATATATGTACCCATGATTCTGTTATCTAAGATACATCCGTTTTCGGCATTGCATTTTTGACTGTTTTGTTTGATTACTTTAAACATTGGAAGACCGTCTTTTCTTTCTGTATGACCCATATGTATTTCATATCCTGCGCCGCTGACATTATTCCATAAAAAACCGGTAAGTGTTGTGGTTTTTGGAGCCTTTAAAACAGTTTCAACAGGAAGCAGACCAATGCCTTTTGTTGTTCCGGGTTTTCCTTCAAGTCCATCAGGATCGTGTACAAAATCCCCAAGTATCTGGTAGCCGCCGCAAACGCCAAGGATATGCCCCTGTTTTTCTGCATATCTTACCAGCTCTTTTTGCCAGCCTGTTGAAAAGAGCCAGTTAAGGTCAAAGCGGGTATTTTTTGTTCCAGGAAGAATTACGGCTTTAAAAGGAGAAAGATCACAAACTTTTTCAACAAAACATATATCAAGCCCCTTAAGAGCCGAAAGAGGCTCAAAATCCGTAAAATTGGAAATGTGCGGCAATCGTATCACGGCAATTGCCGGAAGATCTCCTGATCTTTTTGATTTTAAATCAGGTTTTTCGATTACAACTGAATCTTCAGCTTCAATATTAATATGATTAAACCACGGCAGCACCCCAAAAACCTTTTTCTTTGTTTTTTCTTCTATCCAGAGCATACCATCATTAAAAAGAGAAATATCGCCTCTGAATCTGTTTATTATAAATCCGCATGTGAGATCTCTTTGCTCTTGTGAAATGCATTGCAAAGTACCGAGTATCTGCGCAAAAACTCCGCCTTTATGAATATCAGCAACCAGAATAACCGGAGAAGAGGCATATTGGGCAATGGGGAAATTAACAATATCATTGTGCATAAGATTGACCTCAGCACAGGAACCTGCGCCTTCCATGACCACAAGATCGTATTTTGTCCTCAAACGGTCAAGGGCGTCGCATGCTTTTGAAAAAAAGAACTTTTTTTTGGTATGATATTCTATTGCAGTGCTGTTTTCGTAAACTTTGCCTGAAAGAACTACCTGAGCTCCTATGTCACTGGTTGGTTTAAGCAAAATGGGGTTCATGTCCACATGGGGAGGAATTCCTGCAGCTTCAGCCTGAACAATCTGGGCTCTGCCCATTTCCAGACCCTGGGGAGTTACTCCTGAATTATTAGACATGTTCTGGGCTTTAAACGGAGCGACTCTATACCCTTTTTGGGCAAAGATACGGCATAATGCCGTTACAACAATACTTTTCCCAACATCAGAACCTGTTCCAAAAACAGCAAGGCACGGCGCTTTTTTTTTATTTTTCGATTCCAACCCTTGCCTGTACTCCGTTTTGGTAATAATGCTTTATCTCTCTCATTTCAGTCACAAGATCAGCCCTGTCCAAAATTTTCTGATCAGCGCCGCGGCCTGTGATAACAAGCTCCATATGCTCAGGCTTTAAATCTATAATGTCAAGAAGATCATCTGGTGAAAAGAGGTCACACATAGCCGCAACATTTCCCTCTTCTATGATAAGCATATCATGCTCGTTGGCACTGATAATAGACCTTACCCTTTCAAGCCCTTTTTTTCCTGCCTCAATATCTTCAGGGGAAGGCTTTCCTTTTACAAAACGTCCAAGACCGTACTGCTCTATGGTTATAAGATCCGAAAATCTTTTCAAGGCCTTAATTTCGCTGTAATCTCC
Source organism: uncultured Desulfobacteraceae bacterium (assembly GCA_964482535.1). GTDB lineage: Bacteria > Desulfobacterota > Desulfobacteria > Desulfobacterales > BuS5 > CAYZXU01. The sequence continues at coordinate 9,635 of CAYZXU010000041.1, read as the reverse complement.
CATTTTCATAAACTGAATAATAAAAACTTTCAGGCCGGCGCCGGCAGCCCTTACTGCGAGACCTATGGACGCAGTGGTTTTCCCTTTTCCGTTCCCTGTATAAACCTGTACATATCCTTTTTTCATTCTTTATCCCTTTAAAAAAATTCCTCTACTATTCATTTTTATATAAATAATCAATTAAAACTACTATAAAGAGATTGTTTTGTAAAGGTTCAAGCCCCTTGTTTTTTTTGTTGTTTGGTTTTGAAAAATCATATAGCTTTTACATTTTAGCTTTATTTATTTATTTATGATAATAATTTTAATTGTCAAGACAACTCAATTCTAATTATTAAAGATAAAAGGAGGATCGATGCGAGTATCAAATTTGTTAAAAGAAAAAAAAGGTCAGCCAGTCATCTCTTTTGAATTTTCCCGTGCAAAGACTGAAAAGGCAGCTTTGAATCTTGATAAGGCCATTGATATTCTGGCCAAGCACAAACCGGACTATGTGTCAGTAACATTTGGCGCAGGTGGTTCAACCCGTGGAGGTTCTTTCCAGCTTGTGGAAAAATTTAAAAATGAGAAGAAATTAAACGTGGTGGCATACATAGCCGGTGTTGGTCTCGGGCCTGATGACCTGATTTCTGTTTTAGATAATTTTAAAAACCTTGGAGTTGAAACGGTTTTTGTAATACGCGGTGATGAGCCCCAGGGCGATGCAGAGTTTAAACCTCATCCTGATTCAATGAAATATGCTTCTGATTTACTCTTTTTTATCAAAGAGCGTTATGACTTTTGCCTGGGTGCAGCCGGTTATCCTGAGGGGCATCTTGAAGCTGTGAGCAAAGAAAAAGATATAGAATATCTAAAGCTGAAAGAAAAAAATGGCGCTGAATATATTGTTGCGCAATACTTTTATGATAACAGCTTTTTTTATGATTACGTTGAACGCTGCAGAGCTGCCGGGATAACTGTCCCGATTATACCCGGTATTATGCCGATCTATGGAGTTAAAATGATGGAGATATTATCAAAGGTTTGCGGGACAACTATTACCGATGAAATACATAATGGTCTGGCAAAAATTTCTCCTGATGACAAAAATGGAATATTGGAATTCGGTATTGATCTTGCCACACAGCAATGCAGGGATCTGCTCAATCATGGTGTTCAAGGTCTTCATTTCTATACAATGAATCGTGCCAAAACCGTAGATACTATTCTAAGCAGACTGCGAAGCGAAGGGTTGTTATAATGGCCGGGATATTTGATATAAACCGGAGTAATAAATAGAAGAATGTAAGATAACGACTATCGGAGCTTATAAACGGGTTGACAGTTTACGGAAAGCTGTTATTTGCAGCTTTATTGAAGCGTAAACTGTCAACCCATTTTTTTATGTTAAGGATTCAATCATGCTTAAAAATTCTGCAGGAGTGAATACCGGAATCTTTGTTTTTTTAAAGTCCTTAATGTTTCTGGTAATAATGTACTCTGCTCCTGCATGCCTTGCTGATTCATGCAAAACTGCATCTTCAAAGTCAGTAAATTTTGCTTTTAATGCATTTTCAATTACTAACCGATTTACAGAAGCAACTTCAAATAGCGCCATTATAGACTTAATGCTATCCATGGCTTTTTCTTTGTCCAAATACTTTGATAAGAGATAATGAATTGTTGTTACCGTAGTGGCACAAAGAGAGCCATTGATTTCCGACCGCTCAACTTTGGACATTAAATATAAAGCATGTTCAGAAAAAGGCTTGCGATCTAAAAGAACATCCAGAATGATATTAGTGTCAAAAAGAACTTTCATAAATATTTCTCTTCAAGATAGCTATTATAGTCTTTTTCTGAAAATTTGGAATCTTTCAAGATACCCTTCAGGGATTGAACAGTTGGAGTAATTGAACTACTCCCTTTTAATTTTTCGTTTTTGATAATTACGAAAAAGTCAGAGACAATTTTAGAGACGGATTTGCCCGTTTTTGCGGAATATTCTTTTGCGGATTTTATTAAATGATCATCAAGTCTTAATGTTAGTTTTGTATTCATACCTCACCTCCATTTTTACAGTGACGGATTATTTTAATAATAATATACGGCACAATGAAATAATTGTCAAATTAAGGCTCATGATTTTTTTTATGTTTTTTAGTTTGTAAATTTTTGCAAACTTGAAAAAACTTAAAACCTCTTGAAACCGGCTCATAACACGGAAGTTTTTATTTTAAGCTTATATTTATCAATTTTTGAAATAAGGGTGGGACGGGATAAACCCAGGAGTTTAGCGGCCTGGGAACGATTTCCGCTGGTAAAATTAAGAGCCTCTCGCGTTATGGCGCCTGCGAGAGAATCCATTATTGAATCAAAAAGATTATCGCAGGAAGAAAGGGTAATTTTCTTTTTGACCCATTCACGAAAGAGTTTGTCAAAATGTTCATCATTTATTGCCTCTTTATCAGCCGCCATATTATCTTTTCCATGTGTGGCGCGGATAATACTCTTTTTTTCCAGTGGGCAGCCCTGGCTGAAGATCATGGCTTTTTGTATAGTATTTGCGAGTTCTCTGACATTGCCCGGCCATGAATATTCGAAAAGAGCATCTCTTGCATTAGCAGCAATGCCGGGATAAGGGATATTCATCTCCCTGGAAAATTTTTCCATAAAATATTCTGTTAAGATAGGCAGATCATCTTTTCTCTCATTTAATTTAGGAAGCATAAGGTTAACTACATTGAGCCTGTAATAAAGATCTTCCCTGAACTTTCCACTGGAAACAGCTTTTTCCAGGTTCCGATTTGTTGCAGCGATTATTCTCACATCAACCGGAACAGGTTCACGCCCACCAAGACGCTCAATACTTTTTTCCTGGAGAAGGCGTAAAATTTTTGCCTGGATATTAAAAGGCATATCTCCTATTTCATCAAGAAATATTGTGCCTTTATTGGCGCGCTCAATTTTTCCGATTCTGCGGCTTACAGCTCCTGAAAATGCCCCTCTTTCATAACCAAAAAGCTCGCTTTCAAGGAGGGTTTCAGGTATGGCAACACAGTTAATAACAAGGAAAGGTTTATTATTCCTTAAACTGTGGTTGTAGATTGCCTTTGCAACAAGCTCTTTTCCGGTGCCTGATTCGCCGCGTATTAAAACAGTTGCATCCGTGGGCGCCACACGGCCTATGGATTTATATATTTCCTGCATTGGCCGACTTTTGCCCACAATAGCATCTTTTGAAACATTTTCAGGAGAAGGATTGATCTGGACTTTTGAATGCATGAAACTTCCGGCCTGAAGCGCTTTTTTGATCAGGTCAAGTATGTCCGGAATTTCAAAAGGTTTCAGTATATAATCAAAAGCGCCTGCTTTTGTTGCCTCAATTGCAGTATCGGTTGTTCCAAACGCCGTCATTATTATTACAGGCAGTTTTGGATCGGTTTTATGCATAGTCTTAAATGCTTCAAGACCGTCCATGCCGGGCATGCGCACATCCATAATAACAAGATCAGGAGGATCCTTTTGCACTGACCAGATTCCAGCCTCACCAGTGGAAGCTGTCTGCAGAGTGTAGCCTTCTTCTGCAAGAATTTTTTGAAAGCTCTTGCGCAGTTGAGGGTCATCATCTACGATTAGAATTTTCGCCATTTAATTTATTCCTCAAAAAGGCAGTTGAATAATAAATGTTGTTCCTTTATTTACTTCGGATTCAAATGTTATTTTACCGCCGTGTCCATCTATAATCCGTTTTGCAATACTGAGTCCGAGACCGGAACCTTCTTCCTTGGAACTGAAAAATGGCTGAAAAATTTTTTTCTTTATCGATTCTGAAATCCCGGGTCCGTTATCACGTATGCTTATTTGAACAGCTTTTTTAAATGAGTCTTCTGAAGAATCAGGATACACAATTTTTTCTTCGATTAAAATTTTGCCATCCTCTCTCATTGCCTCGCATGCATTTAATAATATATTTACCATAACTTCTTTTAACTGCTCAGCATCTGCCGAAATTACAGGAAGCTCTGTGTCTCTTTTAACCTTAACATCCGTTTTGTATGATTCAATCCTGTGTTTTAAAAGCTCCAGCGTCATATCCACAACCTCTGAAGGATTTATCATGTGAAACTGCATCTTGGGAGGTCTTGCAAATTCAATAAAATTTCTTAAAATAGTGTCAATATATCTGATTTCTTCCGATATTACATCCAGATCCTCCATTTGCGTATGATTTAAGTTTAAGCTTCTTTCAAGGGTGAAAAGACGCATCTTTACAGAGGTCAGCGGGTTTCTGACACTATGGGCCATGCCCGCCGCCAGCCTTCCGGCTTGAGCCAGTTTTTCAGATTGTATCAGACTCTCCCTGCTTTCTTCAAGTTTGGCATGGGTTTCATTTATATTTTTTACAAGGGAATTAACCCGTTTTGAAAGAGCATTTATTTCGTTACGCACAGGAGCTGGACTTTTTTTCATATCAGACTCCAAAGCCAGTTTTCTGATCGGTTTCAGTATCTGTTTATAGAGGATAAAAGATAAAAGAAATATAAGTATAATAACAGCCGGAACTGTGCACCATGCAGTTATGGTAACTATTTTTGCTGATTTTTTATAATTATTCCGGGTTTCCAATATGCTTTTTTTCTGAATATTCTTAAATTTGTCGCAAAGATTATAAATGGAGATAAACTGCTTTCTTACCTTCCAGTGCTCCCTTGCCCCCTCTTCATTTTTACCCTCTTTGTACATATCTATTACTCTGTCACGTTGAAAAACATAACTTATGTAGTTTGATTCAATATCATTTAAAATAAAACGAGCCTCATCAATCTCAGTATATGCACGGGCATTTGTCAGCCAAAAGAGAAATTGTTCATTATATTCATCAAGCTGGTTTAACCATTTGGAGGCATTTGTAAGAAAAAAATAGGTTGTAGCCCTTTTTGTAAAACCAGTGCATTTTCAAGCTGTTGTGTGGACATTAGAGCATTTACATCACGGTCAACAATGGAAGTATAGAGTTTCTGGGTTCTCCAGGTATACCATATTGTTACCATGGAACCGAAAATGTTTATAATGGCAAGGACTGCTATGAGCAGGAAAATTCTATGGCGCAGGGGAATGACTGATCTCATATTTTTCTTTATTTTATAAATATCTGTAAAATTGATGATGCCATTAACTTTATATTTGATAATTTTAATACCACAATTATCAATATGTCAGAGAAAAATTGTATATTCAAACAAAATACAGAGAAATCAGATTATTTTATCAGGTCTGATTTTACATTCTGTAAAAAAAGTCGACACTCTTTTAAAAAAAAATCCCCGGATAATTAATTATAAAAATAAATATTTCCTTTAAGTGCAACGAGTTAAGAAATATATTAAAGCCTTTTATTATGGCACAGACTTTGCGGATATTACTAATATCTAAATTTTTAAATTTAAACTTAAACCAGGCAAAGTTGAACATTTTTTAAGTCTTTATTAAGGGCTTTCATGGAAAAAAAACATATAATATTGATAGCTGACAGAAATCCTAATGTTCGCAAGCTCCTTAAGCGTGAACTGGAAAATGAAGGATATATTATACGGATGTCAAAAAACGCATGGGAAGTTTTATACTGGGCTTATCATCATGAATTTGCTGATATTTTGATACTTGATCCCGAGCTTCCTGATTTTGAAGAATTGTCGGTAATGCAAAAATTAAAAGACAGAATTCCGCCTCTGCCCATAGTGATTCATGCTTTGCAGGCAGATTATTCAGAAGATTTTCATGATTCCAATCTCTTGTTTTTTCTGGAAAAAAGTGGAAACAGCATAGAATATATGAAACAGGTTATTGCGGATATACTGCATGAATCGAATATAAATAAAAATATTTTAAGGGTCAATAAAGATGGAAAAAGATAAACTATTGCAAAACAGTTATTACAAAATGATAACAAAAAAAATAGTGACTACAATAATCATAGTATCGATAACCCCAATGATTTTAGTTGGTCTTATTATTCTTGATCGTTTTAACAAGTCATATCACGAAAAAGTTAGCGCTCATCTTGATGAACTTGTGCAAAAGCATAAACAGAATATAGATACATTTTTAAAGGAAAGGCTTGGCAATATTCAATTCCTGGCAAAGATGGCCAGCATTGAAAATCTTAAAAATGAACTGTTTCTACAGGAAAATCTTCTGGAAATGCAAAAGGCTTATGATAATGTTTTTGTAGATTTGGGAACTATTAACGACAAGGGGGTACAACTGGCATATGCAGGTCCTTTTCAGTTAAAAGATGCACAGTATTCCGATGCACAGTGGTTTAAAAATGCTCTTGCAAACCGATATTATATCAGTGACGTTTTTCTTGGGCTTCGAGGGCTGCCGCATTTTATTGTTACGGTAAAGAAAAATTTTGACGGGAAGGAGTTAATTTTGAGGGCGACTATAGATATTATGGCTTTTAACTCCCTTGTTGAAAATCTGAGGATAGGTAAAACAGGGTTTGCATATATCCTTAACAGGGAAGGAGAATTTCAGACCAAGACTTCTTTTGATGTAAATGCAGATAAAAAAAGCTATACGGAGTTATTAAAAAAAGTAAAAGAAACAAAAAGAGGGGAGCATATTATTGAAAAGAAAGATAAGAGCTCTGGAGAAAAGCTCATATATGTTGTTTCTTCACTTAAGGGTGGAGACTGGTTGATGGTCTATCAGCAGGATTATGGAGATGCTTTTTCAAGCATTAAAATTGTTCGCAATATAGCGTACATAATTTTCGTCATAGGCTGCTTTTGTATTATTTCCATGGCATTTATATTATCGAGAAGAATCGTTAACCGTATTGCCAGGATTGACAGTGAAAAGGAGATGCTGAACCAGCAGGTGATAGAAACCGGAAAACTCGCTTCTGTGGGTGAACTGGCAGCAGGCATAGCCCATGAAATTAACAATCCTGTAGCTATAATGGTTGAAGAGTCAGGCTGGATGGAGGATTTGCTGGAAGAGGAAGATCTTCAGAAAACCGAAAATCTTGAGGAATATAAAAGATCTTTAAAGCAGATTCAAACCCAGGGCAAACGCTGCAAGGAGATTACCTACAAGCTGCTCTCCTTTGCAAGAAAAACGGATTCAAGGATAGATGATGTTCAGATTAATGAAATTATTGACGAAGTTGTAAGTTTGTCCGCTCAAAGGGCAAAATACGCAAATGTAATTTTCAATACCAGGCTTGATAATAACCTGCCTCTGCTTAGTTTGTCCCAGTCGGAAATGCAGCAGGTGCTGCTGAATCTTTTTAATAATGCTCTCGATGCCATGGAAAAAACAGGCGGCAATATTGATATAACCAGTAATTCTCACAATAATAATGTTAGTATTGAGATTAAGGATAATGGACCAGGCATACCAAAAGCAAATCTTGTTAGAATATTTGACCCTTTTTTTACAACCAAACCGGTGGGTAAGGGAACGGGCTTAGGCCTTGCCATCTGCTATGGTATAATAAAAAAAATGGGAGGAAATATTAAGGTTCAAAGTGCAATAAATGTTGGCACAACATTTATTATCAGCCTGCCGATTTTTGAACAAAAAGAGAAAAAAACTGATCCCGAGTTCGATAACCTTGATGGCGGATTATAGAAGTAGTTGATATACATAATAATATAAGGAGAGTTTAAATGAAAAAAATTAAATTGCTTTTAGTTGATGATGAGGTTCCTTTTGTGGAGACCATGACCAAACGTTTAAAAAAGAGAGAGTTTGACGTTGACACTGCTCACAGCGGCCTGGATGCTCTGAAAGCGCTTGAAAGTAACGATAAAATTGAAGTTGTAGTTCTTGATGTAAAGATGCCAGGTATGGATGGAATTGAAACCTTAAGAGAGATTAAGAAAGTATATCCGCTTACGGAAGTTGTCATGCTCACAGGTCATGCAACTGTGGAATCCGCAATTGAAGGGATGAGGTTTGGAGCTTTTGATTATCTGATGAAACCCTGCGATATTGATCAGCTTGTTTCCAAGGTAACCCAGGCGGCCGAAAAAAAACAGAAGCATGAAAATAAAATTGTTGAGGCACGCATAAAGGAGATTACTTCAAGACGCGCTTAAAGGAAAAATTATGGAAGAAGAGAAAATCAAACTTCTTATTGTGGATGATGAAAAAGGGTATGTAAATGTTCTTTACAACAGGCTGAATAAAAGAGGGTTTGATGTTACAAAAACCTACAGCGGTTTTGAAGCAATTCAGGAGGTTAGAAAAAAAGATTTTGACGTGGCTGTTCTGGATCTCAAGATGGAAGACATGGATGGAATTGAGGTTCTCAAAATATTAAAGAAAATGGAGCCGGATCTTGAGGTTCTCATACTTACCGGTCATGGCTCGGAAGAGGCTGCAAGGGAAGGGATCGATTACGGAGCTTTTGATTACCTTACAAAACCGTGCGAACTTGGAGAACTTCTTGTAAAAATAAGGGAAGCCTATGCAAAAAGGAAAAAGGTCTGACTCTTTTTATGTGTTTAAGTTAAGAGGTCTTTGCAAAATGTCTTTTTTTAAAAGACCTTGTTAAGGAGAAGATATGTTTTTTAAATCAAAAGGATTTCAACTGGTCATAGGGCTGGCAATAGGCGCAGTCGTCATGCTTCTGCCAAGACCCGAAGGAACTCAATTTAAAATATCCGGCGATAATGACCGGAATTTTTTTAAGAGTATCGACCAGAATTATACTCTCGTTTCCCAGGCTGAAGACAAAAAAGCTTCAGGCGAATACCTGGTAGAGGCAAATAATCCCGGGACAAATGAGGCAAGTGTAAAATTTTTAGAAAAAAAGGCCGCAGAACTGCAAAACAATGAAATAAAGGTTGATTATGTGAACGGACTTTCTCCCAAAGCCAAGCGTTTTTTGGCCATTCTTGCGGTACTGGTATTTCTTTTTGTGGTTGAACCCATCCCTTTGGAGATAACTGCAATATGTATAGGAGTATTTTTAATACTGCTGGGAATAGGGGATACAAAAGAGGTCTGGGCGCCTTATATGCACCCTGTGGTTGTTTTTATCATGTGCTGCCTGATCTTTGCAATCTCACTTGAGAAAACAGGCATAACAAAGCGGCTCGGATATTTTATCATAAAAAGAGCCGGAACCAGTGTGGTGAAATTTACATTTATTATCTCCATATCACTGGGTCTGGCATCGAGTTTTATGCATGATGCAGCAGCCTGCGCCATAGGAATTGTGACAATGCTTCCACTCATGCGAGCCGTTGGCATTGAGCCACATACCAATACTGCAAAGTTCATGATGCTTTCACTTCCCTTTGCATGCTCCTGCGGAGGGATGGGCACACTGGTCGGCGGTGGACGGTGTATGGTCTCAGCGGCATTTTTAAAAGAATTTACAGGCATAGAGATAACATTTCTTGAATGGATAAAGTTTGCGATGCCTGCGGCTATTATTACAGTGCCCATTGCCGTGCTTGTTGTTTATTTTGTTTTCAGACCGGATCCTAAATTCAGGCTGCCTGAATTTGATGAAGATCTTGGTCCCTTAACATCTATGGAGATAAAAACTGTTGTTATCATTGGCCTGTGTTTTATTTGCTGGCTCACAAAGGGGCTTCATGGAATACACTATTCAGTTACGGGTATGCTTG
>CAYZXU010000040.1:0-20209 GCA_964482535.1 uncultured Desulfobacteraceae bacterium | reverse complement strand
TTCCCATCCCGAACACGGAAGTCAAGCGCTTTTGCGCCGATGGTACTGCATGGGCAGCTGTGTGGGAGAGTAGGACACTGCCGAAAAATTTAATTATAAGCCTGGAAATGATTACATTTCCAGGCTTTTTTTTTGGTTTTTTTTTTGCTGAAGAATTTATAATTATTGGCTATTGGGATTGATTTGATTTTTCGTGGATTAAAAACAAACATGGCTATCAATATCGCTTTTGTTTTAATAATTGGTATGCTTTTAATAAACCTCGTTGCTATCATGAGTTTTCAAAAGTATATGATTAAATCTGAAGTTTCTAAAGGCTATATGCTGATTAATGCCATAAAAGATAATTGTCTCCCTTTACCGGAACAAGATAACATGCTTCTTGATTCCGATTTTAAATACTTTATGAGCAGTTTGATAAATAAAACTGATTGTTCAGTCGGCCTGCTTATGGATATAAGCCAAAGAAAGATTTATTTTGAAAAAAAAAGCTGCAATTTTAAAAATGAGCTTGAAAACCTGACAAAAAAGGCCATAAAAAATAGAAAGGTAAGTTTGAATTTTTTTGGATCAACATGGGGAGTTTTATGGAAACAGAGCCGAAATTTTATAATATCAGCTCCTTTATATAAAAAAGACAAAATATATGCAGGTGTAAGTGTTGTCTACGATTTATACCCTGTGTATGAAAAATTAAGAAATATTCAGAGGATAATATTTATATATATATTTATAAATACAATTATTTTAACATTTATAGGTCTCCAAAGACTATTCATGATATATATCAGACCGGTACAGAGGTTGGTAAACCGTGCTTATGAGTATAAAGATGATAATGAAATATTTTTTGCAGTGAGAAAAGAAGACAGTGAACTAAATCAGTTATCAACAGCTTTAAATAATATGTTGAAACGTATTTCCCAAGATAAGGAGAAACTCTTTACAACAGTAAAATATCTCGAGAAGGTTAATGTTGAATTAAAACAGGCACAAAAAGAGATTATTAATGCTGAAAAATTAGCATCAGTTGGAAGGCTTGCATCGGGCATAGCACATGAGATAGGTAATCCTCTTGGTATAGTTATAGGTTATATTGATCTGTTGAAACAAAAGGATATTCCCGATGATGAAAAACATGATTTTATACTGCGGGTAGAGGATGAAATTTTCAGGATAAATCATATCATCAGGCAGCTTATTGATTTATCAAGGCCATCAAAGGATGAATTAAAAAAAGTATCTGCAAATGAAATCATTAAGGACCTGTACTCTATTTTACGATCTCAGCCTTTATTTGCTGATATTGATATTAAACTGAATTTAACATCTGAAAATGATGAAGTACTGGCAGATCACGATAAGCTCAGGCAGGTTTTTCTGAATATAATTTTGAATTCAGCCGATGCAATTTCGTCTTTACCTGGATTAAATAATGGAGAAATTTTAATATCTACAAATCGAGTTATGGATGCTAACCCTGATTTTCAAGATAATGTCAGTATGCTTAAGATTGTTTTTAAGGATAATGGTGCCGGTATTTCTAAAGATGATCTTGAAAATATTTTTGATCCTTTTTGTACAACCAAGGAGCCTGGTAAGGGTACAGGGCTAGGGCTATATGTATCTTTTATGATTATAGAAGGATTTGGAGGTAATATTAAAGCATTCTCCAGGGAAGGCTCGGGCGCAACAATGACGCTTTTATTGCCTTTGGCTCGTTAGATAAAGTCTCTATTGAAAATTTTTAAACAGGATGCATTAAAAAAAGCATAATGAATAAACCTGCTATAGTTAGAAAAAAGCTGCTGATAATAGATGATGAACAGAATATGCGTCATATGCTGAGCAGTCTTCTAAAAAAGACAGGATATGAAATTGACAGCGCAGCAGACGGATATGAAGGATTGCAGCTTGTTCGGAAGAACCATTATGATTTTATTCTATGTGATATTAAGATGCCAAACATGGATGGAATGGATTTTTTGAGAGAATCCAAACAATGGATAAAAGCTACGACGGTGATAATCATGTCTGCCTACGGAACAATTGATACAGCGCTTAATGCTATTAAAATGGGAGCATATGATTATATATCCAAACCATTTAAAAGGGATGAGGTCTATTTTGTTCTTAAAAAAGCAGAAGAAAGGGAGAATCTTAAAAGAGAGAATATATATCTTAAAAAAAAGATCGGTAGTATAGAAGAAAAATATGCTTTTGGGAACATGGTTGCAAAGAGTGATTCAATGCAGTCTGTTTTCAGGATTGCCCTGAAAGTTGCTGATTATAAGACAACGGTATTAATTACAGGTGAGAGTGGAACAGGAAAAGAGCTTGTGGCCAAAGGGATACATTTTGGTGGTGAAAGAGCAAAGGGACCTTTTATCCCTGTTAATTGCGGTGGAATACCTGAAAATTTATTGGAAAGTGAGTTTTTCGGACATGTTAAAGGCGCTTTTACAGGAGCGGACAGAAATAAAACAGGTCTTTTCGAGGACGCCTGTCAAGGAACAATTTTTCTGGATGAAATCGGTGAGCTCCCCTTGTCTTTACAGGTAAAACTGTTGAGGGTGTTACAGGAGGGTGAAATCAGGCAGGTGGGTTCATCAAAAACAAAAAAAGTAGATGCCCGTGTTATTGCAGCCACCGCAAAAAATCTTGAAGATGAAATTTTCAAGGGTAATTTTCGTGAGGATCTCTTTTATCGAATTAATGTGATGCCCATTAAACTGCCCCCTCTCAGGGACAGGATCCAGGATATTAGTTTGCTTTGCAAGCATTTTTTAAACAGATTTAATAAAAGTCTTGGCAAGGATGTTACGAGCATATCATCCAATGCAATGGCTATTCTTCTGAAGCATAAATGGCCTGGAAATGTTAGAGAGCTTGAAAATGTTATTGAAAGGGGTGTGATTTTTTCAGAAACAGAAAAACTTTTGCCTGAATGTTTGCCGGAGGACCTTGTGGTGGATATTAAGAATGATTTTTATGATGGCGATTCTTTAAAGAAATCCCGGAAAATTTTAGAGAAAAGAATGATCATAAAGGTGCTTGAAAAAACCGGAGGAAACCGTACCCATGCAGCTCGCAGACTTGAAATAAGTCATCCTTCTTTGCTTAGTAAAATAAAGTCATATGGTATTAAATAGCCCATTTTAACAACAAACTGCCCCACATAAAACCTGTTCCAAATGCTGACAGCATAACCCAGTCTCCCTTATTCAACCTTCCTTCATGAAAAACTTCCGACATTGCAAGGGGTATTGTGGCAGCTGTGGTATTCCCATATTTTTCAATATTTTTTACCACTTGATCTTCAGTCAAGCCAATCTTTTTTCCAACGGAATCAATTATTCTTGAATTAGCCTGGTGGGGAATATAAAATTTTAAATCTTCGTTTGTAAGTCCGTTTTTTTCTAAAACTTTTTTAGAGATATCAGCCATTCTCATTACTGCAAACTTAAATACGGTTTTCCCGTCCTGGCGGAGAAAGTGAAGCCTCTTATCAACTGTTTCCATTGTGGCCGGTAGCAAACTTCCGCCGGCCGGCATGTTAAGATATTTTCCTCCTGATCCGTCAAGATGAATAGAAAAGTCCTCAATTCCCAGCTCATCGTCATCTGTGGGTTCAAGCAGTACGGCACCCGCTGCATCCCCAAAGAGTATGCATGTGTTTCGATCCTGATAATCAAGAATAGAACTCATCTTGTCAGCGCCTATTACCATCACTTTTTTATGTCTGCCTGTTTCAATAAACTGGGAAGCCGTTGCCAGAGCGCTTAAAAAACCTGAACACCCTGCAACCATATCATAACCCCAGCAGTTTGCAGCATTAATTTCATCCTGTACTATGGATGCAGTGGAAGGGAACATCATGTCCGGAGTGGTAGTGGCAATAATTAATAATTCAATCTCGTCAGCTTTGATACCTCTTTGCTTAAGAAGTTTTTTCGCAGCTTTTGAGGCCATATAAGATACGCCTTTTTCTTTATCCAGAATATGTCTTTCTTTTATTCCTGTTCTTGAAACAATCCATTCATCAGAAGTGTCAAGTCTCTGTTCAAAGTATTTGTTTGTCAGTTTGTTCTCTGGAACATAGTGACTTATTCCGGTAATGATGGCTTTCATTGAAATCTCCAGAAAGTGGTGCGCCCGGCAGGATTCGAACCTGCGACCTACGGATTCGTAGTCCGGCACTCTATCCAACTGAGCTACGGGCGCAAATAGTGCTTGATTAAAAGACCTAAACTTTCTAAGTTAAATTTTAAATTATGTCAATAACAACTTGAAACAATTTTGTATTAAAGAATTTTAAAATGCTGTTGAGTCACACTGAATTTATGGAACTGGCGCTTAAAGAAGCTGAAAAAGCTTATGAAAAAGATGAAGTGCCGGTTGGAGCGGTACTGGTTTCTCAAGTAGGCAGGATCCTTTCCTCTGCTCATAACCAAACCATAATCCTCAGCGATGCCACAGCTCATGCGGAAATACTGGCGTTGCGCAAAGCCGGTCAAAAGGTTCAAAATTACAGGTTGTTAAACACAACTCTCTATGTTACTGTCGAGCCCTGTATTATGTGTATGGGGGCAATTATTCATTCAAGGGTTGCAAGAGTTGTTTTTGGCGCATTTGATTCAAAATGGGGAGCAGCAGGCTCATTATATAATTTTGCAGAAGATATTAGGTTAAATCATCTGCCTGAGATTATAAGCGGAATATGTTTGGATGAGGCCAAAAGGCTGATGCAGGATTTTTTTCGTAATAAGAGAAAAAAAGCTTAACAGGAGAGATAAGTGGCAAACATAGTTGCTGTTGGAGCTCAGTGGGGAGACGAGGGAAAAGGTAAGATTGTGGATCTCCTGTCGGAATTTTGTGATATGGTAGTAAGATTTCAGGGGGGAAATAATGCAGGTCATACAATGGTTGTCAACGGAGAGGAGTTTATCAGCCATCTTATACCTTCGGGGGTTTTGCAGAATAAAAAATGTTTTATAGGAAACGGTGTTGTGGTTGATCCTGAAGTTTTGATAGAAGAGATCGAATATCTAAACAACAAGGGTGTTAAAATAGACTCCGAGATGCTCAAAATAAGTGAAAGAGCACATGTGATAATGCCCTATCATAAAAAAATAGATATGGCGAGGGAAGCGCTGAAAGGTGATAAAAAGATAGGGACAACCGGCCGCGGAATAGGACCTTCCTATGAAGACAAGGCAACACGCAGGGGAATTAGATTCGCAGATCTTATTGATTATGAGCTTTTTAAGGAAAGATTAACAGACATTCTTAAAGAAAAAAATTTTTATCTGAAAAACTACCTGTCCTCAGAAACACTTGAAGCTGAAACCATAGTTGAACAGTACAAAGAATTTGCGGATAAACTTGCGCCGTATGTTGCAAATGTTTCCGTTGAAATTAATAATGGCATAGAATCCGGGATGCAGACGCTCTTTGAGGGAGCCCAGGGGACCCATCTTGATATTGACCATGGTACCTATCCTTTTGTAACTTCATCAAATACAGTTTCCGGAAATGCTTGCAGCGGTTCAGGAATCGGTCCAAAGAGCATTACAGGTGTAGAAGGTATAGTAAAAGCATACACAACAAGGGTGGGAGAGGGACCCTTTCCAACAGAGCTGTTCGATGAAACAGGTGATAAAATACAGAAAAAAGGTGCTGAAGTTGGGGCAACAACCGGAAGAAAACGCAGGTGCGGCTGGCTGGATATAGTGATAGTAAATAATGCCAAACGGTTAAACGGATTAACCGGTCTGGCTGTTACAAAACTTGATGTTCTCGGAGGTCTCGATTCCATTAATATTTGTACCGGTTACAAATATAAGGGTCAGATTATAAAAGATTTTCCAGTAAGTTTAAAGGTGCTTTCAGGCTGCAAGCCTGTTTACGAGACTTTTCCAGGATGGTCTGAGGATATTTCATGTATAAGAAAAAAAGAAGACCTGCCTGAAAATACAATTAATTATCTTAAAAGGATTGAAGAGATTACCGAAACTCCAGTGGATATTATTTCTGTCGGGCCTGGAAGAGATGAAACGATTATGGTAAACAATCCTTTTAAATAGTTCATGTGGATTTTGCTTATCAAGAGAATGACTGTTTTTAATTGACAATTATTAATAACTAAAATAAAAAATTGTAAAAAATGATTAATCGGGACGTGGCTCAGCCTGGTAGAGCACAGCGTTCGGGACGCTGGGGTCGCTGGTTCAAATCCAGTCGTCCCGACCAAATTTTCCGGTAAAAATATTAAGATGAAATAATTGCACAACAGGAGTGAAAAAAATATGACCCTTACTAAAGCTCAACTTATTGATTCTTTACAGGAAGAAATAGGCACCCCAAGAAACAGAACAACCGAACTTTTTGAAGCCCTTTTGAAGATTATAAAAACTACGCTTGCTGATGGAGAAGAACTCTTAATAAGCGGTTTTGGAAAATTCTGTGTAAAGGATAAAAAAGAACGTAAAGGCAGAAACCCTTCCACAGGCGAGGAGCTGATTCTTGCTAAAAGAAGAGTTATAACATTCCGGTGTTCAGGTAAATTACGCGATTTAATTAATAAGACATAATATTGAATTGTATTGCCGTCATAATTCTTTTTTCGATTATTGCTGATTTCACACTTCATTTTTTTTCAGATTTTCTAAACCTTAAGATGTTGCCTGTTCCACTTCCCAAAGCATTTAAGGGGTTGTATCATACTGAAACTTATAATAAATCTAAAGAATATCTTAAAACAAACACCTTGTTCGGCTGGGTTGACTCAGGGTTTGATCTTATTTTAATTATTTTTTTGTGGTTTGGTAAATTTTTCCCCATGCTCGACCAGTGGGTTAGAAGCTTTAATAAAGGGGGTATTCTCACAGGTCTTTGTTATATAGGCGCATTACTGCTGTTAAAATATTTTTTAACCATACCTTTTTTGCTCTATTCCACTTTTGTTATCGAAGAAAAATTCGGTTTTAACAAGACCACCTTAAAAACATTTATAATTGATTCAGTAAAGGGTGTGGTCCTTTTTGTAATTATAGGAGGGGTTCTGCTGGCAGGCATATTGATTTTTTTTGAATATGCAGGAAACAGAGCCTGGTGGCTCTGCTGGTCAGCCACAGCATTATTTATGCTGTTAATTCAGTTTGTTGCTCCAACCTGGATAATGCCTCTATTTAACAAGTTTACCCCGCTTGAAGAAGGTGAATTAAAAGATGCGATTGTTTCCTATGCTGAATCCATAGATTTTTTACTTGAAAATGTCTATGTTATGGACGGCTCCAGGCGATCAGCCAAATCAAATGCATTTTTTACGGGTTTTGGCAAAAACAGGCGGATAGTCCTGTTTGACACTCTTATTGAAAAGCATACAGTAGATGAACTTGTATCCGTATTAGCCCATGAAATGGGACATTATAAAAAAAAGCATATCATCAAGATGATGCTTTTCAGTATAGCCCAGATAGGGGTAATGTTTTATCTGTTGTCGCTTTTTATATCAAACAGGATGCTTTTTGACGCTTTTTATATGAAACAGCAGTCTGTTTATGCAGGGCTTATCTTTTTCGGTATGCTGTACTCTCCCATAGGATTCTTTACAGGAATTTTTCTTAATATGTACTCGCGCAAAAATGAGTTTGAGGCTGACAGCTTTGCAGTAAAAACAGCAAAAAATTCCGATGCCATGGCATCTGCGCTAAAAAAACTTTCCGTTGATAACCTTTCCAACCTGACTCCCCACCCTTTTTATGTTTTTCTTAATTATTCACATCCTCCGGTAATGGAGAGGATAAAAGCCATGGGAAAGCTGTAAACGATTATCAGGCGAATATTTTTTCTATAATTTTTAAGCTTTTTTCTTCCGGATTTGAAAAATCATCGATTTTTCCTATAACTCCTTTTACCTCAATCCCGGATGCTGTCTCAATAGCCTCAATATTTTCTTTGATCATTTCATTATTTTCAGGTTGTTTGTTTTCTGTATCAAAAAACAGAATTCCGCAGGGATTGATTCCTCTCATGCGCAGGGCCTCGATTGTTAAAAGGGTGTGGTTTATGGTCCCCAGCCCGGCCCTTGCCGCAATAACAGGTGTTGACTGTGTTAAATCTATCAGGTCAATCATCTGTGTCTTTTTTCCATCAACAGGAACAAGCAGACCCCCTGCTCCCTCAATAATGACCGGTGAATATTCAGCGCTTTTTTCATAAACGCATTTTTTTATTATCTGTATGTCAATTTTCTTTTTTTCATCACGTGCTGCAAACCAGGGAGCCTTTGGATTTTTGAAACAGTAAATAACTGAATCTGCAGGATTGCATTTTTTGAGCTGATTTATATTTTTGTAAATAAAATTTGCATCACTGTCCCGGTCTAAAGGATTTTGGCATCCTGTCTGCAGTGGTTTAAGATAAAAGGGGTTATACCCATTATTAAACAGCGCCTGCATCATTAAAAGAGATAGCACTGTTTTTCCAACCCCTGTATCTGTGCCTGTTATAAAGTATCTTTTTTTTATGTTTTTAAATTTTTTCATAATTTTAATAAGATGAGATTTTTTTTATCTGTTTAACAAAATATTCAACATCATCCTCTGTATGCATGGAAGTCATGCCGATTCTTAATATTGCTTTTCCCATGGGTACTGTAGGATATCTTGCGGGAAGAACAAAAATATTTTTTTCAAGAAGGCTATTTGAAACATGCACAGCCTTTTTTTCTTCTCCCATTAGAACAGCCAGTATATGAGCATCTCCGTTGACTTTAAAGCCTTCGTTTTGTAAAGACCCCTTCATAAATTTACTGATCCGGCTTAAATATTTTCGTTTATCTCCACTTTTTTTTATTATTCTTAAAATGTCAATTGCGCTAACTGCATGGGCTTCGGGCAGGGCAGTAGTATAAATAAGGGGTGAAGAAAAGTTAAACAGAAATTTTTTTGCGCCTTTGGGCAGCAAAACAAATGCTCCGAAAAGCCCCAGGGCCTTTCCAAAGGTGCCCACTGCAATGTCTGAAACATCACGGGCAATTCCTGTTCCGTTTTTTCCCATTGCGCCAAATGCATGGGCTTCGTCAATAATACTGAAGAACCCGTATTCTTCTTTTAATTTTTTAAAACCGGAAACATTCAGGAAATCGCCGTCCATGCTGAAGACAGATTCAGTGATAACCGCAGAAATGTTTTTCCCTGTTTTTTTAAGCCTTTTTTCAAGGTGACCCATCTGATTATGCTTGTATCCGTAAAAAAAGGCACCGCTTAACTTTAACCCCTTCACGCTGCTAGCATGGATATGCTTGTCAAATATAATAGAATCTTTCTGGTTAAAAAGAGCAGAAAGAATTCCCATATTTGCCTGGTAACCGCTTGGGAAAAACAGGGCGTCATCATACCCAAAATATTGCGCATACTCTTTTTCAGCCTTTGCAATTAAAGAATAGTTGCCTGAAACAAGGCGGGAAGAGGATGAAGATGTTCCGTATTTTAAAAAATTTTCAGCCACCTTTTTTCGTAGCTCTTCAGATGTCCCAAGACCAAGGTAGTCATTGGAAGAAAAGTTAATGATTTTTTTATTATTTAAAAAAATATACTTTCCTTCTCTTTTTGTTATTTCCACAGGTTCCCGGAGCAACCCTGCATTTTTTTGAAGCTTTAAGCTGTTTGCGAATCGTTCATTAAACATGAAAATGTTTTCCGATAATGATCTTTAAGGGGTTTTTTATTGAAATCGTCATTATAATCAATACTTGCAAATAAAAATTTGCCTTCGCCAAAAACAATGTTTTTTTTTTGGGCACACACATTATAAGCAAAGGCAGACTCGCTTTTATTTGTCAGGGATGCAAAAAAATTAAATTTCCCATTTAAACTTATGCCCTCTTTAAGAGCCTGTTTTAAATTCAGGCAATCTATTTTTAATAAAAATGCATGCCTGTCAAATTTTGTGAGATAACGCACATGATATGCCCCAAGCTGCGCCATGGCTTCAACGCATAGATAATACGGATCATCTGAAAAATATTTATTTCCGCAAATATTTTTTTGATCTGCTTTGGTAATTTTATCAAGGAGAATAAAATTATTAAGAGTACTCTTAATTCTTATTTTTTCCATGCTTTTATCACCAGGGCTGCGTTTTGGCCGCCGAATCCGAAATTTTGCATTAATAGTGTATTAAAATTATAACTTTTTTCTTTTAAGGCAAAGTTTAAGTCCTGTCTGCACGGTTTTTCAAGATTTCTTATTTTAGGGATATATCCGTGCTTCATGCATGCCAGGCAAACAGCAAGCTCAGATGCGCCACATGCAGCAGACAAATGCCCTGTCCAGGATTTTATTGCAATTATTATGGGTTTATTTTTTTTAAAAATATTATCAATTAAAGCAGATTCCATTGCATCATTTAAAATAGTTCCTGTGCCGTGGGAAGATATCACATCTATATCTGAAGCAGTAATGTCTGCCTCTTTAAGAGCTGAAATCACAGCTTTTTTGCCGTACCTGCCTTCAGGTTCAGGCGCTGTCATAGTAAAACCGTCAATAGATGCTCCAAATCCGCATATTTCACCATAAATTTTGGCATTTCTTTTTAAGGCATGGTCAAGCTCTTCAAGCAGAAAAAAAGCCCCTCCTTCACCAGGCGCAAATCCGTTTCTTTTTTTATCAAAAGGTCGGCAGGCCTCTTTAGCGCTGCCAGGGTTTGAAAGGCAGAGGGCCTGAGCTTTTTTGTATGCAAGTATCCCGCCCTGGCTTAAACGGGAATCACCGCCGCCAGCAAGGGCAAGTTCAAGATATCCGTTTTTTATTTTTCTGTACGCTTCGCCAATCGCCTGCATTGAGGCAGAACATGCAGTGTTGATTGTGAGATTTTCGCCATGAACCCCTGTAAATTTCGATATTGCGGAAGCTGCGGTGTTTGGAAGAAATTTTAGAATCCAGAGAGCGGCAAGGCTTTTATTATCTATAACGCCATTTTTTATATCAGGCAGTTCACCGCCAATATCAAGATTAGGGCCTGTGCCTGTAAAAAGGCCTGTTTTATGTAGTATTTTTGCAGCCTCGGGGTTTTCTCTATTAAGCAGATCTGAATTCTTTGCGGCCATTACAGCGGCTCCCATGCAGAACCCTGCTCCCCTGTTTAAATACCTTGCATCTTTAAATCTGCCTGTAATTTTTTTTAAATCAAATTTTTCGACAGGGGCTGCGCTTACACTTTCATCAAAGGCAAAGGTCTTAAAAGAAACTTTTTCTTTTTTTATGTTTTCCATGATCCGGTTCAGGGAAAAACCAAGGGAGGAGATTACTCCAACTGATGTGATAACTACTCTTTTACGCACATTCTTTTCCATTTAGACAGACCTGTATATCTCGGAATTTTTTTTTCTTTCTATAAAGCCCGGCTTTTCGTCAGGAAAACCTGCTGTTAAAAAGCACCGTATAAAAATATCGTCGATGCCGCATATCTCTTCAGCATTTGGAATAAATACAAGGGGTCCTGTTAATATGCATGAACTTATGCCCATATCCTCTCCCTTAAGAATAAAGTTTTTAAGACAAAGACCTACGGTAATATCATAATTTATGCTGCTTCTTTTATCTTGGCAGATTATTCCTGCCTCAAACAGTGTTTTTGAAAATCCACCTGGGACATCTTTGGCATACCCCACTGCAAATAAAGCAGGCGCTTTGAACATGAACTCTGAAAATCTGCGATATGCATTTATTTTTGCCTTTAATTTTTTTGTCTCCGGCTTTGTGGCAGCAAGAAATCTCCTGTGTCCCTTAATTAAAGCCTGGTGCAGTTTTTCTTTTATTTTGCCGGAGCTGATCCGGATAAATCTAACAGGCTGGGTGTTTGAAGGAGAGGGCGCAAGTGTGGCGGCAAAGATCATCTTTTCAATTAATTTTGTAGATAAAAGATCCGGTTTGTATTTTCTGATACTTCTTCTTTTTTTTATTAAATCATCAAAGTCAGACATTGATATGCTTTTCCATTGTGGAGTGGTCAGGTCTTGACCCCTTTATATAATCTATTAGATCTTTTACCTTTAAAACCGGTTCGCTAAAATCCGGCCTTTTTCCGACATCTTTAATTATTTCCGCAATTCTTTTGTCAGGAAGAAACGGATATTTTTTTTTAAGACTCTGGTTTTCAGAAATATACTCTCTTAATCTTCTTAAAAAGATATCATCATCAATTACGTTTATATTAAATTCAGAATTAATTGCCACCGCAAGCTCCATAAGATCTATGGATTCAGCGCCCAGATCTCTGAATATATAAGTTTCCGGTGAAATTTCATTTTTTTCAACGTCAAGTAGTTCAGCAAGAAGGTCTTGAATCTTGTTAAATATGTTCATAAAAAAACCTTTTTTTTAAAGTATGGGTTTGCCCGCAGACATCCCCCCGTCCATTGTGATTTCAACTGCATTAAAGCTTCTGGCGCTTTCTGAAAGAAAAAAAAGTATTGTTTCGGCAACTTCGCCGGGCTCAATCGCTCTTTTAACGGGAATCGCGTCTGTTATTTTTTTATTCTGTTTTATAAATTTTTTTCCCCGGCCTGCATCTATATATCCGGGGCGCAGGGAAACAGTTGTAATACCTTTGCTGCCCATTTCAAGTCCAAGATTTTTATAAAGCGCTTCTGAAGCAAGTTTGGCTGCAGCGTAGAATCCCTGCCCCGGATTAGGTCTTAAAGCAGCCCCAGAGGATATGAATATTAGCCGCCCCCCTTTTTTTTTAAGCATTCCCCTGGCAGCGGTTTTAATGATTTCAGCCCTAAAGGAGATATTTTCTGCAAAATACCGGTTAATATCATAGCTGCTTTCCGAAGCTATTAAAGATTCAAGGTCGCTCTGGGCAAAATCAACCAAATAATCCGGCAGCTTATCCGGTTCAATATTTTGGAAAAGTATGGATTTAATTGAATCTGCATCATTAAAATCAAGATAAACAGTCTCAAATTTTCCTTTAAATGCGCTTAAACTGTTTTCTATATGTTGTTTGCCATTTTTATTTCTGTAGCTTAAGACAGGATAGAGCTTTGCCTTGATCAAATATTTGGCAAGGCACAGGGCAAGGCTGCAGGTTCCCCCAAGTATCAAGACTCTGCTCCCTGAAAATTTTAGCCGCATATATTAAAAGTTCCTGTTACAACTCTTTTATTTTCGTTAAATATTTCGCAGATAATTTTTTTCGGTTCTATTTTTATTATATAGGGATATTCTCCTGGAGATAAAAATTTTTTAAACCTGAAATTTTTAATCGCTGATATTCTGCTTTTAATCCCGGATTTTTTTAAGACTTCAGTAAATCCATGAATGATAAGGCTTCCAGGAACAACAGGCTTTCCAGGGAAGTGATCTTTATAAAGACCATCATCTGGATCGAATAATAAAACCCCCTTTAAAGTTTTTTTTGCCTGTTTTTCCATATCGACCTGGTTATAACGCCTCCGTTATGTTTCTTATGGATTCAAAGGTGATATTACACACCTTTTTTAATTCATCCTCTGTTATGCTTAAAGGAGGCATCAGAACTATTACATCCCCAAGAGGCCGTATAATAAGCCCTTTGTTTCGCGCCTCTTTTGTTATGCGCTGCCCTGTTTTTAATCCGGCAGGATAAAGCTTTTTTGTTTTTTTGTTTTGGACCAGCTCTATGCCCACCATTATCCCCATCTGCCGCACATCACCCACATGCTCAAGGAGCTTAAAAGCTTCAAGCTCTTTTTTTAAAAAAATGATTTTTTTCTGAAGATTTTCAATAACCTTTTCTTTTTCAAAAATATCTATATTAGCTGTCGCAGCAGCGCAGGCAAGGGGGTTCCCTGTATATGTGTGTCCGTGGAAAAAGGTTTTAAACTCTTCATATTTCCCTAAAAAGCCCTGATAGATTTTTTCTGTTGTCAGGGTAGCGGCAAGGGGCATATAACCTCCGGTAATACCCTTTGCAAGAGCCATAATATCAGGCTCAATCTCTTCATGCTCGCAGGCAAACATTTTGCCTGTTTTTCCAAACCCCACGGCAACCTCGTCTGCAATCATCAAAATATCATACTTTGTGCAAAGCTCTCTTACTCTCTTTAAATAACCCGGCGGTTGAACCAGCAAACCTGCGGCTCCCTGCACTATGGGTTCAATCACAAGGCCTGCAACCTCGTCTGAATGTTTTTTCATTAAGTCTTCCATCTGATTTAAACATTCAAACCCGCACCCGGGAAAAGTTTTGTCAAGGGGGCATCTGTAGCAGTAGGGGGAGAGAGCCTTTATTGAATCAAATAAAAGCGGGCCGTACATTTCATGAAAAAGCTCTATGC
The DNA here is from genome assembly GCA_964482535.1 of uncultured Desulfobacteraceae bacterium. Classification (GTDB taxonomy): domain Bacteria; phylum Desulfobacterota; class Desulfobacteria; order Desulfobacterales; family BuS5; genus CAYZXU01. The sequence continues at coordinate 5,880 of CAYZXU010000040.1, read as the reverse complement.
CGCCCACGCTTACTGAACCGATTGTATCCCCGTGATATGCATTTGTCATGGAGATAAATTTTTTCTTTTTACTTTTTTTTGGACCTGCCTGCTGATGATACTGAAATGCGATTTTCAGGGCTATCTCCACTGCGGTTGAACCGCTGTCTGAATAAAAAACCTTGGTCAGACCGTTGGGTGTGATCTCAACAAGCTTTTTTGCGCATTCAACAGCCGGCACGTTTGAAAGCCCGAGAAGTGTGGAATGGGCAACCATGTCCAACTGTTTTTTTATGGCAAGATCAATCTCCTTTTTTTTATGACCATGCACATTTGTCCATAGAGAAGATACCCCGTCTATATATTCCCTGCCGCTAATATCTTTTAATATGCACCCCGTTGCCTCTTTGATAATAACAGGTGAATCCTTTTCAAAGTCCTGCATCTGGGTGAAGGGATACCATATATATTTTTTTGCATCCTCAGCAAGATTGTTATCTGTCTTCATTATAAAGCCCCATATCTTTCAGCATATCCATATCCATTTTCGTGTCTCTTCCCATTGTGGTCAGGTAATTGCCGGCCATCAGCCCGTTTGCGCCTGCAAAAAAAAGCCAGGATTGAAAATCTTTCAGCGCTGTTTCCCTTCCGCCGCACACAGTTATATCCTTTTTTGGGTTAACAAGTCTGAACATGGCAATGCATTTAAGCGCATCCATGGGTGAAAGCAGCGGCCTTTTTTCCATTCTTGTGCCGGCAACAGGATTTAAAAAATTTATGGGAATTGAATCAACATCAAGGTCTCTTAAGGTACAGGCAAGCTCCACGCGCTGCTGCCAGGTTTCCCCAAGCCCCATTATTCCTCCGCTGCATACTTTCAATCCTGCGGCAGCGGCAGATTGAACAACGTTTATATCCTCTTTATAATCGTGAGTTGTGCAGATATGATTAAAAAAACTTTCAGATGTTTCAAGGTTGTGATGATAGCGGGAAATTCCGCTTTCAAGCAGCTTTTTTGCATCAGATTCGTTAATCATGCCTATGGATGCACATAATGAAAGATCTGTCAGATGTTTTATCTTTTCTGCTGCAAGGCATATGGTCTCTATCTCTTTGCCGGACAGTCTAAGGCCGCTTGTGACAATGGAGAATCTCGTTGCGCCTGCATCATGCATTTTAACTGCGAGGTCAACCATTTTATCTTTTTTCATAAGCGGATATTTTTTAACCCCTGTTTTATGAAAGGAGGATTGTGCACAGAATGCACAGTCCTGGGAGCATGACCCTGACTTTGCATTTATTATGGAGCATGTGAATACCTTGCGGTTTTTAAATTTTTCCCTTATCTTGTTTACGCATGTAAAAAGATCAAAAGTATATTCCTTGCCAAGTGTTGCAATTTCGCAGGCTTTTTCATGGGAAATTTTGCACTCTTCGCCTTTGATAATCTTTTGTGTTATTTTAATAAGTTTTTTGTTAAACATAATTTAATATCTTAATCAGAGATGGATTTATTGTCAACCCATTAAAGCTTTAGGGTTGACAGAAGATTTAAGGGGATTCCATGATCAGTAAAACCAAAACCCGCCTTCTGACCTGTCTGAAGGAGAATAAGGGCTCCTGGATATCAGGGGAGACGTTGAGCCGAAAACTATTTGTGAGCCGCGCCGCTGTGTGGAAACATATCAAGACGTTAAGGGAAAGCGGCTACCTTATAGAGTCTTCAAAAAAAAAGGGTTATCTTTTTACAGGAGCTTTAGATCTGCTTTTAGAAGAAGAGATACTCGACGGCCTTGACACAAAGGTTTTTGGAAAGAAAAAAATTGTATGCCTGCAGGAGACTGAATCCACAAATATCACGGCAAAAAATCTTGCCGCAGCAGGCGCTCCTGAAGGAACTCTTGTGACTGCCGAGAGCCAGACATCCGGCAGGGGTAGAAAAGGAAGAACCTGGATTTCCCCATCCGGCAAAGGAATATATGCATCCCTGATCTTACGCCCCCGTATTCCTCCTGATGAAGCCCCCAAGATTACACTGCTCACGGCAGTAGCAGCGGCAGAAACCCTTATTTGTCTTACCCAAACAGATGCAAAGATAAAGTGGCCCAATGATATACTCATCGGCACAAAGAAGATAGCAGGGATACTCACTGAAATAAGCCTTGAAATGGATGCTGTTGACTATATTGTTGTGGGTATCGGCTTAAATGTAAACACACAGCCACAGGATATCCCTGACGATTTAAAAGAAAAGGCAACATCAGTACTGATTGAAACAGGAAGAAAATTTTCAAGGGTTGAAATTTTGCAAAAATTTTTAAGCCTTTATGAAACGTACTATGATATTTTTAAAAATAAAGGTTTCAAACCTGTTCTTGCAAGATGGAAGGAACTTTCAAACATAGTAGGAAAGAAGATCTGTGTTGACATGATCAATAAAGAGCTCTCAGGAACAGTAGAAGATGTGGATGATGACGGCGTGCTGATTTTAAAGGACTCTTCAGGGAAGATACACAGGATTTTTTCAGGTGATATCACGTTAAATTAAAAAACAGCTGATTTAAAAAAGAATAAATTGTGTAATAAATTACATAATTTTCTATGTAATTGTTACGCCAACTACATAGTTAAAAATGTCTCAATTTTTAATCTTTTTAAAAAAAGAGACTCCTCCCTATTTTATCCATATAACTAATTGAAATTCCATAAGATTTTTTTTGATAAAAAAGATGTAATTTTTTTTAATTGTTGGCATTCGTTTTGCTATGCAAGTCTATAAATTGGCAAAGGAATTTTAAATTTTATCAAAATTAATCTTTTTAAATTATCGTCAACAGGAGGTTATAAAAAGACGAGAAATGCGGGTGCTTGAAAAAATATGGTAATATTTTTGTTGGCGAAATAATAATAACAAAACATTAATTTTTTAAACAAAAACTTTTAAACAAAAACTGGGCGGTTTGCCTGGTAATGAAGGAGGAAATAAAATGTCGAAAATATCAAAAATTTTGATGATTTCAGTTTTGGCGGTTTTTCTTGCGGTGGGTAGTGTAATGGCGGTGCCGTTTAACGACAACAGACCTTTGACTTTGGGTAGTTCTTCAGAGGATTCACTTCAGACAGTTTTTAATAATACATTTGGTACTAATGTAATTGATGCTTATAATGATCAATCTACTGCAGCCTTGTGGACCCCAGCTGAAGCGGCAGTTGATTCATATCTTATCACGCTGCTCTCTGCTGCATCAGGTAGCTTAGGGATCTATTCTACTACTGGTTCTTATGCTTTTGATTTGGGCTCCGATAATGCTGTTAGTTTTAATATTAATGATTCAGGAGATTTATGGGTTGATGGTGATGAGGCTATAGAAGGTTTTGGCCAAGTGTTTGGATTTTGTTGGGCAAGCGCTACAGGTGTAACATCCTATACCGAAGATGATAAGAATGCTGGTGGCTATGGCACTGACAACAACATTTTGGCATTGACATATGTGGTGCCTGATGGAGCGAGCGCATTGCTACCAGAATATCAAGGTGGAACGACAGTAAATCTTCAAGGCGATAATGATTGGGTACTTGCGTTTGAAGATACGATAGGTGGTGATGGAGATTTTCAGGACGCAGTCTTTTTGATTGAAGATATGCAGCCCGTACCAGAACCAGCCACAATGTTTCTACTCGGCAGTGGTCTAATCGGTCTTGCAGGATTTGGACGCAAAAAGTTTTTTAATAAAGCAGCATAGATTTAAAGTGTATTACTTGTTGTACTTTGTCCGATTTTGAAGGATATGTAAGTTTTAAAGTAATATTGAGTTAAAATATTAAGCAGCTCAAGACTTTAAATTAAGCTTATAGTATAATGATAATTAAATTTAAGCATTGGACAAGTTTTAAGAAAGGGCTGAACCGGAATTAAATTAAAGCTTTCCGGTTCAGCTTTTTTGAAAAGTTTTAAGTTGGTTGGGTAATCAAGGTTGTTATCTTTAGAAAATGTAATGAGAGAAACAAAAATGAATAAATTAATGAATAAAACAATAATAGATAACGGAGGAAGAAGACTCGGCCTGGAAAGACGTCAGTATGAATATACTGACCATATTCCTGCAAGAAGGGTTCATGATGAGCGCAGAAGCGGCATGGACAGGAGGTCAACAATGTTCAGTGTAGACAGAAGAACCTGTAAGGATAGAAGAAATATAAACGCTAATATCGATGTATTTGAAAAAAAACGTCATTCCCGCGGAGGCGAGAATCCATAAAGTGTGTAATTGTTTACAAACACTGGATTCCCATTTTCATGGGAATGACAGGTAGAGGAAAACCTTTGCCGCCGCAGCTTAGTTTTTTGATCTTAGTTTTTTTGACGGAGGAGGCTCAATGTCAAGACTGCTGATTTTACTCAGCAGGGTTTTATAGCTTATTTCCAGTATTTTTGTAGCTTTGGTTCTATTCCAGCCTGTTTTATCAAGTATACAGGCTATAACCTCTTTTTCCACCCTGTCTATCGCAGTTTGCCTGATTTTTTTTAAGGAAAAGGCATCAAGCTCAACCTGATCATTCATATCAAAACCCATAAGTTCGGATAATAATGAATATTTATCAGACTCGCCTTTGCCTGAATTTCCAGGTTCGGATGGTTTTTCCCCAAGACTTTTAAGAACATCCTCCCAGTCGCCCATAACCAGGGCTCTTTTTAACACATTTTGCAGTTCTCTGACATTCCCCTGCCAGTTATATTCTGCGAGCTGCTCCATTATCTTTTTGCCTGGCTTAATAATCTTTCCAGATTTAAACTGTATAGCATACTGTTTTATATAATACTCTGCAATGGGGATTATGTCTTCAGGTCTTTCGCGCAGGGGGGCAATATGAATATTTATGGTATTTAACCTGTAATAGAGATCTTCTCTGAAAGTTCCCTTCTTTATATTTTTTTCCAGGTTTTGATTTGAGGCGGCTATAATCCATACATCACTTTTTATATCTTTTTCAGAACCAAGGGGAGCAAATTCTCCGCTCTGAAGAACATGAAGAAGTTTTGCCTGTAAATTAAAAGACATATCTCCTATTTCATCAAGAAACAAAACGCCTTTATGTGCGAGTTCAAACTTGCCCTTTTTTTTTCGCTGAGCTCCTGTAAAAGCTCCCTGCTCATAACCAAAAAGCTCGCTTTCAAGCAAACCTTCAGGCAGCGCTGCACAATTAATTTTTAAAAAAGAGTTTTTATTTCTAAATGATTTTTGAAAGAGGTTCTGGGCAATAACCTCTTTTCCGACACCACTTTCGCCTGAGATTAATATGCTTAAACCGGTATCTGCAATACGATTAATAATGTCTTTTGCTTTTGTAATGTTTTGACTTACGCCTATTATTGGAGGTCCAAGCATTTTATTTTATGTTTTTTTTAATAATAATTCATTAACTTTTTTCTTGAGTTCAGCCAAATCAAACGGTTTTTCAATTACCAGGTCAGCATCTGCTTCTGCTGCCAGAGCTTCAGGATGTTCACCCCATCCTGTAATGGCTATAACCGGAACATCCGGCCATCGTTGTTTAACTATTGAAATTATCCCAACACCGCTTATGTTGGGCATTACTATGTCGGTTATTATAAGGTCAAATGCTATGTTTTCAGATTCAATGATTTTAAGCGCTTCAAGACCGTCTATCGCTGAATATACATTGAAATTGTCCATGGAAAAGAAATCCTTAAGAGCAACAAGTATCTCTTCGTTGTCATCAATAATAAGTAGGTTCAGTGGCTTATTCATTGATTACCTCAATAGCAAAAAAACGGTTAAATTAAAAATAGTTTATTATATATAATTTTAATTATAGTATAATATTTAATTTTGCAAGAATATAACTTGAAAAACTAAAATCTAATATGTATTAAATATT
>CAYZXU010000039.1:0-20246 GCA_964482535.1 uncultured Desulfobacteraceae bacterium | reverse complement strand
GCTTTACATTATCTGTGGTTGTTAAAATGCCATATTTTTTATTTAGAAAATCAAGGCGTAATTGATTAATATCACTTAAAAATATCATAGAAGGCGATAAAATTTCAGCTTTTATCATTGCTCCTGCAAAAGCCTCGCCCATATTTCCTGCTCCTATTATACCTGTTTTTAAATTTAATTTTGTCAAATTGTCCTCTTGAAAATATTTTTATACCAAAAAACTTATATTGGCTTGTTATTCGCTTCTTGTTATTTGTTTAAAGATTGGTTATATGTCAGGCTATGTTGTGTTTAAAAAGCCTGAAAATTTTTCAATTATTATAATTTTATTAAACCCTGTCAATAACTTTGCACAAGGCAAACCAATTTGAAAATTTTATATGGCAAAAGCATGGTTGACCATTTTTATTAAAGCCAAAAATGTGTTTATTTTACAATTTATTAATTAAATATATTGACTTATATTTTTAATGCTATAATTATTTTTTCTAAAAAAGGTATGTTTATATGTTTATAATTGCCAATTTTCTTGATGCAACAGCGATTGTAATATATTATCTTCTTAATATTTTTATGTGGCTTATAATAGCAAGAGCTGTTTTGTCCTGGGTTAATCCTGACCCTTATAATCCCATAGTCCGCTTCATACACAATTTTACGGAACCTGTTTTATATAGAATCCGCCTTAAAATCCCTGTAAATTATGGTGGAATAGACCTTTCGCCTATTATCGTTTTTTTAATAATTGTTTTTCTACAAAAATTTCTTGTTGGGAGTCTTCAGGAACTGGCAAGAAATATGCTGCAAAGATAAAACAAAAGGAATCATATTATGTCTAATAGACAAACTACATCATTTGATATTCAGCAGCAACAGTTCAAGATAAAATTCAGAGGCTTTGACATACATGAAGTTGATGCATTTCTTGATCATATTGCTGAAGAATTTGAACAGAAACAGCGTGAAACAGAAAGGCTCAAGAGCGAAATTAACAGGCTGAATCTTGAAGGCAGGGGATACAAAGAGAGAGAAGAGACTTTTAAGCATGCCATGTTAAACTCCCAGAAAGTCATTGATCAGATGAAGATAAATGCAAGGAAATCTGCTGAATTAATTATTGCCGATGCTGAAGTTAAGGCTGAAAAAATATTAAACAAGGCACATAACAGGCTTGCTCAACTTCATGAGGATATTGCCGAACTTAAAAGACAGCGCATGCAGATTGAAATGCAGATACGATTAATAATCGAATCGCATACAAAGCTCCTTGATATCGGAAAAGAGGAAAGCAAAGCCCTGGACGAAAAGGATGATAAAATAAGACTCTTAAAGCAAAGCAGATAATTACAACAAATTTTTTTTATAATCTTAAAATTTGATATTTCATCAGGATAATTTATGGCAAAAATTGACGCTTTTTTTAAATTAATGAATGAACAGGGAGCATCAGACCTTCATCTTGTATCCGGTCAGCCCCCTGCCCTTAGAATAAGAGGCGATATCGAAAGGATTAAGTATAAAATTCTGGAGAATGATGAATTAAGAGGTATGCTGTATGAAATCACACCCGAAGACAAGATCAAACTCTTTGAAGAGACGGGTGACGTTGATTTTGGCTATGAAATACCAGGCCTGGCCAGATACCGTGCAAATTTCTTTATGCAAAAATATGGAGTGGGGGCTGTTTTCAGAGAGATTCCCAGTGAAATAATGACTGCAGAGCAGCTTGGTTTGCCTCCTGTAATATCCAAGCTGGCTTCTCTTCCAAGGGGGCTTATTGTTGTAACCGGACCCACGGGCAGCGGCAAATCCACAACCCTGGCGGCTATAATTGATACAGCAAACCGATCACGTAAAGATCATATAATTACCATTGAAGACCCCATTGAATTTGTACACAAGAGTCAGGGCTGTATCGTAAATCATCGTGAGGTAGGAGCACATACCCAGTCATTTAGCGCTGCCCTGAGAGGCGCTCTGCGTGAAGATCCTGACATTATTCTTGTTGGAGAAATGAGAGATCTTGAAACCATATCCCTTGCAATAGAAGCAGCGTCAACAGGGCATCTTGTTTTTGGCACACTTCATACAACAAGCGCCGCCAAAACGGTTGATCGTATTATAGAAGTTTTTCCGTCATCTGAACAGGCTCAGATCAGATCCACCCTTTCTGACGGACTAAGGGCGATTATCGCCCAGGTATTGTTTAAAAGAATTGATAAAAAAGGTCGTTGTGCGGCTCTTGAAATATTGATTGCCACGCCTGCAGCCCGCAATCTTATACGTGAATCAAAAACCCACCAGATGGCTTCAGTAATGCAGACAGGAAAGAAATATGGAATGCAGCTTTTAGATGATGCAATAATGGAACTGTTTAATAAAGGTTGGATAAGCCCGGATGAGGCATATGCAAAGGCCAATGAAAAAGGACGCTTCAGGCCATTGTTGACTAATCCTCCCGTCGATTTTACCGATGCATAAATTAATTGCCATGGGACAAAAATCATTTTGATTATAAAAGAGGTTGTATCATGACGAGACAGGAAATAGACCATATACTGACAAAGATGCTTGATACACATATAAATGTTTCAGACCTTAATTTAACGGTTGGAAAACCGCTTCAGGTTGAAAGTGACGGCGTTCTTATAAAAGTCAACATGAAACCTGAAATAAAGGAGCTTACCCCTTTTCATACTGAAACTATAGCCATGAATCTGATTAACAGGGATCATCGTTTAACAGAAATGCTTCTTGCCAGGGGTTCATGCGATATGTCCTACAGCCTGCCTGGAAAGGCACGTTTCAGGATCAATATTTTTTCTCAGTCCGGTAATTATTCCATAGTCCTCAGAAAACTTGAATCAAAGGTGCCTACAATCAAAGAGATGAATCTTCCGGAAGCCTTTCATAAAATTTCCAGTGAACTAAATGGAATGGTTCTTGTTACGGGTGCAACGGGGTCGGGGAAATCTACATCTCTGGCGGCAGTGCTTAATGAAATAAATGAAACCAAATCGGTTCATATTGTTACCCTTGAAGATCCTGTTGAGTATAAACATCCCCATAAAAAATCCACTTTTAACCAAAGAGAGCTGGGCACTGATTTTGATGCTTTTGCAAGTGGAATGAGGGCGGCATTAAGACAGGCGCCCAAAATAATTCTTGTGGGCGAAATGCGTGACAGGGAGTCCGTTGAAATAGGATTGAGCGCATCCGAGACAGGGCATCTGGTTTTAACCACTTTGCACACAGTTGATGCCGGTCAGACAATAAACAGAATTCTCGGCATGTTCAGCGCTGAAGAGGAAAATCATATACGGATACGCCTTGCTGAAACAGTCCGATGGGTAGTATGCCAGAGACTTCTTCCAAAAGTGGGAGGGGGACGTGTTGCCACTTTTGAGATACTCAGCACAAGTTTGAGAGTAAAGGAAGCAATACTGCACGGTGAATCAGAAGGTAAAACATTTTATGAAATGATGCAGAACGGCAAACATTTAGGGATGACCACATTTGATGACCATATTTTAGGCTTGTATGAACAGGGGTTTATAACCCAGGAAACGGCTATGGCATATGCTTCCCACAGAGGTATTTTGGGCCGCGGAATTGATATGATTAAAAGTTCAAGGGGAGAAGCAACCACCGATATTGACAGTCTGGAACTTGACAGAAATTATGACAGGCCCAGGTTCTAATACTGTTTATAAAAAAGCAGGTTTAATTTTATAAAGCAGACAACAGGAAGATATGATGGAAATAATCTGTGAAAATTGCCAAAGTAAATTCAAAATTGACGATGAAAAATTAACGCCAGGCAAAACAATCCATTTTCGATGCACCAAGTGTAAAAATAAAATCAGCATAACCCCTGAAGATAATACAGAAAAAAATGATTTAGCAGATATGGATTTTCAGGAAGATGATGAGTATGATTCCACTGACAACCCGTTTGATTTTATAGAAGAAGAGGGCAAAACTGCTTTGATTTGCGAAACAGATTCCAAAATAGTAAAAACAGTCTCTGATGCTCTTTATTTAATGGAATATCATATAACCGAGGTTAAAAATGTTCGTGAAACATTAAAAAAAATGCGGTATCATACCTATGATCTGATTATTTTAAATGAACATTTTGACACAAAGGAACCTGATTCCAACAGCGTACTTATCTATCTTCAACGCCTTAACATGTCAATCAGAAGAAATATTTTTGTCTGTTTAATAACCGATAGATTCAGCACCATGGACAGGATGACGGCTTTTAATAAAAGCGTTAATTTAATAATTAATATTGAAAACATTAATGAAATAGCGAGAATATTAAAACACGGATTAACAGAGAACGAATTTTTTTATCAGGTTTATAAAGATAAAATGAAGGAGCTCGACAAGTATTAACAGCTTTGTAAAAAATGGATAATAAATCGATCAAATATACCTGCGCCGAATACAGGGAAGAGATGATACTGCTAAGTCTCAAGATGCGCCTTAACGACAAAAAAATATCTGATAAGGAAAAAAAGATAATTAACAGGGAAATAGCAAGAATCGAATCTGCAATCTATAATACTTAAGGAAAAACATTGAAAGCTGAACCAATAAAAATTTCAGATAATCTGTTTCTTATTAAACTTATTCCTCCAATCAGAGGTTTTGACAATTTTATCGGCTCTTGGCTGTACAGAGGTGAAAAAAATTTCATCGTGGATGTGGGGCCTTCGGTGACAGCCAACAGCCTTTTAACGGCTCTTGATGATTTAAATATTGAAAGCCTTGATTATATTTTTCTGACACATATCCATATTGACCATGCAGGAGGAACAGGAGAAATAGCGGAAAGATTTCCCAACGCAACCATCATCTGTCATAAGGCAGGCATCCAGCATCTTGTGGATCCGGTGCGTTTATGGAAAGGTTCAGTTAAAACACTCGGCGATACAGGAAGAGCATACGGACCAATAAAGCCTGTCCCGGAAAAATGTTTTACAAGCGCTGATGATTTTGTGTCGGATATTGTCACGCCTGTTATTACACCAGGTCACGCACAGCATCATGTAAGCTACAACACTGATCAATGCCTGTTTGCAGGTGAAGCAGCAGGGGTTTATCTCTCCCTTCCTTCAGGCCAGGAATATTTCAGACCTGCAACACCCCCAAGATTTTTTATGGAAACTTCTGTAAACAGCATTAATGCTCTTATCAAAAAAAAGCCTGAAAAAATCTGCTATGGCCATTTCGGTATAAAAAATAATGCTGTGAAGATGCTTGAGCAGCAGCGTGCCCAGCTTATGCTTTGGAATAAAATAATTGATGATGAGATGAAAACAAAAGGCGAAGACTTTTCCATAGATCTTTGTATAAACAGGCTTACAAAAGAAGACCCCCTTCTTGAAGGCTTTTTTTCTATGGACGAAGATGTAAGAGAAAGGGAGAGAGTCTTTTTGCGTAACAGTGTGAAGGGTTTTGCAGGATATTTATCCCCATAGCCGTGTTCAAAACGCCCCCTTTTGCCCGATCTCTACGTCAGTCTAAAATTTTAATCCTCGAAATACTCAATGTATTCCTGTGGTTAAAATTTTTGCTTTCCTTGACCTCGAACAAAATTGAACATTTTGAACACGGCTATCCAAAATAGATTTTGGATTAAATACCGCTGCCTATGATGCGTAAACCTTCCAGAGTTAAATCCTGATCAACCTTTTTTATTGTTTCTGAAATATTAGAGATGATTCCGGCAAGCCCTCCTGTGGCAATTATTTCAGGCTCAGATTTCATTTCCAGAGCAATGCGTTTTACTATGCCGTCAACAAGACCCGCATATCCAAAGAGGATTCCTGATTTCATGCTGCCGACAGTATCCGTTCCAATGGCTTTATCCGGGGGAGTAGATATTTCAATTCTTGGGAGCCTGGCTGCCCTGCTGAAAAGGGCTTCCGATGAAATCATGATCCCAGGGCTGATTGCGCCTCCAAGGTATTCGCCTTTTTCCGAAACAGCATCAAATGTTGTGGCAGTGCCAAAATCTATAATAATAAGACCAGTTTTATATTTATCATATGCCGCAACAGTATTTGCGATCCTGTCAGCGCCTATTTCCAGAGGATTATCATAGAGCAGATTTAAAAAACCTGCTGCCGAACCGGCATCAACCACATGGGGCGCTGTGCTTAAATATTTGCGGCAAAAAGAGTCTATAACAGAGGTCAGAGACGGAACAACAGATGAAACAACCGTTTTTTTTATCCGGCTAAAATCTATACTGCTTCCTGCAAACAGGCCGCCAAGAAGCATATTGAATTCATCGCAGGTAATGTCTTTTGTTGACCGTATCCGCCAGGTATCAACAAGATGTTTTTCCTTAAAAATACCTATAACTGTATTTGTATTACCGACATCAATGACTAATAACATTTTTTATCGCATCAATAATTTTAATTGTACTTAGAGTATTTGAAACATTATGAACTCTTATAATATTCGCTCCATTTAAAACCGCCGCTGCAATTGCAGCCTGGGTTCCAGTCTCAGCCTCAGGTTGATCAGGCTTGATCTCTTTTTCAGTCTTATTTTGAAGCAGTTTCCGAATAAATGCTTTTTTTGAAGGACCAATCAGAACAGGGAGCTTCAACTCATTAAATTTATGCAAATTTTTTATCAGCAACAGATTATGCTCAATAGTTTTGCCAAAACCGATTCCAGGATCAATTATAATTTTTGATCTTTCAATTCCGTTTTTTTCAGCCTTTGCGACTGCATTTTTTAAAAAATCTTTAATCTCTCCAAAAAGATCATCGTAGTAGGGCGCAACCTGCATTGTTTCAGGAGTTCCAAGCATATGCATTAAAATAACAGGGACCCTGTATTCGGCTGCCACTTCAACCATTTTATCGTCATTATTTAATGCGCTTATATCATTAATAATTGACGCACCTGCCTCAATCGCTTGCCTGGCAACCTCAGCCTTTGTTGTATCTATGGAAACAGGTACTGATATATGCTTTGCAAGATCTTTAATTACAGGCACAACCCGCTGGATTTCATCTTCTATGGAAACAGGCTCAGAAAAGGGCCGGGTGGATTCCCCGCCTATATCTATTATATCAGCGCCGTCTTCGACCATCTTTTTACCCATTGCAACTGCGGCATTATGGGAAGAATAAAGCCCTCCGTCTGAAAATGAGTCCGGCGTTACATTTAAAATACCCATGATACATGTGCGCTGTCCAAGCTCAAGTTTATGAGCGCCCCATGAAATATTATACGACTCTGTTTTCATTGCCCCTTTTTTATGTTCTTTTTTCCTCTTGTTCCCTAATGTCGGATTTTTCCGAATTGGCGTCTGCAGAAACAGATTCCACGCTGCTCTTTTGGGTTTTTGAATCATCCTTGCCGGAATCTTTTTCAGGAGGATTTGACGGAAATTTAAAATCCGGCCTTGCCTTTTTTATAAGCGAATCCAGCGCCGCTCCCTTAACCGTCTCTTTTTCCAATAAAAGTTCGGCAAGATCATGCAAAATATCTATATTATCTTCTAAAACCTTTTTTGCTGTTTTATAACTGTTTTTAATAAGGGATGTTATTTCCTGATCTATTTTTTGTGCAGTTGCCTCTGAAAAATCCCTGTGCTGGGCTATTTCCCGCCCAAGAAAAATCTGTTCTTCTTCTTTGGCAAAAGACATGGGCCCAAGATTTTCATTCATGCCCCAGGAACGTACCATTTTCTGAGCAAGATCCGTTGCCTGTTTTATATCATTTGCAGCTCCGGTGCTGATACGGTTGAAAACCAGTTCTTCGGCAACCCTGCCTCCAAACGCAACTGACAGTTCACTTTCAAGCTGATCCTTATATTTAAAATCAGACTCTTCGGGTAAAAACCAGGTCATTCCTGCGGCGCGTCCCCTTGGGATAATTGTAATCTTGTTAACAGCATCTGTGCCGGGTAAAAAACGTGCAACAAGGGCATGGCCTGCTTCGTGATATGCAGTGGTTTTTCTGTCATCCTCTTTTATAACCTTTGATTTGCGCTCCAGCCCCATATAGACTTTGTCCTTGGCATCTTCGAGATCATTCATATCAATTTTTTCTTTATCTCTCTTTGCCCCCATGAGCGCTGCTTCGTTAACAAGGTTTTCAAGATCTGCGCCTGAAAAACCCGGGGTTCCCTTTGCGATTACCTCTGTATTCACATCAGGGCCTATTGGAACTTTTTTCATGTGTACTTCAAGAATCTGTTTACGTCCTAAAATATCAGGCAAAGGAACAACAACCTGACGGTCAAAACGTCCGGGCCTTAAAAGGGCGGGGTCAAGAACATCCGGCCTGTTGGTGGCGGATATTAAGATTACGCCTTCATTTGATTCAAATCCGTCCATTTCAACAAGAAGCTGGTTTAAAGTCTGCTCTCTTTCATCATGCCCTCCTCCAAGTCCGGCTCCCCTGTGCCGCCCCACTGCATCTATTTCATCAATAAAAATAATGCACGGCGCGTTTTTTTTTCCCTGCATAAAGAGATCTCTTACGCGTGAAGCTCCGACTCCCACAAACATTTCAACAAAATCCGATCCGCTGATGCTGAAAAAAGGTACGCCCGCTTCTCCGGCAATGGCTCTGGCTAAAAGAGTTTTTCCGGTTCCAGGTGATCCCATGAGCAAAACCCCCTTGGGAATTCTGCCTCCGAGACGTGTAAATTTTTTCGGCTCTTTGAGAAACTCTACAATTTCCCCAAGCTCTTCCTTTGCCTCGTCTATTCCCGCAACATCCTTAAATGTAATCTTATCCGACGAATCGGTTAAAAGACGGGCGCGGCTTTTTCCAAAGGAGAGCGCTTTCCCGCCCCCTGACTGCATTTGCCGCATAAAAAAGATCCATACCCCTATTAATACAATCATGGGAAGCCATGACACCAGAACAGACATGTACCATGGAGCTTCAGTTGGAGGTTTAGCGTTTATTGTAACGCCTTTGTTTCTGAGTATGCCGATAAGATCGCTATCCTGGGGCGCATAAACCTTGAAACGATTTCCGTTTAAGTCCCTGACCAGCAATTCCTGACCCTGAATAATAACCTCGCCTATCCTTTCAGCCTCCACCATGGAAAGAAAATCGGAATATTTTATATTTGTTTCAGCCATATCACGCGGATTAAAAAGGTTGTAAAGCATAATCATCATCAATGTGATTACAAGCCATAGAGCTATGTTCTTATAAAACGGGTTCAAAGGATACTACCTCCTTCTGGGGAAAAATTTAAACATCAACTATTTTTTAGCATAACCTGAACTACTAAAGTTAATCATTATTTATTATCAGGCAAGCAACAATTTTGCTATCAAAACTTTTTTGTCAAAAGCGTTTACTCTGAAAGTTTATGCCTGCAATGCCTTCCTGTCTCCCGCAGAGGGTTTTTTTCTTTAATAAAAAGCAAAAAATCTCTTTTTCTTGTCACTCTAACCCTGTCCGGAAAATCAAGGGAAACGCAGGCAGCCTTTTTTCTTTCCAAAAGCCTGTCCACTAAATCAACATGCTTTAAAGTAATACGCTTTAAATTACCTTTAATGCCAGATATTGCCTTTCTTATTACTCTTCTTCTTGCTGCAACATGATATTTTTTAACAGCAGAAACAGAAAGAATGATCTTAGTTTTTTCTTTTTCAATTAGAGCGGATATAAACATCTTTTCAATAGATTCATCTATCCATTCTTCTTCCGACCTTGTAATGGAAGCAAGCCGGCATAAGGATTTAACTATCTCGGGATTATACTCTTTTTCTAATAACGGGATCAGATTATGACGTATTTTGTTTCTTAAATATTTTGTGTCATAATTGGAACTGTCTGTAACATATTTTATTTTTTTTGCATTTAAAAACTCAACTATTCTGGATCTCGACAAATTTATAAGAGGCCTGATAATATATTTTAAATCTGCAGATTCGGAGATGCTGACTGAGCGTACAGGAGGTATTCCTGCAATTCCAAGAGAGCCGCTACCCCTGAAAATATTCATTAAAATCAGCTCTGCATTATCATTATAATTATGACCAAGTGCAATTTTATTATATTTTTCTTTTTCTGCAAGATCAAAAAAAAAATTATACCTTGCGCGTCTTGCTGCTTCCTCCATGGAAAGCCGGTGTTTATGTTTGTATTTTTCCACATCCACTTTAATAATATAGCATGGCAGATTGAAATTTTTTGCAATTTGAGCAACAAATTCTGCCTCATCATCAGACTCTTTTCCCCGGAGGCTGTGGTTTAAATGGGCAATGCCTATTTTAAGCCCTGCATTTGAACCAAGCTCCAAAAGAATATTAAGAAGCGCCACCGAGTCAGGCCCGCCGGACACTCCCACAAGCAATGAATCTGAGCAGGAAAACATTTTAAAATCGGCAATTGTTTTTTTAACAACTGTTATGGTGTTATCTGTATTTTTTTTAGAGTCCGTCAGCATATAATTAAAAATTTCATATGATTCTGCCAAAAGATTTTTCCAGAAATCTTAAAGGCCATTTTTTCCATGTGGGCCGCCCATGGGGACATTGCGAGGGGTTTTCGCATTCATCAAGCTGCATAAACAGAGCTCTGATCTCCCAATGTGCAAGATGCTGGTTTGCCCTTATTGCCCCGTGACAGGCCATTAAAATCAAACATTTTTCAAAGAGTTCATCAACGTCCCGGTTTGCCCCGGTCTCCGCTATGTCTTCAACCATAGCCATTATGACGGGCTGAATTTGTTTGCCTGCAAATAAAACCGGAACTGCCCTGACGGCAAAGGTTGTTCCTCCAAAGGGTTCTATCTCCATCCCTGCTTTTTCAAGCTCAGGTATAAGCCTTATCAGAATATCCGCTTCTTTATGCCCAAGATCAATGGTTTCAGGTATAAGGAGTTTTTGTGATGCTTTAAGCTTGTTTTTTGAAATATTTCTTAACTTTTCAAAAATTATTCTTTCATGTGCTGCATGCTGATCAATTATAATAAGCCCTTCAGCAGATTCACAGATAATGTATGTGTTATGGAACTGACCTATAATTTTCAGGTCGCTGAATTTTTTTTTATTCCATATTACTGCCTGCTCAATTTTTCTGTCTGTTATTGTCCAGGGCATTTCTTCCTGGCTATCTGCAGGAAAAGTTCTGTCATACTCTGTTTTGGAGCGAAAAATTGTTTCAGGCTCTTTTATATAATCAATAAAAGGTTCAGAACTAACCGGTTTTTCTGTATTAATCGGGTTTTTTTGGCCCCATCTTGATTCTTGTGAAAGTTTTACAGCTTTTTCAACTGCAACCGCAACGGTTTCATGAACAATATCTTGCTCTGTAAACCTTACCTCATGCTTTGCGGGATGTACATTTACATCAACCTTATCAAAAGGAAGCTTTAGATAAATAACTGCCACAGGAAACTGCCCCTTCATCAGAGTCCCCCTGAAACCCTTGAATAAAGCGTGCTTTACAGTTGCATTATGTACATAACGACCGTTAACATATATGAATATCCCGCGTCCGGTATTGCGCCAAATATCAGGTGAAGCTACCCAGCCTGAAACAGAAACCCCGTTTTTTTCAAATCCAATTTTATTTAACTTATCCCTCAAAGTTTTGCCAAGTACGTCTGTTGCTCTTTCAACAGGGGATGTTACCAAAGGCCAGTTTTTTACAACTTTACCGTTATGTAAAAGTTTAAAACGTACATCCGGCCTGGAAAGGGCAACGCTTGCCACGGTATCGGCTATATGGCTCATTTCCGTATTAACTGTTTTTAAAAATTTTCGTCTTGCAGGCATGTTAAAAAAAAGATCCCTGACTGTCACCATTGTTCCTGCAGGGGAGCCTGTTTCCGAAACCTTTTTTAATTTGCCCCCTTCAATAAAAACTTCAGTTCCTGATTGATTCTTCTTATCCCTTGTAACAAGAAAAAAACGGGAAACAGATGCAATGCTCGGGATGGCTTCACCCCTGAAACCAAGTGAATCTATGGCAAGAAGATCCATGTCATAATAGATCTTGCTTGTTGCATAGCGTTCAATGGATAAAATTGCGTCATCACGACTCATTCCATTTCCGTTATCCGAAACCCTTATTAAAGACCTTCCGCCTGATTTTACCTCAATGACAATCCTACTGCTGTCAGCGTCAAGGGCATTCTCAACAAGTTCTTTGACAACAGAAGAGGGCCGCTCAACAACTTCGCCTGCTGCTATCTTGTTTGAAAGTATTTCCGGCAGTATTTTTATTTCAGACATATTACTCTTTCATTAGTGGAACTATTATTTTTTTCGGCAGAAAATTTTGATGGGGTCGCAAAAAACCTTGTTAGAAAATCTGAATCAATGGGTGACAGGTTAAATTTTATACAGGCAGTCTCCATAAGCCTGTTTAATTTAACCTCTGAATCAGTTTGAATCCTCTGGTCTATCCATTTAACCGCTTTTCTTAACTCTTCACCTTCAGGAAGCAGACTCATAATTTTTTATCCTTTTTTTTGTTCAGGCACTATTTAAAGAACCGGTTTTTTTTCATGAAAATTTGTTGCCTGTTCAAAATTATAAGCCACTCTTAAAAGCATTTCCTCATTAAAATGGGTTCCCATTATCTGGAGCCCAACTGGAAGGCCATCTTCCGAAAAACCGCATGGCAAAGACATCCCCGGGATACCGGCAAGATTTGCAGACAGGGTAAAGGCATCTGAAAGATACATGGTCAAAGGGTCGTCAATTTTTTCTCCGATTTTAAAAGCAGGAGTGGGCGTGACAGGAGAGATTATAACATCGCATTTTTCAAATACATTTTTAAAATCTTCAATTATGAGTGTGCGAACCTGTGAAGCCTTACCGTAATATGCATCATAATAACCTGAGGAAAGTGAATATGTTCCGAGTATTATCCTTCTTTGAACTTCAAACCCGAATCCCTTTGATCTTGTACTTTTATACATATCCATAAGACCTTTTTGCTCTTTGTCCCTGAAACCGTACCTGACACCATCGTATCTGGCAAGATTAGAGCTGGCTTCTGCGGGGGCTATAACATAATATGCTGCAACAGCATATTGGGTATGCGGAAGGGATACCTCAAAGACTTCAGCTCCCATACCTTCAAGAAGCTTTGTCGCACTGTTAACTGCTTTTGAAACAGCAGGGTCTATCCCCTCAACCCTGTGATATTCAACAGGTATGCCTATTTTTACACCTTTTAAATCATGCTCAAGGCTTAAAGTATAATCCGGAACATCCCGAGGCACAGAAGTGGAATCATTTGAATCATAACCGGATACGGCGTTCATCAACAAGGCGCAGTCCTTAACGTTTTTTGTTATGGGCCCTATCTGATCCAGGGAAGAGGCAAATGCCACAAGACCGAAACGTGAAATTCTTCCATATGTTGGTTTCATTCCCACAACACCACAGTGGGAAGCAGGCTGCCTTATGGAGCCGCCTGTATCAGAGCCCAATGACCCCAGACACATATCAGAAGCAACAGAAGCTGCGGAACCACCGCTTGATCCTCCGGGAATGCAGTCAGGATTCCATGGGTTGTGTGTTATTTTAAACCCTGAATTTTCCGTGGATGACCCCATGGCAAACTCATCCATGTTTGCCTTTCCCACAATCACCGCACCTGCTGCCTTTAATTTTTTTATGACAAAAGCATCGTAAGGGGGAATAAAATTTTCAAGCATTCTTGAAGCACAGGTTGTTTTCATGCCCTTTGTGCAGATAAGATCTTTAATTGAAAGAGGAATGCCGGTAACAGGGGAAAGAGTATCACCCTTGGCAATCAGCGTGTCAGCCTGATTTGCCTGTTCCAGGGCTTTTTTTCTATCAACCGTAATATAAGCGTCGATTTTCGGTTCAACCTCATCTATGCGTTCAAGAACTGATTCAGTCAGCTCCTTTGAAGAAATCTCTTTTTTTTTTATCAGCCCGTGGGCTTCATGTATGGCAAGTTCATACAGTTTCATTTCCTGGCGCTCCTTGTAAAGCTTGGTGCTAATGAATTAAAAACAATATTACTCAATAACTTTTGGAACAATAAAAAAGCCATCCTCTTCATCAGGAGCATTACTCAACAGCTCTTCCTTTTGAAAGTCATCTTTTCGAATATCCATGCGAAAAGCATTTTTTAAAAAAATTGCATGTGAGGTTGGGGGAACGCCTTTTGTGTCAACCTGATTAAGTGTGTCAACATAATCTAATATCGTGCCTATCTGAGCAGCAAATGTATCTGTTAATTCTTTGTTCAGATTAAGTCTTGCAAGATTTGCAACATGCGCGACTTCTTCAACTGTTATCTTCATTTTTTCTCCATATCAGCGGCTGACAAGGAATGAATCGATTTTTTCCTTTTTAAGCCTTTGTAAAGTGCTTTCGGCATCTTTTTTATTTTGGAAATATCCTATCCTTACTCTGTAATATCTGCCCTTTCCAGGAATATCTGCAATAATTTTATATGCTGAAAAACCTTTTGATTTGAGCTTCGCAACCAATTTTTTTGCAGCAGTATCCTCTTTTAAGGATGCAACCTGAATTGTAAGTTTTCCTGTGGGAGCAATCTTTTTTTTTATTTTAATTGTTGATTTAATCTTTGGTTCAATTTTTGGCTTAATCTTTGGTTCAATTTTTGGCTTGGGCTTTGGTTCGGGCTCGGTCTTTAAATTTTTCTTTTTCAGCAGACTCTCGTTCGGCTTTATTATTTTAAAATGCTTCGACAAATCTTTTTTTATATCTTTTTGAGGACGATAATCATTTTGCAGTCCGTCATCTTCCTTTTTCAATATTTCAGGAAAATCAAAATCTGTTTTCTTGTTTATGGTACCGTATTGATTATCTGCTTTATTTTGATTTTCATTGCCAATTGATGTTTTTTTTAATGCGGCAAGCTTGCTTTGAATCGTTTTAATATCAAATTTTACGGGTGATGTGCCCCTTCCAACAAGAACTCCCATAATAAACATCCATACAGAAATAATAAAAACAACAACAATCCATCCACCTGTTATTTTTCCTGGCTGCCCTTTTAGCATATCTTTTTTTTTGGCAGGAAGTTTTTTTTCAGCCCTGTTGCTGATTTTGCCGGTTTTCATTACATTTTTTCAGGCGCCGATACGCCTAAAAGGCAGAGACCGTTTTTTATAACCTTCTTAATGCCAATAATTAGATAAAGCCGTGCCAGTGTTAAAACAGGGTCGTCATCTGTCAGCACCCTATGCTTATTATAATAGGAATGAAAAGAGGCTGCAAGATTCATTAAATAAAAAGTTATGCGGTGGGGCTCCAGCATCCTGGCGCTTGATTCAACAACTTCGGGATATCTAACCATTGCTTTTATCAAATCTATCTCCTCTTCTTCCATTAAAAGCGAAGCTGAGGCATCATCTACCCCTATATTATTTATCCCCTTTTCCTTTGCTTTTCTTATAATACTCGATATTCTTGCATGCACATACTGCACGTAATAGACAGGGTTTTCATTAGTCTTTTTTTTTGCAAGTTCAAGGTCAAAATCAAGGGGGCTGTCGTAATGGCGAGTTAAAAAGATAAACCTTGCAGCATCGGCTCCCACCTCATCAACCACGTCCTTTAAAGTTACAAATTCACCCGACCTTGTTGACATGGCAACCGGTTCTCTGTTTCTCAACAGATTAACAAGCTGTACTAAAACCACATTAAAATTACATGCCTTATGTCCTGAAGCCTCTATTGAAGCTTTAACGCGGGGGATATAACCATGATGATCTGCGCCCCATACGTCGATTATACGTTCAAAGCCCCGCTCAAATTTTTCCTGGTGGTATGCAATATCCGATGCAAAATATGTGGTCTGCCCATTTTGACGAACAACAACCCGGTCTTTTTCATCCCCATAATCTGAAGTATTAAACCAAAGCGCCCCATCTTTTTTATAAATAATCCCTTTTTGGGAAAATTCTTGAATTGCGGCATCAACCTTGCCGGCATCATACAGCTTCTGTTCGCTGAACCAATTGTCAAATTTTACTCCGAAAGATTTAAGGTCATCTTTAATCCCCTTTAGAATATTTTCAGCGGCAATTTTGGCACAATATAAAACCGCTTCATCTTCATTTAGTTCAGTTAGACTTTCACTATGCTTGTCTCTGATTTTTTCAGCAAAAATTTTAATATACTCGCCCTGGTAACAATCTTCAGGAAAATTAACATCCCTGTCGGTCAACTGTTTATACCTGAGATAAACTGAAAGCCCCAGTGTCCTTATCTGCCTGCCTGAATCATTAATATAATACTCTTTTTTAACATTATATCCACAGAAAGATAGTATGTTTGCAATACTGTCGCCAACAACAGCCCCTCTGCCATGACCGACATGGAGGGGACCTGTCGGGTTTGCACTTACAAATTCCACCTGAGTTTTAATGCCGCATCCAATGCCGGAAGCCCCATATTCGGAATCTTCATCGTGAACTTTTTTTAAAAAAGGATGCCAGGCAGAAGGTTTGATAAAAAAATTGATAAAACCGGGCCCGGCTATCTCGGTTTCATCTAAAATTCCTTCATAATCATCTAAATTTTTTATTATCTTTTCAGCAATCTTGCGAGGCGGCATTTTTTTTTGGGATGCCATAATCATGGAAATATTTGTTGAAAAATCACCCTGTGACTTTACCCTGGGTTCCTCAACCTCAATTTCCGGCAGAGCTGCTTCATTTGACTTTTCCATCCCAAACCCCTTTGCAACTGAGGCTTTTATTAAATTTGCTATTTTCTGTTTCATAAATTTTATCCATATGTTTTTGTTAAACTATCTTTTTTATTTGCCTTTCAGCTTTTTTTTCAAATGTTTCTGATGCTCATCAGAATTTATTACAAGACCAAGTTTGCCAAAATCAATAAGAGGAGCAACAAAATATACACCCTGATGCGATTTTCCTGTTTCGCTGCATACGGTTTCAAGGTATGAAACCGACTGTTTAAGTACTTCCTCGTCCTCTATGGCCGTAAATATTGTTTTATTATGGCTCATACCTCCGCTGGTAAGAGTTCTAAAGCCTGCAAAAATAGGAATATTGCTGCTGATTAACTGAAGAAAATCTGTGGACTCCAGTACTGTAGCGCCGGTAACACCTATATCAAGCCAACCGGTTATCAGTTCATCGAGAAGTTCTTCATTATTTAAAACTGCTATTAAAAGATACACTTATATCAGCCCTTGTTGAGATTTTTTAATGAAAAGCCATTTTTTCTTCGAGGGCACTTATTTTTTGCCAGAGAATTTCTGAGTTGCTTTCCTGCCTGACAACATCTAAAAAATCGGAATTTTTACACAGCCTTGATATAGCTGCAAGTAACTGAAGATGTAAAGATGTTCTATTTTCAGGAATAACAAGGGCCAGAATAATATCCACCGGGCGACCGTCTATGGAGTCAAATTCAATGGGTTCTGCAAGACGTATCAGAATAACTGCGGCATCCTCGGCTTCAATGCTGGTTGTATGGGGCAAACCTATGCCTCCGCCAATACCGGTGCTCATGGTATCTTCTCTTTCCATCATTCCCCTGTAAAGATCGTCGACATTCTTAACGGCTCCGTTTTTTACAAAGTTGTCAACAGCAAACCTGATGGCTTCATTTTTGTCTCGAAGTAACAGGTTTAAAAAAATATTTTTTGCTTTAAGGTGATTTAAAATTTTCATTTTTAATATAAAATTCCGGTTTGTCCGGTTAAGGTATATATTTATTATTTGGTACTTATATCATACAAGCATCAAGGTTTACAGCATATTTGTCATAATATATTGCTATCTTTTTATTCTTTTGTTTACACGCACACATGATACAGAAGACTTACAGACTGTCAGGTGCATTTTTAGACCTGTTTCGTTAAGGTCATAGACTACTTGCGTGGTGGTATATCTGCACCACAGAATTTACAACGCACATTTTCCAGTCTTTTGTTTCCAGGGACAATCTGGTCTCTCTTACATTCAGGACACGTCCGTTTAAGGCGAAAAATTGTGCTAATCACTACCTGAAATATTGGATTCATTAACTTGCACCCCCTTTTTTCGAATTTTGGGATAAAGCAACGACCTCAGCGACCCTGTCTGGTTGTCCAAGGACAAAAAGCACATCGTCAGCACAAAATGGCATGCTGACGTTTGGGTTGGATAACGTTTGTGAATTTCGACGTATTGCCAATAGTGTAACCCCATATTTTTTTCTCATCTCAATTTCACCCAAACTTTTTCCAACTAAAGGTGATTTTTCAACAACTCTCAACGTACTGATTTCAACATCAGGAAGCTGAAGGTGTAAATCCGATAAAGATGAAGTTTCTTTAGAAAGGCTTCGAAACATTTCGTAACCATCTGATCGTATTTCAGCGACCAACGCTTCGATTTCATCTCTTGGAATAAGATATTTAGCCAAAACCCGTGTAAAAATCTCCACTGATGTCTCAAACTCTTCCGGAATGACCTCGTTTGCTCCTAATTCATATAAAGGCTTCATTTCCTGGAGATAACGGCTACGTACAATTAGATGAACCTTTGGATTAAGTCTCCGAATGATTTCGGTAATTCTACGGGTTGATGCCGGATCGTTAATGGCAATTACAACGATTCTCGCATTTTTTATGTTTGCGTGTTGAAGTATGACCTCCTGGGTTGAATCGCCATAATAAATCGGTTCACCCTGTGCTTGTTCACTCCTTACGGTTTCAGGGTTCATTTCGATGACTGCATAGGGAATACCCGATAGCCGTGCGGCTCGTGCTACATTTTTGCCATTGACTCCAAAGCCGATTATTATAAGGTGGTCTTTTTTGAACTCAACCTTTATCTCTGGAACAGGATAAAAACCCGATATTAACCTTTTCGGCAGCGGCAACCGCATGATAATATCGGCTGCGCGTGGCGCCAGTATTATAATAAAGGGTGTTGCCGCCATGCTGAGTATGGAGAAAGCCAAAAACAGCTGATAAATATTTCCGGCAAGCAAACCATGTTTAACACCTGTTCCGGATAGAATGAAAGAAAATTCACCAACCTGACTGAGTGCAAGGCCAACCAGAATTGCAGTGCGCAAAGGGAATCCTAATAACACTGTTGTAAAACAGGTAATTATAGATTTTAAAACCAAAACCCCCAAAGCAATCAACACAATGGTTCCAGGTTGCCGGAAGAGGAAGCCTACATCTAACAGCATGCCAATGGAAACAAAAAAAAAGCTTGTAAAGACATCCCGAAAGGGTAAAATATTCCCCAGCGCCTGATGGCTGTATTCAGATTCGGAAATGATTAATCCTGCTAAAAACGCACCCAGGGCAAGTGATAATCCTGCCATGGAAGTCAGCCATGCAACGCCAAGGCATATTACAATTATGCTTAATAAAAAAATTTCTTGATTGCGTGTTCTTGCGATTTGATACAATACCTGGGGCACAATCCATTTAGTGCTGACCATCACCAACAGGATTATGCCGACTCCTTTGAACAGAAGAATGAAAACGGATTCAGTTAAATTCCCTGTCGCACCAGTTAGTAGTGGTGTGATCAGGATCATAGGAACAATAATAATGTCCTGGAAGATCAGAATGCCAAGAGTTGTGCGCCCGTATTGAGTATCAACTTCGGCTCTTTCCTGGATTAGTTTGAGAACAATAGCAGTGCTGCTCAGGGCTACGAGAAATCCCATGAAGACCGCCTCACCAAAAGTCTGTCCAAACATCCTTGCTATGAACAAAGTAGCCAAAAAGGTCAGCGACACCTGGAGGGAGCCGCCCATCAGGATGGACTTTTTGATTTGGAGCAACCTTTTGAGTGAGAATTCGATTCCGATGGTGAAAAGCAAGAACACAATACCTATTTCAGCCAAAATTTCGACTTCATGAACTGCTTTTACCAGCCCAAACCCGTATGGACCGACGAATATTCCCGTGAGGAGGAATCCCACAACTACCGGCACGCGAAGCCGGTGGCATATAAAAAGGACAGCAATAGCCAGTCCAAAGATAATGACAATGTCATTTAGCAGAGGTATTTGCATATTCTATACTTACCTTTTATCAAGATATTTTTCTTGCGCTGTCATTCCCATGAAAATGGAAATCCAGTCTTTTTAAATATAAGGGGCACGATGCATCGTGCCCCTACATGGATTCCCGCCTCCGCGGGAATGACGACTTTTTACGAATGCATCAAATTTATACCAAACTATTTTTCGTATCACGAGTTGATTTTCAAAGTAAATAAAAAAAGCATTGAC
>CAYZXU010000038.1:0-20733 GCA_964482535.1 uncultured Desulfobacteraceae bacterium | reverse complement strand
AATTTCTCACATACCGCTGGAAGGAAAACAGAGAAGGGGAGATGCAGGATACACCTGTGAAAGAAAACGACCACAGCATGGACGCACTCAGGTATGCGGTGTATACACACGGTAAGCAGGATAAGCACTTTGTGTTTGTGATCTAAGGCAAAGGAGGAGCAAATGATGAGTTTCTTTGAAAACTTAAAAAAGCTGTTCAGGATTAAAAAGTCACGGGCTTTGGCTTTGGAATTCAAAGATGAAAACGAGCCATTGAAAAAAGTCACTTCAGTGCAGGATTATGCAGATCTTTTTGAAAATCTGTCTTGGGTATATGCTGGCATTAAAAAGATAGCGACAGCTGTTTCTTCGCTCTATTTGAAAATCTATGATATATCACAAGAAGAAAGAATCGAGGTCGATAAAGGGCCTGTGGTAGATATTTTCTACAATCCGAATCCGCTCTTGTCTTACACAGATCTTTTTGAGCTTACAACGATTCATCTAGAGATATTTGGAGAGGCATATTGGGAAATCGTCAAGGATGAGCTTGGAATTCCTATAGCGTTATACCCTCTCAGGCCTGATCGAATCAAATTGATCCCTGACCCCAAACGCTATATCTCAGGTTACATTTATTCGGTCAACGGCGAAGAAATCAGATTAGATGTCAATGATGTTGTGCATTTTAGATACCACAGCCCTCTCAACGAATTTGAAGCGTTGGCTCCTTTGAAAGCTCTGATAGCACCAGCAATTCTTGATCTTTATGCAGTAGCATACAATCAGCGCTTTTTTAAGCATGGAACGAAAATTCCGGGAATTCTAACAATTGATAGCTCAATTACAGAAGAAGAGTTCGATAGAATAAAAAATAAAATCATGCAATTTTACTCGGGTGTGGAAAGTGCTCACAAGCTTCTTGTTTTAACAGGAGATGTGAAGTATCAAGAAGTTGGAACGAGGCCTAAGGACTTTGAATTTCTCAGTCTGCGAAAGATGACAAGAGAAGAGATTTTGGCGGTTTTGGGCGTTCCTCCCGCTCTTGTAGGTATTTTTGAATATGCAAATTATGCAAATTCAGAAGTTCAAAGAAGAATGTTTTGGGAAAATACAGTGATTCCTATTGTTCGAAAAATCTCAGAAGCTATAAATCATCAGCTTATGCCTCTTTTTGGAGATTATGAGGTCGAATTCGATCTGTCAGATGTTCTGAAAGAAGATATCAAAGATATTGCAAGATCAGCTCAGATTTTAGTTTCTCAAGGTATCATGACGATCAATGAATGGCGAGAGCGTCAAGGATTGGATCCTGTGCCTTGGGGCGATACTTGGTGGAGGTCTGCAACTTTAATTCCTGCCGAAAAGGAAACAGAAAAACGGCTTTCGAAGGAGGAAATTTGGAAGGAATTTGACTATGAAGTCTCAAAAATCGAGCGAGAATATGTGAAAGCCCTTCGGAAGTTGTTCGTGAAATACAAGAGACGTCTTTTAGAAAATTTCGAAAAAACAAAGAAAGAAGATTTTTGGCAGAAATTCTTCGAGGATCTTAAAGACATTCAAAGAAAATTTTTGCTTCTTGCGATCAAGAGAGCTTTTGAGAACATGAAGAAAAAACTTGAGTTTTCTGAGACTTGGCAGGATGTAGAGCCTGAGATTGTTGAATATTTGAAGCAAAAATATATCAAGTTTGCAAGAGAAGTTACGGAAACGACAAGACAGCGGGTAACGCAGGCTCTGGCGGGAGGTCTCGCAAGAGGCGAGGGAATTATGGAACTCATGAAGCGCTTGGATGAGGTATTTGAAGAAAGACTTTCAGATTACGAGCTTGAGCGAATAGCAAGAACTGAGATAGGATCGGCTTACAATTATGGACTTTTCCATTCGGCCAAGAGAGCGAAGGCTAAATATAAAGAATGGATTGCAACGCTTGATGATAGAGTGCGAGATTCGCATTTGGCTTTGCATGGAACAATCGTTCCTATAGATGGGCCTTTTCCTAATGGTCTTATGTATCCCAAAGATCCTGATGGACCGCCTGAAGAGATAATAAATTGTCGATGTACGCTAACGTTTCATATGGAGGCGGGAATATGAAACTGTCTGAGATAAATGAAAAAGCTCTTCGAGAAATTAATGACGAAGAGCTTTTAAATTTACATAGACGCCTTCATCAGCTTTTTGGCAGAACGAAAGAATACACAAAAGAAGATATTGTGAATTTTCACTTATTTGTTGTGAGAGAAATGGAGCGAAGAGGATTGAATCATAACCCTCATGACGAGCTAGATAAATTGACTGAGAAACTGCGGAAACGAATCGATTTTGAGGCGCTTCCCAATGAGATCATGGTCATTCCCGATTTTGTATCGGTTGTGGGTTCATACGTTTCAAAGGAAGAAGAAGCGCAAGATATAGATGTTCTCTTTCGAGCGGAGAAAGCAGGTGGAAAATTTCTGATCTTTGCCGAAAACATCGAAATTCCTATACGAAAAATCCTCGACCCTCGAAAAGAGGGTTTTTTGCATTATATAGCGAACCCTCAGGGAGCGCACGATAATTACATGCCTCTTTATGATCTTATTCTTCGAAAGAAAAAAGAAAAGCATCTTGTTCAGCTCAAGAAGATCGAACCGATCACAAAATATACTCCTCAAAAACCCTTCATGGCTGGATACACGGAATTTTTCTCTGCGGAAGAGCTTTGGGAAAAATGGGGCAAAAATTATGAACATTTCTTGATCTCGCCTAAGGTTGATGGTTTCAGAACGATTCTTCAAAAGAAAGGCGATAAGATTTCGATATTCTTTGAGGACACGAAAGAAGACAGATCGGAGCAACTTCCTCTTCTAGTTGAAGAGCTTAAAAAGCTTCCGGACTGCATTATAGAAGGAGAGCTTCAATTTAAGAGTGGAAATCATTTTGTAGCACGTCCTGAAATCTTATCAGGTCTCGCTGGAAAGATAGATGGGGAATCTTTTGTTTTCTTGTATGACATTCTCTACTGGGATGGAAAGGACATTCACACAGAACCTTTCTATAAGCGCTATGAAATTTTGAAGACGATCGATTTACCTCATTTGATCGTTCTTCCTCAATATGAAGCTAAAAACAAAGAAGAATTTCTGAAAGCTTGTGAGAAGGCTGTGAATTACAAGTTCGATGATCTTCCCATTGAAGGCGTTGTCGCTCGAAAATATGATATGTCTTATACGTTTGGCCCTACTCAAGACTACGCCAAATTCAAGCTTTGGGTTGAGCTAAAGGTATTGGTTCTTGATGTTCTTGAGACGAAAAATGGTTACACATATCGATGTGCTCTTTTGGATGATGAAACGAAAGAACCTGTTGAGATTGGAAAAACGTTTGTCACGAAAGAGCGGCTTGCAGAGCCTGGAGATACGCTGAATGTAAAAGTTGAAGAGCTTTTGATTTATCCTGACGGCAAGGTGGCCTGGGGAAAACCTTATCCTCAAGGGCTTGATCGATCAAGACCTGCATATACGATCAAACAAGCGATAGATATAGCAAGAAGAGGGCATTGTTTGAAAGAAGTGACTTCGAAAGCTTTGAAAGAAGAAGGGGAAACAAGAGGAGAAAAAGCAGCTAAATTTTGGGCGGAAAATTGGTACAAATGCTATCCGAAATCTGGAAAAGGGCGATTTGTTTATCAATGGCACTTTAGAGGCCTTACAGAAGATGAGATCGACTTATCAGCGGAAGAATTGTTAAAGCGAGGAAGATCAGTTCATGGCGATTTGAGATGTGAATTCGAAGGAGGTTTGTGGGGCTTTACAGTTTTCCTTGGCAAAGCCGAAGACGTTCTCGAAGGAAAAGACTTGTCAACAATAGGAGATGATAAGCTTCAAGGACAGTTCAAGCTCATTCAGCCTAAAGAATGGCTTGAAATCGGCGATCCCCCTTATGTCTCTAAGCCTGGCGAAGTTGGAGCTACAGAGAAGAAATACGCAAAATTCTTCAAGATCGATAAAGGAACGTATGAGATCGGTGTTTGGAGAGAACACATGTTTGAGCTGTTCTTCAGTGGCGAAAAAATCAAAGGTCGATACATCATTGAATACGCTCCCGTTGGAGGGAGAAGAATCTGGCTTATAGAAAAACCCGATGATCGGACTCCATATGCAAAGAAAAGAGATTTCGATGAAGTTGTAAAAGAGCTCAAAAGAAAAAGACAAAAGTATCTTATTTGGTCTCTTCCAGGTACCAAGCCGGTTTTGGTGGAGGTGGACAAATTGACGAAAAAATGGAGTGGGAAGATCATTAAGGCCGGCCATAAGTATGTTCTTGCTCCTGTTTTGATACCAGATGAGCCCGATCTCCAAGGAGATATCGTTCCTGCTGAGGAAGTTCAAAAAGCGGCATGGACTTGGCTTTCTGAGTATAGAAAGATGGGATTTATGCATCAGAAGCCTTTAGAAGAATCACAGGTCAAAATCGTTGAAAGTTATATCGCTCCTGTCGACATGGAAATCAATGGCGAGCGCATTAAAAAAGGTACTTGGCTTTTGGGGATTAGAATTTTGGATCAAAAGTTGTGGGAATTGATTCAAGAAGGCAAAATAACTGGTTTTTCAATTGAAGGAAGAGCGTTTAAAGAATCGATTGAGGAGGGAGAGAATGAAAGCTAAATTCATTCTCAAAGATCTCGAGGTTGATCGAATTGACTTGGTCGATGAACCAGCCGTTCCTAAAGCGAAGTTTCTTGTGATCAAGCGAAAGGAGGTTGACAGCATGTCTGAAGAAAAGGCTGTTGTTGAGCAAAAAGAAAAAGAAGAACAGAAGCGGGAAGAAAAGCAGGTTCAGGAGGAAGTAAAAATCGAAAAAGAAAAAGAGCAGAAGGAACAGCCAAACGAAGATCAGGAAGAGAAAAAGCAAGAAGCGCAGGCTGCCGAGGAAGTAAAGAAGATAGCTTTATCGGAATCTCAGCTGAGCAAGATAAAAGAAGCTGTGGCGATACTTTACTCTGCTGATCTTCCAAAAGAGCTTCTGGATATAGTGAATCAACTTGTAGATATGGCGGGACTTTCTGGTTACAGTTATGGTTATCCCGCTCCAGAATATGGTTATCCCGAACCCGAGGAGAAAAGTGTAAATGAGAAAGAAGTTGTTGAGATTTTGAGGCAAATAAGAGAACTCATAAGCAAAATTTAACAGGAGGTGTCTGACTGATGAAAGAGATTGTTGAAGAACTCAAAGGACTTGTCCACGACTTAAAAGAGAGGATTGAAAAGAAAGACAAAGAGGGACAGAAAAAGGTTGAGGAAGAGATTAAAAAGGCTCTGCAGGAACAGAGAAAAGCATCTTTTGTTGTTCAGAGCGAAGAGGAAAAGAAACAGCTCAGAAAAAGAGCGGCTGATCTTTATCTTGCCTCTGCAATTCTGAAGAAACCTGTTGAAGAGCTCGCAGGAAACGCCGAAAGTGAACTCAGAAAAGCTCTCGATGCAGCTACAAGCGGGAAGGGGTCTGAATGGATTGAGACTGCATTTTCCGATGAGATAATGGATAGAGTTGCGCTTGAACTGAAGGTTGCTTCTGTCTTTCCGCAGATCGATATGAAGAGAAGCCCTTTAGAAGTACCCATCAAAGGAACATTGCCTTCTGCCAAATTGAAATCTGCCAGTTTGACTGATACGACACCGACCGGATACACAGGAAAGGTTACACTCACCGCGAAAACGCTGTACTCTTACATTCCAATCGATGTCGATCTTGAAGAAGATGCCATATTCCCCATATTGCCTGTTGTGAAAGAAGATCTTGCTCTTGCTCTTTCTGCAGCAATAGAAAACGCCATTCTTAACGGTGACACCGCAGCAACACACATGGATGCTGACGTGACAGCAAGTGATGATCCCAGAAAAGCTTTCCTCGGACTCAGAGCTTATGCTGTCGATAACAGCCTTGTTGTAGATGCTTCTACATTCAACGAGACAGTTTTGAGAAACATGAGGAAAGAGATGGGTAAATATGGAGCAGATCCCAATCAGCTTGTGTGGATCACTGGAATAGCCGGATACACAAAAATGCTGAATCTTTCTAATGTTCTCACAGTTGATAAATACGGACCAAACGCTACACTGCTCACAGGTGAGCTTGCAAAATTCGACGGAATACCCGTCATTGTTTCTGAATACGTAAGAGAGGATCTGAACGCATCTGGAGTTTACGATGGAACAACGACAACAAACACAGTGATCTACCTTGTAAACAAAAATGCTTGGGTTTATGGTGTAAGAAGAAAAGTAACTGTTGAAGCCGAAAAGATAGCGAAAGATCAGGCGACTCATGTTGTGGCAACGATAAGAGTTGCTTTCAGACACAGAGTGGCCGATGGGGAAAAGATCGCTGTGATTGGTGTCACCGAAGCATAATGAGGGAGGGCTCTCCCCCTCCCTTCTTTTTTAAAGGAGGGATAACATGAAGCTTAAGGCGCTAAAGCCTTACATTTGCGGCTGGGATACATCGAAATCTTTTAAAGAAGGCGAGATCAAAGAAGTTAATGACGAGTTTGCTAAATATCTTTTAAAGAATTTTCCTGATCGCTTTGAGGTTGTTAAGTCAAGGAGAAAGGAGAAAGAGGAGATACGAAAGTGAGTGATGCTTCATGATTGATCTGGCTGAACTGAAATCACATTTAGGGCTCGATCCTTTTTCGCTTGATCTATCAATCGATACTGTCTTGCAAAATTATCTCAATCGAGCAATTCAAGAAGTCGAAAATCGAATAGGTAAAACATTTACAGCTCGAACTATCGAGCGATTTTTTATTTTAGATGCGCCTTCTGACAAAATTTACACTCACTTTCCTGTTGATACGATTCAAACGCTGATGATCGATGAGATTGATTTCTCAGACAAAGCCGAGATCAAGAAAGATATCATCTTTTTGCCTTATACAGTTTCAGAAGACTCGAAAGTGCATTTGATTTATACAACGCTCGCAGAAGAGATGACTGATCTTGAAAAAGGCGTAATTCTTGACCTTGCGACAGCTTACGTTTTAGGAGCAGGCATAGTTGATAAAAGCATCGAGAAAAAAGTGGCTTTGAAAGATCCTCGAGAGATCCTCGAGAGGCTTCCTAAGAAGGTGATTTTATGAAACTCTTCAACTTTCTAACT
This sequence comes from uncultured Desulfobacteraceae bacterium, assembly GCA_964482535.1. GTDB lineage: Bacteria > Desulfobacterota > Desulfobacteria > Desulfobacterales > BuS5 > CAYZXU01. Next base: position 13,614 of record CAYZXU010000038.1, on the reverse strand, counting down.
CGCACAGCACCGCAATTTACGCTATATAGAAAGCAAATTGTTTCAGAAGGCGGTGAGCTAAAGGAAACTTTGAATCAAATAGGTAAATTTCGAGGGCTTTTTGAATATAAACGAGTAGAGATCGCATCAGAGACGGGAATTAAATATGCAGATCGATTGATTTTAAAAACATCCACCGAGATTCAAAATGGAGATGTTATCGAATATCAGGGGAAGCGTTATATAGCTCAGAATGTAAGGCAGTATGAGGATTTTTACGAGGTGGAGCTCGAATGAAAATTGTGGTGTCCGGCGATGTGAATGGGCAGAAGATCTATGAGCTAGAAGAGGAAGTTTGGAATGAAGTTGTTGAACTGATCAAAGAAACGATTTTTGTTGTTCATAAAGAAGCTGTTGAAAGGGTTCCTGTTGCTACAGGAATATTGAGAGAGAGCATTCATTTTGATTTTGAAGAAAAAGAAGACTTCTTCAGAGGACTTGTTAAAGTTGGAGCTCATTATGGACCTTACGTCGAGTTTGGAACACGCTCTCATATGCCGCCAGTTGAGCCGATTCAAAAATGGGTCGAAGTTAAATCGAGAAGATTTGTCAGAACAAAATCAGGAAAGCAAAGATGGATCAAAGGAAAGCAAGGAAAAGAAGCAAGATCAATAGCCTGGGCTATAGCTATGACGATCAAAAAGAAAGGAACGAAAGAGCATCCTTATTTGAGACCTGCTTGGGAAAAAGGACTTGCCTTTTTTGAAAGAAGGCTTCAGGAGATGAAACCATGACGGATCTTGAGTTTCTCAAGGAAATCGCTGGAAAGCTTTCACCGATAGCTCCTACTTTCATTTTTGATCCTCGTTTTGATTTATCTGAACAAACAAAACCTTTTATCGTTCTACATGGTGCTTTTCGAAATGAGCAAAGCTGGAGACGAGTGGAGATGACTGTGATTCTCGTAGCGAATGAAAATCAAAACGTTTCAGATCTTGAAGCGCTTTACCAGCAAGTCAAACAACAACTGCATCAATATAGCGATTTTGCAAAAGGGATCATCTTTCTTGAAGAAGACTCAAAAGGAGAATTCGAAAGCGTTGAGGGAACGTTGATGATTTCTGCAACTTACAGAGGGGTGATCAAACCTTGACGCTTGAGACGATTAAGCAAAAACTTCAAAACGTAGCTAATGATCTTCAAATAGCCTTTGGCACATTAGAGGCGCTTCCTTCATCGCTTCCTGCTTTGATCTTAGAGGATGTAATTTTGGATGAGCGATTCGAAACAGGAGGGCTTTTGAGGCAGGATTTCACAATCACTTTTCTTTTGCTTCCTGCTCAAGAAAATGATGCTGAAGTGAAAAGTGCTGTCTGGAGCGAATTTTTAGGCTTTGGAGGTATTCTGCGAATCAAATACTTTGTCAATCCTCCTTTCGAAGGACCTTTGGCGAATAGATATTTGATAACTTTCAGCACTGAGGAGGTGTTCTGAAGTGGCCAATCCAACAAGTGGTGCAAGAAGTAAAATTTTGCTTGGGATTGAGTCGACTTTTGGTGAGGCAGCGACTTTGAAATATAAGCTTCCTTTTGTAGATGAGTCGCTGAATGCAAATTTGGAAAGCGTAAGAAGTGAAGCCTTACTTGGTTACAGAGGAACAAAATCTTTGGCTCCCGGAAGAGAAGGAACTGGTGGAGGGATAACGCTGGAATTGTTCCCTGTGCCGGCTGGAGTTTTGTTTTATCTTGCATTGGGTCTTGCGACTTTAAAAGATCCCGATTCAACTCCCGATTCCGGAGATGAATACACTGAGATTACTGCAGTTACATCAGCTACAGGGAATTTGCCTTCTGCAACAATCAGAGTGGATCATGACGGTATAATCAGAGATTATCTTGGAATGAAACTCAACACTTTAACACTCGAAATGGCCGTTGGAGGAATTCCTCGAATCACAACGGATTGGGTAGGAATTCAGGAAAGTGATGAAGTTGCTACAGAAGGATCAATTACAGAACCTTCAGACGATCCTTTCTACTTCAGAGAACTTTTGCTCTCAGCAGATGGGACAAATTGGACAGCAGACAAGTATTCAAGAATTACTTTGTCTATAGCAAATAATTTGGATACAGACGACTACAGACTCGATGGAACAGGAAGGAGAAAAACAATACCTGAGGGGAATCTGGCTATTACAGGAGATGTAGAACTTCTGCTGACAACTGATACTTTCTCGGATCAATACAACAAATTCATCAATTTCCAAGATGCTTCTTTATATCTTAAATTCGAAAAAAGTACTGGAGAAAAACTAATTATCAAACTTCCTCGAATCAAATTTGCCAGCATGACGCATGACATTGGAGGACCTGGAAGAATTACGTTACGAGGATCATATGAGGCTTTAATACCTTCGACGGGTCAAATTATAACTGTCGAAGATTATACAAATGATACCGGAACCTACTGATGCTAAAGGAGGGAGAAAATGAGTCTTTTTGCAAGTGAAGAGACTGTCAAGATTTACTTTGATGATCAAGGAAATTTAGTTGAGACTGAAACTTCGAACTGGTTTGAAGTCAGAAAAGAACTCTCTCAAGAGCTTTATGACATCTTCAGAAACGAAATGGCACCAAAGGGAAAAATGAGATATGTTGGTGCAAATCCTGTCATCGAAATAGAATCGACAGAAGCCCCGGGTTTTCCTTATGGTTTCTTGGCGAAAGTCATTAAGAATTGGTCCGAATCTGTTCCTGTCACGATAGCAAATCTCAAGAAAGTTTCGAAGAAGATTTTAGAACAACTCTGGGAAAAATTACTTGAAATGTATGAATTAAACAAAAGCAATATGCTTTTAGAAGAGTTCAAGGAGGAGGAGAATGAAGAAATTTCTTAAATTTGGAGAAGAAGATTGGGTATTGATTCATGATGTCACGCTAAGAGAATATTTCTTTCTAAAAGAAGGGAGGGTTTTGGAAGCCCTCCCTTTTTTGATTGAGAAATGGTCTGAGAAAGAACCGATCAGTTTAACAACTGTAGGAAAACTGAAAACTGCGGTTGTATCAAAAATTTTGAGCGAAAGCACTTTTAAAGTACGAAAGTTTCTGGATTTGGATATGAAACAGTTTTCTTTGGCTCTAAAAAATTTTTTTGATCGAAGACTCACGCAGTTAAAAGGAACTCTTTTGGAAGAATGGGAAAATGAGCTTCTTTTAGTGCAGTTGTCTTTGAACGATTTAGGATCGATTAATGCACTTCCTGAGCGAGGCTCTCTTTTAGATCAACCAGCGCATTTTATTTTCTTTCTTTTAGCAGCACGTCAGGCCATCGCTGAAATTTTGGAGGATCAGAAAAAGAGAGGTGGGGGTCCGTGGCTAAAATAGATGAACTGAGAGTCGAGATAACAGCAACGGATAACGCTTCACCTGTGCTTCAGAGAGTTAGCACGAATGTTTCCACGCTATCTCAGAATATTCAGCGTGCTGGAAGAAATTTTCAAACTTTCGCACAGAACTTGAGACAACAATTACAGACTTTCGATAAATTGAATACTCGCATTTTGAAATATTCGACCATCTTGGTTTCTACCTTGACAGGAGCCGCTTCCGCTTCAGCTTTCTTTGGAGCTCGTGTTGAAAATGCGTTTCAAAAAGCATATACAATGTTCGATGTTTCGCAGAAACAATTCGAGCAGATGAAACGCTCGATTGTGGATCTATCAAAAATTTCAGGATATTCTCTGGAACAACTTGCGGACGCTTTATATCTTGTTGGATCTGCGAGTGTACCTGCAGAGAAAGCTGTGTCAGTTCTCAGAAAAACCTCTGTTGCAGCAATTGCAGGTGCTACAGATCTTGCAACGTCCTTTCAGTCTGCGATCTCGATTATAAACGCTTATGGTCTTTCTCTTGATAAATTAAGTCAAGTTTATGCTATGCAGTTTGAAGCTGTAAAGAAAGGACTTTTGACATATGAAGAGCTTGCTCGTACGTTTGGGGTTGTGGCACCTGCTGCCTCTCAGCTTGGGGTTTCTCTCAGAGAAGCCTTGGCTGGTTTTGTCGCTCTTACAAGAGTAGGTTTTGATGCAGCTGAAGCTTCGACAGCTACAGCTAGCGCCTTTGAAGATTTGATGGAAAAAACTACAAATTTGCAAGAGCTGGGAATTTCTTTATACGATGAATTTGGAAAATTCAGAGGACTCGAAAGAATCTTGGAAGACCTTGCAAAAGCTTTCGAGGGGCTTACTGATGAGGAAAAAGCAGCGAAACTTGAAGCTATTGGGTTTGAAATCAGAGCGGCTCGAGCAATCGTTTCTTGGATCAATAATTTAGACATTTTGAAAGATACTCTGAAGTCGATTAGAGGAGATACAGCTGCATTAATTAGCGCTTTTCAAAAGCAAACGAACAACGTGCATTTTCTTTTGAAACTCATGAGATCTGAACTTGAAGCTTTGAACTTTCAATTCTTCACAGTAATGAGACCTGTAATTGTCGAAGTGCTTCAAAAAATCATTGCTTTCTTGCGAGGAATAACAGAATACATCAAGAGAAATCCTGAACTTGTTCGGAAATTTTTTGTTGAGCTAGTGAAGGTTTCTGCGATCGTTTTAGGAATTTCGGCTGCCTTTAAAGTTATTACGAGTGTTCTTCAGCTTTTCGTGAATCTACTAACATCAGCTAAAATGCTTCTCAATCCGTTCATTTTGGGACTTGTAGGAATGTTCGCAGTTTTGACAGTGAAGTTTGGCTCGTTCAAAAAAGCTTTGGCGGATGTTTGGGATTGGGTAAAAAACATTGGAAAAGCTTTTTGGAATTGGATTAAAGGTTGGTTTTCGGGAGTTAATTTGATTCAGAAAGGATTTGCTGAAATAAAAAACCTTGCTCAGGGGATTTTATACATTGTTTTGAAAGTGCTCGGATTCATACCTGGCATTGGCAAAATGATATCGCCTCTTGCGGAAGCTGTTAAACCGCAGGCAGAAGGAACTTTTGTTGGAGTTATCAAAGCTTTCTTCTCTAAAGCCGAAGGCTGGATCTTGTTGATCATAGGACTTCTCACAATGCTTCCGCAACTTCTTGGAACGATCTTTGGGACAGTTATAGGGCGAAGTTTAACTCAAACGCCTTTCTCAAACGTAGGCAAATGGTGGAATATGGACTGTATTCCTGTTTGTACAGATGTTGGCGCAGGAAACCTTTTGAAGCAGTACCTTCCTTTGTTGGCTCCGATTGGTGTAGGCATTGCAAGTATGGTTTCTCTTTTGCGTGCGATTTCACAGAAGAAAGAGCAGGTCGTCGTTGAAACATCTGTTCTTCCTCCTTCTGTAAGTGTATCTGCGCCTGTTCGAGTAGACACTCAAGATCTTTCAATGAAACTCGATGCTTTAAACGAGCAAATGAATCGGTTGAGGCAATCAGTTGATACTTTAAAGGAGAATAATCTACCAGCTATTGAGCATCAAATAGAGATTTTGAAAGATTCGATCGAAAAAGTGAAAGAGCAAATATTTACAAGCGTTCAGGAGCTTGATAACAGCGTCAAGGGACTTCAAAAATCATTTGAGCAGAATTTGACTTTTGATGTTTCTCCTTTGACTGGAAAGTTGGATGAATTGAAAGAAAGCTTCAAAGAGAGTATAGAGCATGTTTATCAGCGAATTCCTTCGATAGAAGATTTGAGAAAAATCATTCCTTTGCCTTCGGTCAGCAGACCAACAGCGACTCCACCAACGGGATTGGCGGGAACGCTACCTACAATCGATGAGCTTATAGCTATGCAAATTGAGGAGGCGTTGAAAACAGGAAAGTTCACACCGAAAGCACCGCCTCTTCCTGGAAAAGCAAGAGAAACTCTGCCTCAGCCTGTTCCTCAACCAGAAGGCAGAGAAGAAAAACCAAAAGAGAAGGAAGAGGAAAAGAAGGAGAAAAAGCCTGTTCCTGGTTGGGAGTGGAAAGCGCCCTGGATTTTGACGCCCGAGGATTGGGAAAGACTGAGAAGATCGCTAAAAGAAACAAGGGAAACTATTCAAAGAATAGTCACTTTGACAGAAAAAGATCTGCAGAAATCAAAGAAAGAACTTTTTATAGAACAATATATGCCTTTATTCATGAAATATGGTTACAGATTCAACATCAGACCTGAGATTTTGGCGACAATTTCCGCTCTTGAAACTGGTTGGGGAATTCATTTTGCAGGTCGCTATAACTTGTTTGGTATGATGCAAGCAAAAACAGGAGAGTATAGACAATATGAATCGTTTGAGGAATCGATAAAAGATTTCATCGAAACAATCAAAAACTTATTCCCTGAAGCTTGGAAATACAGACAAGAACCTGCTAAATTCTTCGAGGCGCTGATGAGAGGAATTTATGGGGCTTATTCTGAGAACAAAGAATATCCTAAACTTTTACAAAATGTCTATGAAAGTCTTAAACCTGTGATTCAAAAACGAGTGCAAGAGACAACATTTGAACTTGTAGATACGATGTTTGAAATAACTGAAGATGCGATATCGACAGCTCTTGAAAATACACCTGAAGGAACAACAGCATGGACTGAATTAAATAAATCACTTCAAGGCTTGTGGAAAATGTTCAACGCTTTAATTTGGGCATTTCGATATTTCTTTACACCAACAATGCTACCTCTTCCCCCCTTACCTGTTTGGCAAGAAGGGGGATATACAGGGTCTGGAAGAGCAAACGAGATTGCTGGTGTTGTGCACAAAGGAGAATATGTCGTTCCAAAGTGGATGGTCGAACGATATCCTGAATTGATAGCTAATTTGGAAGTTTTGAGACGAGGATATCAAGAAGGAGGGCTTGTTGGTAAATCTCCGAGTGTTGTGAAAGGTTCTGAAATGCAACAGTTGCTTGATATTGGAAAAGATATTTTAGATGAGCTTGGATTATCTGTAGAAAGCATTGGAAGCTTAATAGAGCTTATGAAACACATAAAAGAATCTCTTCCGCAATTTTTAGAAGAATTCACAAAAGATCCTTTAAAAGCTACACAAGATTTGATCGCTGAAATCGGGAATCAATCGATTAAGGAATTCCAGAATACGCAGAAAATCATTCAAGAATCGCAACGAAAAGATTTATTGAAAAAGGCTTGGGAAGGCTTAAAAGAACAATTTCCACAAGTTCAGATTTATGAAGCGATTCCGAAGTTCTTTGAGGGTTTCTCGAATGCTTTGAAAATACAGGAAACATCTTTGGGTGAATTCTTCTCGGAATTTGCTGAAACGATACGAAAACCTTTTGAAGGCTTGAAAGAAGAGTTTGGTGTTTTCATTGAAGGAATCAAACAAAAATTTGCTGGTGATGAAGGAGTTTTCGGAGCTTTATTCAAAGGCTTTGAATCTGCTTTTGGTTTCTTAAAAGATCTTTTAAAAGGTTCTTTGTTAATGGATTTAGCGCAAGGGCTTTTGTCCTTAATTTCTGCTAGCAAACCTCTAATGATGGTTCTTCAGCCTCTTTCAACGATCTTTCAAGGCATGGCAGAAGTTTTGGCTCCTGTTTTGGATGAAGTATTCAGACCCCTTGCGGATTTACTCATTGCAATAGGACGGATCTTAGGAGCTCTCCTGATTCCTGTTGTTAAAGCTTTAGCACCTTTGATTCAAATGTTTGTGAACTTGTTTATTGTTGCATATAAAGTTGGAAGACCTATTCTAATGTTCTTCTATGAAATGCTCCGCTCGATAGCTAATTTCTTCATAGGCATTTATAACTTTGTCGCCAATGCGATCAACACATTACTTGGATGGTTGGGTATTCATCTTCCAACATTGCAGTATTTAAATGTTTCAGCAGAACAAGTTTTTCCAGAGGAATTGAATCTTGGAGGGCAAGCGACAGGAGCAACTGGAGGAACATATGCAGGAAGCGTTGGAGCCAGCACTGCTGAAGTGTATTACATAACGATCAATAATTACATCTCAAACAATTTGGCTGATTCTGAAGCTTTGAAAGAAGCAATTTTGTCTGCACTTGAAGAAATAGGAATTGATACAGGAGGAGTTCTTGTGAGGTGAGAGAATGCCTGAAATTAGAGTCGGATGGCTTAAAAGTTTCAGAAATCTTTCAGAACTTCAAGCTAAAGAGATGGGAGAAAACTTTGTTGAAACACAAGCTGTATCTGCAGAATTCAAAGAGTTTACAAAGAATCAGTTTAGTCGTAATAATATTCGCTTTCGAATAGATTATGGGTCAGGTCTTGTTGATGAATCCGAATGGGTTAAAGCTCTTAATTGGTCGATGTCAAGAGAAATTGGAGGTTACGCTCGTTCTAATCAATTCGAAATTGTTTTATCTAATCCGAAAGATTCCTTCATTCATCATTTGGGAGATAGAACAAAGCTAAAACCCGGGCTTTTAGTGAAAATTGACGTAATTAAGGATTCAGAGGTCATACCGATCTTCACAGGAGAGACGGAGAAAATCGAAGAGCGTTTCGATACGATTCGTTTGATCTGTCGAGACAGAGCAAGGCGAGCAATTTATACAAAACTCACAACCGATTATTACTTTTTGAACAAAAAATTCAGCGATCCTGATGATCCAGAAAATTCCCTTGTGCATCAAATTCTGAAATTGGCGGGATATTCATATGACGAAATCACCGCCGATAAAGTGCCTTTTGAAGTACCTGTGTTTGTTCTCAAAGAAGGAGAAACTCCCTGGGCTGGGATCGTCAAAATCGCTCAGGTTACAGGAGCGGTTGTGTTTTTTGATGAGGAAGGAAAATTTGTTTATCGTTCGATAATGACAGAAGGATATGAAGATACAATGCTTGCACAAGATGAGATCGACGTATATGATCTATCGATTTTAAATGAACAACCAGATGTCAATAAGGTCATTCTCAAAGGAGAAATTAAAGAGTTCTTGCCGAAACAGCCTGTTTTCAATTTAACGAACGAGATTCATCTGCCGGCATATTCTAAATATCCAGGGCAAGCACGAGAAGAGACCACGATCGTTGGAAATGGCCTTTACACTTTAAAAGAAGAAGCTGAAGAAGGTTCGATTTCAGTTTACATCAACGATACAGAGATTCCATCATCATATTGGAGCTTCGATCCTTCAACAAACACAATCAACGTTCAGGAAGCATTTGGAGGCACTTTCTTTGAAGGAGATATTTCTGAATACTATTCTGCTCCGATGAAGATTTACTACAAAGCAAAAGAAGAGGCTATAGAGCTTGAAAAAGTTGAATTTGAAACGACCTGTATAGAACTCGATAACAAGCTCACGATAACGTATTACTTGACAACAAGCGTTCAAGATCTTCGTACAGTTCAGCTAGGTGCTGGAGAAGATGATGGCAGTATTAAAGTTTTATCTCTTGCAACTTCGCTTAAATGGGTCAAATTTCGCTTAGAAAATCTCACAGATTCAGAGATTGTGATCACAAACATTTCCATGTGTGGACGTCCTTTACAAACTGCCAAAAATGTTGAATATGAAATCGACTGGTCTGAGGGCGAAGAAGAAAAGCCGTTAACTGTTGAAAGCGAACTTTTTGTCAATGATATCCAAATCTCAAAATTGGCTCAGTATTTGGCTTTTCGTAATGGTTTTGATTATGCAAATCAACAGAAAATATCGGTTTATTCGATATCAGTTCGAACAAATTTCAGACCATGGCTAAGGCCTGGGAATTTAGTTAAAATCAGCGTACCTGCGATGAATATTATTCAAAGTATTTTTGAAATCACGAAGATTTCGCATCGAATAACAGCCGAAAAATCATACACAGAATTTGAAGCAATAGCCAAACATCTTTTCATGCCCGTTGAAGAACCTCCAAATATCATTATTCCACCATATAACCCACCGAGCCCGGAAGATATACGACCTTTTAATCTGCAATTGAGCAGAGAAGGAAATTACATCATTGCAACTTGGAAAGGGAAATACGCAGTTTTGTGGGAGGTGCAGGTTAAGTATCCCGGCGATACTGAATATACTCAGGTGGCTGTGACGATGTATAAATCAGCAAGCATTAAGATTTTAGATCCAGGAACTTATTATGTACGTGTACGTGGCATCTTTGAGCAAATGTATTCTCCTTGGACGGAAAAATCGATAGCTCTTGGAGACGGAAAACTTTGTGAGCCTCCTTCGGATCTTGTACTCGAAACATTTGTGAGAGATGGACTGTGTTTTGTGAAAGCAACATGGACGCATTCTCCATCGATCGATATTCGGTATTACATTGTCAGATGGAGTTACGATCAAACGAATTGGGATGAGGTACATACATCTGGAAATACTATTGAAATTGAGGTGAAAAGAAACACATGGGTTTATGTACGAGTGTCTGCTTATGATATGGATGGTTATGAATCTTCATATATTTTGGGATCTATCGTATCAGGAACATCTACTCCCGAACCTCCTTCGAATCTGCAACTTTCTTCTTTTATCCGTGATGGAAAGTGCTGGATTAAAGCGATGTGGGATGCTTCCACGTCTTTAGATATTGATCACTATACTGTGCGATGGAGCTACAGTCTTAGTGAAACTTACCCTGATGCGTGGAACGATATTGATGTGGCGGGTACCGTTGTTGAATTTGAAGTCCAGAGGAACACAACCGTTTATGTACGTGTTGTTGCTGTGAATATCGAAGGTAAAGAATCATCATATATTGAGTCAAGTATCACATCGGCATCTGCTGGTCAACCCGAGCCTCCTTCGAATCTGCAGTTATCAACATATTTAAGAGACAATCAGAGCTGGATTTACGCACACTGGGATCCTTCTCCATCTTTAGACATTAATCATTATCTGATTCGCTGGAGTTACGATCAATCAACATGGTATACACTCACAGCAAAAGGTACATCTATCGAATTCAGCGTGAAACAGGGTGTTACTGTATATGTTCGAGTATCAGTCGTTAATATTGAAGGTTTAGAATCAACATATATTCAGGGTTCTATTACATCAGCAAAAGATACAGAACATCCTCCAGAACCTTCGAGCATAACAGCATATGTTGGCGTTGGCTTGATTGTTGTAACTTGGTCGAAAGTGACTGTCGATGATTTTTCTCATTATGTTCTAGAACGCGCTGTAAGTCCTACTTCCCAACATCCGACTAATTATACTCAGATCGCTGTATTAGAAAGTGCTTTTTATGTTGATCGAGACGTTTCTTATGATGCTTACTACCGATATCGAGTGAAAGCGGTGGACAAACAGGGAAATGAAAGCTTCTATACAACAATGAGTGAAGGGGTCAAACCCAACAAAGTTGTGAGCATCGATATCGATGTTGGTGTGATAACAGAAACACATATCGCAGATAATTCGATTTCTTCACCTAAAATTCAAGCCAACGCGATACTCGCCTCTCATATAGCAGCTGAGCAAATTCAATCAGAACACATTGAAGCCAATGCGATTTTGGCTCAACATATCGCTGCAAATCAGATCACAGCAAATCATTTAACTGCCGCAATTGATCTTGGTGTTGGAAAGCAGATCACGGTGGGATCTCTCATCAAAATCGGTTATCAAGCTTTACCCGACAATTCAGATGGAATTTTCATCGATGAGGGCGGAAAGTTTCAAATAGGAACATCATCTGCAGATAACTATTTGATCTGGGATGGACAGTTTTTAGAACTTAAAGGCACTTTGAAATTGGCCGCAAATGATTTTGGGGCTGTAGGAGAAATTGATTTTGTAGATAGTGGTTGGGCTTTATATGACTATAGTTATGCGTTGGGCTCAGCGATACGTTTTAATCATACCATTATAAATAATGGAAGTACTAGTTTTGTTCAATACATCGATGCAATTGATGCATTGCCTCATTTCAAATTTAGTGCTTATAACGATGAAGGATCTACTTTTATAGATATTCGTCCTTTGCCAGGTTCTCAAGCCTTGATCGATCTCATGAAAGATGATAACCACGCATATATCAAATACAATGGACAAGATTTGATATTTGAAATAACTGAAACCACTGGCGCTGAAATTGTTTTTGATGGCGCATATAATTTACGAATACCTTATGGAGATACTGTTTTTGGTTCTGGAACGCCTGGCAAACTCAAAATTTGTGGTGATTCGATTTACTATGTTGACGCCAACGGTAATAGAAGAAAGCTGACTGGCACAATTGCTTGAGGAGGTGATATATTGCCTTCAAATATCGATCCAAAACTCAATGAAGCTCTCCAGTGTGTTAATCGCTTTCTGACACAGCTTGAGCTTTTGAAAGAATCGTTCATGAAGGAAATGCAATTTCATTTTTCTATATTGCAAAACGAGCTTAAAAAACAAAAAGAAAGCGAGAACTCTGAAAATAAACAAGATTGAATGAGGAGGTGCATTTTAGTATGGCTTTGAAAGTTTATAAAGATTCCGCTTGCACTCAACTAATTCAAACAGAGATCGGACGTCTTGAAGGTGATGGATCAACAACAAGTTTTACCTGTTCCGAAAATCCTACTGAAGTGAGGAAATTCTCGTCAAGCGCAACGAATGGAGAACTTCTGACTGAAGGGACAGATTACACTATCACAGATAATGGAAATGGAACGTACACAGTCACTCTAACAACAGCTCCCGCAGAAGGAGAAACCGTTATAGCGATTGGTTCTGGAGAGAAGATTTTTTCTGGATTGTACGCTATAGGGAACTCTTCTGTAGAAAGCGACAGAACACTTGAACAGCAGCTGTTCTTGAAAGCAGAAAATGTGGATGCTCAGAATGTTGTGGTTTCTTTTGGAGATTATGTTGCAGATACCGAGTTGACAGTAGATACAGATTACACCGTCACAGATAATGGAGATAATACGTATACAGTAACTCTGACAACGGCTCCTGCTCAGGGCGAAGGCGCTGTTGCTATAGCTGGAGGATCCGTCGTAGGAGTTTTGGTGGGTGATGGATCAACAACAACTTTCATTTGCTCTGCAAATCCCGAACACGTCTACAAGTATATAGGCTTATCAAAGTACTTTTATCATTTAGCTCCGGATAACTCTGGATCTCCTGGAACATATGAAAATGCCGGAGCAGATTTGGAAATAGGAAGCATGAATTCAGGCGACGTTATTCCTTTCTGGGTGAAATGTATCATTCCTGAAGGTGTGCCTATGTCGAATTATCGAGACATCAACATCAAAATAACTGGTTTACAATTTGCAACTAACTAAGCGGGTGATCAAAATGACCCGCTTTTTTCTTTACCTCATCAACCTCATCATACAGGGGGGGAAGTGGATAATGAGGAAACTTTTGAAGGCACCGCAGCCTGGAATGATTGAAGATAGAAGATACGTCATGTTTGGCCTTGCAGATAAGGTTTATTTCACGCAGGAAGAGTACGACACCTTGAAAGAGAAATATCCTCAATTCGATGTTTTTTGGGCTACATGGAATCAATACACAGATCTTTTGAAAGATAGCGACAGAATCTCCCAGCTTGCAACAGAGAAGGACAATCTGCAGAATGAGGAGGCTTCTTTAAAGGATGAACTCACTGAGCTTTCTGCAAAACTCAACAAAATCCAGATGGCACTGCAGGAACTCGAAAACGCTACGACATACAAAGACAAAGTCTTCGCTGACATGGTGGCGGAAAAGAAGAAGAAACTTC
>CAYZXU010000037.1:14290-20782 GCA_964482535.1 uncultured Desulfobacteraceae bacterium | reverse complement strand
TGTCCGAAGACGGCATTGTTACGGTTGAAATGGCCTTTGACGAAGAAACCGGAATTATTATATACGGACCGGAAATTGTTTCAAAGGGCTTTGTGTTTGAAAACGAAACAGGCCATATCATAGAAGATGCAAAATGTGTTATACTTGAAATAGTTGATGAAATGGACGCTGAAACTCCGAACCGTGTTGATGCAATCAAATCACGGGTAAAATCCGCTTTGAGACAATATTTTTATTTTGCAATAAAAAGACGGCCTGTCATACTGCCTTTTATTATTGAGGTGTAGAGACCTTTGCACAACGCCCCCTTTCGCCCGATTTCGGAGGCAGGCTAAAATTTTAATCCTCGAAATACTCAATGTATTCCTGTGGTTAAAATTTTAGCCTTTCTTGAACTCGAACGAAATTGAACATTGTGCAAAGGTCTCAATTCGTAATTCCTGATTTTACAATATTTTCTGCCACAAAAAACACTAAAATAATTGCTAAGATCCTAAGATAAAATGATTTTAAATTTTCTTCTTCCCTTTATTCGATAAAGTGTAAAGTCCCGATCTATTGTTGCAATTGTATTCAAATCAAGTTTTTCAGCAAGATACACAAGGCACGAATCAGCAAAATCCATTGGGAAGTCATGATATTTTTCTGTTAGTTCTTTAAGCCTTTTAAAATCATCATTTTCAATATTATAAATTTCAACTGCTCCTCTATGTATCCATTCTAAAAAGTCTATTTGAGCATTTCGATTAAAATCTAATAGATGTAAAGTTTCAGTAATTGATGCAATAGTTGTAACCAAAGAAAATTTATTATTTTTAATAAAATTAACAGCTTCATAATGATATTTATCTGATGCATCAAATAGGGCTATTAATGGTCCGGAATCTATAAGGATTTTTTTCATTTCCTTTTGGCCTTAATTTTGCGCTTAATCAGCTCCTTTCTATTTGTCGAAAGGTTACTGAGACCGCTTGAATATTTACCGAATAATGCTTCGCCTACCTCCCAGGCATTTTGTTTATTAAGCCTTCCAAGATAATCATAAATACTCTTTCGTATCAATTCAGATTTTGACAACCCAAGATTTTTTGCTGTTTTATTAATGGCTTGTTCTAATTTTGCATCAAGTCTTAATGTAACCATTTCATCACCTCCGTATTACATAATGTAAAACAATTAGAGGTTAGTGTCAAATTATCTTTTATATTATGAGGATTAAAATTTTAGCCTGCCGCCGAAATAGGGCAGACTTCGAAAGGGGGCGTTGTGAAAAGGTCTCATATTGAGTAGATAGCTCCGCCTCTTGGGTTACATAACCCGGGAAAAACGGGTCAAGTCTACGTTTGACCCTTAGTTTGCCCTGAAACAAGTAAATTCCTTCAGGACGTTTAGTAGTCAGATCATGCTAAGGGCTCGCTAAAAAATCAGAATTAATTGCAGAACCGTGCAGATGTTTATTCCGCTAAATAAAGTGGCGTATTTAAAGTGGCTAAAATTTTCGCAGTCCTTTAACTTGAACGAATTTGAACATTTTTCAAAGTTCTCTTTTCCTGTTTAAATTTCTTAAAACATAAAAAATGTTGAATTTCATTTTTGATGCTTTGATCTTTATTATACACAAATAAATATTATTTACTTGCACTTTTTTGCTCAAAAAAACGGATCAAGTCTACGTTTGGTCATTAACCCTGAAGCAACAAATGAATTCAAAGCTATAAATTTTTTTTATCTGTATCCCTTTTTAAAAAGTTCTTTTAGTTTTGCAAGATCATATCTGATTTATTTTATAAATAATTTCAGGTGAAATTTTACCAAAACATAATTTAAAAACCTCTATGATATTTTCTTTTGTATTCTAAAATTATTCCCTGCTGTATACCTTTTTCTCGAATAGATTGAAACCGCTACCGTGCTTATTTTATCAAAATCCATTTAACTTAACAACATCCGTGTTAAATTTCCATAAGCTTTATGTTAAGAAATTATTAAAATTATTATGACTGTTATTCATAATTTTATAAGTAATCATAAAAAAAATATTATTTGCATAGACAATTAAAGCATGATAATGGAAAAAAATAATATGGGAATGTGTTAAGTTTTTATACCAAAAAATATTAAAATCTATTGGGGGTAAAAAGTATGGGCGAAGAATTAAAATTTATGGTAAATCCTGAAGAAGCCGGAATAAAATTTGGACAGGCCGGTCAGCCGACTGAACGCGGCTGGAGCGTTGTAACTCCGGATACATGGTATTTCAGAAATCATCAGATTGCCGACAAAATCCAGACTGTGGATGGTTATAGTGATAAAGATTTTTATATGGATTGCACAAAAGCAAAAATTGTATGCGATGTGCACAATGAAAACCCGTCTGCAACACCCGGAGATGCACATGCTGAAATTCTAAAACGTTATCTTGAGGCACAAAATATTGTAATAAGACCCAGAGAACTCCTTTTGGGCAACTGGGCAGGGGACCAGCACGGGATCGTTTTTGATCCAAGATCAGACCTCTGGTATCCATTTCAGGAATTTTGCGAGTCAGACAGAGCATTTATATGGGAAAACGGCAAAAAAATAAAGGTTTCAGAAGATGTTTATAATGATGTAAAAAAATATTGTGAAGAAGTAAATATAGTATATACCGTAAAGCCATACATGACCGAAACTATTTACAAGATGTATTTTGAAGGGGGTCAGAGATATTGGGAAATCCCGGGCACAACAGGCTTAAGAGCCAATCCTGATCATGAATGGTACATGCAGAAAGGCTTTCGTGAGTTGATTCGCATGACCGAAAAAACTATTGAACGCCTTGAAAAGGAGCTGGACGATTCCACAGGAAGCGATTATGTTGATCTGGCGCACCGTATTACTGACTGCAATGCTTCAATAAAAGCAACAGAAGCTGTTATTGCCTGGATTAAAAGGCATGCAGCAACTGCAAAGGCGATGGCAGAAACAGAAACCGATCCAAAAGAAAAAGAAAGGCTTGAGACAATAGCTGTTCAGTGCGATTGGGTTTCCGAGAATCCTCCAAGAAATTTCTGGGAGATGATGCAACTGTTCGAGCTGAGCTTTTATGCTCACTATCTTATTGAACATGCCTCCCATACCGTTACTTTCCGTCCGGATCAGACATGGTTTAAATGGTATGAAAAAGATGTTCTCATAGACAAAACCCTAAGCAGGGAAAAAGCAGCCGATATAGTTGCCTTTTACTTTATGAAATATCATGAAATGGGACTTTTGTGCGATCTTAAAACATTCAGGTTAACAGGAATGGGAACAAGGGATTATTCCGTACTCACAATAGGGGGCCAGCAAGCTGACGGTTCCGATGCCACAAATGATCTTACAATGTTGATTCTTGATATTATTGATGGTTACAGGTTCCACTATCCTGATATAAAAGTCAGATGGCACAACAACTTTGACCCGGACAACTTTAAACGTGTTATAGAGGTAATGAGAACAGGCATGGGTTCTCCTTCCCTTAAAAATGATAATGTGGCTATTCCAGGAATGATGGAGCAGTATGGGAATATGACAATAGAAGAGGCAAGGAGCTGGGCGGTTGTGGGCTGTAACACTCCGGGCATAACTATTAATTCAAGAGGCGCTCACAGGAGATCAGCAAGACAGTTAAATGCGCTTAAGCCCCTTGAGTTTGTCCTGCATAACGGCAGAGATCCGGAACCAGGATTTGAATGGGTCAGAGGACTGGAGACAGGAGATCCAAGAAACTTCAAGGATTTTGAAGAATTTTACCAGGCATTTCTCAAAGAATGGAACTGGTATGTAAAAACCGGAATCAATTTAAGAAATGTTATAGATGCTTATTACCAGCATATTATCAGAAGACCCTTCCTGAGCATGATGTACAGGCGCTGTGTTGAAGAAGGCACCGATGTAATGCTGCTTGATGTCCCCTGGCTGAGCTTTAATAATGCAGCGGGATGGGTTGATATGATAGATTCACTTGCAGGTATTAAATTCTGGGTTTATGAAAAAAAGAAGTATACCATGGATCAGCTTATAACTGCTTTAAAGGCTGAATGGGAAGGGTATGATGATATGCGTCAGGACTTCAAAGATGCCCCGAAATTCGGCAATAACGATGATTTTGCTGACAATCTTTTTGACAGAGCCGTAAAAGACTGCACTGCGCTTGGGAAGAAAATGCTTGATTTAAGAAATGAACCTGCAGGTCTTCTCCAGGGCATAGTTATTACAGTTATGTACCATTATGCGCCGTACAGCGCCGCAAATGCAAACGGAAGAAAAAGAGGAGAGCAGCTTGCAGACGGTGGAATTAATCCTCACTCCGAGTTTGATAAAGGCGGCCCCTGGGACAGGATGGCATCTGCCTTGAAAATTGATCAGGGCAAATTTAAGGCATGGGTATATAATCAGAAATGGGATTATAATGCTGTAAAAGGCGATGCAGGACTTCAAAAACTGATAGATTATACAATGTCAGGCATGGAAGGCGGAATGGATCAGATGCAGTACAACCTGGTTTCAAATGAAATGCTTCTTGATGCACAAAAAAAGCCTGATAACTATCCATTGCTTGCAGTCAGGATTTCCGGATTCAGCGCTTATTTTACATCTTTGCCTGAATTTGTTCAGGACGCTGTTATTGACAGGGTATCTCACGAGCTTTAGTCCGGTTTACTATAATTCCCGTTTTCACGGGAAGGACATAGAAATCTAAATAATTTAAAAGGTGGAAGCTGTCATGCTTCCACCTTTTTTTTAAAAAATATCCGAATTATAATAAATTTTAAATTCCGATCTTTTTTGCTATTACTTCTTTCATGATCTGGGTTGTTCCTGCCCCGATGGGATATTGACGTACATCAGTATACCATTGACAAATAGGATATTCTTTCATATATCCGTATCCCCCATGGAGCCCGACACATTCATAGGCTATCTTGTTGGCAAGTTCTGATGTATAGTACTTTACCATGCTTATCTCTTTATTAATGTCATCACCTTTCATATAACGGCGGCAGCAGTCATATAAAAAAGTCCTGGACATCGTGGTTTTTGTAACCATATCGACTATACTATGCTTATTTACCTGGAAAGAAGAAATCGGCTGACCAAATGCCTCCCGCTCCTTGCAATATTTAATAGTAAGTTTCAGCATTTCCTCGCATGCTGTAACAAAAAAAGCGCTGGCAATAAGCCTTTCCAGACCAAACCTTTCCATGATAATTTTAAAGCCTTTATTTTCCTCGCCAAGCAGATTGCCTGCGGGAACACGACAATCTTCAAAAAAAAGTTCACACACATCACTGGCAACAGTCCCCATTTTTTTAAACCTGGAGCCGACAGTAAAACCTGGAGTGTCTCTATCCACAACAATAAGGCTGATACCCCTGTGCCCTGGGGTAACTTTTGTATCTGTTTTTACTGCCACTACGAATACACCTGCATTTGTAGCGCTGCTTATAAAAGTTTTTTGTCCGTTAATAATATAGTCATCACCATCTTTTACTGCACTGGTCTGTATGGCTGAAACATCAGAGCCGCCGCATGGCTCGGTTACAGCAACCGAACAGATAATCTCTCCTGTTATACAACCAGGGATATACTTCATACGCAACTCTTCTGAACCATTAAGGATATAATTAGAAGCCATATCCTTATGAGCACAAACAGACAGATATATTCCACTGCAACTGCTGCGTGTCAATTCCTCTGCAAGAATAATTGAATACATAAGGTCACCCTCGCTGCCGCCGTATTTTTCCTCATAAGCGGTTCCCAGCAGACCCATTTCTCCCATCTTCAACCAGATTTCTTTTGGCAATAATGCGGCTTCATTCCATTCTTGTGCATAAGGCTCAATCTCCTGCTCAACAAATTTGGCAACCATCTGCCGGAAAATCCTGTGCTCTTCTTTAAATAAAATCTCTTCCATGATTTATTTCCTTTTTTTACTGTTGTTTCTTTAAGAACATCAACACTACCAGCGCTTCTAAAATCATACAGCCTGACAAACTTTATGCAGTCATATTCATTCTCCTTTTTCTATCATTTAACATGCTTTTTCCCCGTAACCTCCGCCGCCAGGCGTTTCCAGGCGAATCAAATCACCCTTTTCAAAAAAATCGGAAAATTTTGCCGGGATATTTTTTTTTACATTTTTCTTTATCGCAATATTTCTACCTGGCAAACCCGACTCGCCTCCTTCACGTCCCCAGGGTGGGAACTTTCTTCTGTCAGACAAAACAGTTACTTTTGCATCTGAAAGCAGCATGATTTCCCGGACAATACCGTCTCCGCCCCAATGCCTGCCCTTGCCGCCGGAACCGCGCCGTATGGAATATTGAGTCACCATAAAAGGATAGCTGTACTCCAGGGCTTCAATGGGAGTATTGAGAGTATTTGTCATGTGAGAATGTACGGCGCTTTCTCCCGGGCCAAACACGGATGCCCCCATACCGCCTGCTATGGTTTCATAGTAGGCAA
>CAYZXU010000037.1:0-14280 GCA_964482535.1 uncultured Desulfobacteraceae bacterium | reverse complement strand
GCCCTTGCCGCCGGAACCGCGCCGTATGGAATATTGAGTCACCATACCGCCTGCTATGGTTTCATAGTAGGCAAACTGTCTGCCGGTTTCAGGGTCAACGCCGCCTATGGAGATATTATTCATGGTTCCCTGGCTTGCCGCCGGTATAATTTCAGGAACTGCCATGGATAATGCGCCAAGTATCACATCCACAATACGCTGGGAAGTTTCAACATTGCCCCCTGCCACCGCAGCCTTATATTGACAATCTCCACCTCCTGATTTTCATTTCTGTATCCATATCTCTTTTCATGGAGAGAGTGAAACTTTTGGATATAGTCCCTGTCAAATGGCACCATTATTTCATAAGCCTGGCCATGATAACGCATATCCAGAGACCTTTCCATTATATGGTCTTTTAACTTAACCCCTTCCCAAAAAAGATCCCGGGTTCCTTTTTTTTCAAGTTTAAAAAATGCAGTCTCAAGCCGGCCTGTTTCAATGCTCCGCCCGTTTTTCATGACTGTAAGGGAATAATCCTTAATAACATCAGCCATGAGCATGCCCCTGGCTGACATTATTCCGGGATTAATCTTCCCAGGAAGAGATTGGCATCTGTTACAGTTATCTTTTCTCCCATGCCGTAACAGATCGGTCCGGGCATAGAACCGGCGCTTTTCGGCCCCACCTTCAGCGCTCCTCCTGAATCAAGATATGCCATTGATCCGCCGCCGGCGCCCACTGTATGTATGTCCAACATGGGAATCTTTACAGGACAGCCTGCAATCTCCATGTCTGTGGTAATAGACAGTCCATTATGAATAAGTGAAACATCCGTTGATGTTCCGCCCATGTCAAATGTAATAAGATTCTTATGACCGGCAGTTTTTCCGGTTATGAATGCGCCTGCCACACCTCCGGCAGGACCGGATAAAATTGTTCTTACAGGCTCCTCCATGGCGGTTGCGGCAGTAATTCTACCGCCGTTTGACTGCATAATACTTAAGCTGTTATTTATTAAATCAAGATTTTCTGTTAAATGGCCTGTATAATGCTTCACCCTGGGCATAACATAGGCATTTACAACTGTGGTGGAAGTTCTCTCATACTCCCTGAATTCAGAGAGTATTTCATGGGAGACAGATACGGCAATACCAAGAGGTTCCAGTAAAGCCTTTATCTTTTGTTCATGCAAGGGATTTAAATAGGAAAAGAGAAAACATACTGCAACAGATTCAACCCCAAGATCTTTCAAAACTTCTACTACTTCTTTTGCTTTAACTTCATCCAGGAGTTCAATCTCTTCGCCGGTGTGAAGTATTCTTCCCCTTATCCCGAATCTGAGTTCATGGGAAACAAGATGCCTGTTTTTACGAAAGTATAAATCATAAAGCCTGCTCCGGTTCTGTCTGCCTATTTCGATAACATCTTCAAAACCTTTGTTTGTGATAAGGGCTGTAGCTGCCCCCTTTCTTTCGAGAATGGCATTTGTGGCCACAGTAGAGCCGTGGATAATATGTGTTTTGCTACCGCCTTCAATCTTTTTAAGCCCTTCAAGCACTGCCTCGGCAGGATTTAATGGAGTAGACAGAACCTTGAAAACTTTCCATTCATTATTTTCTTTATAAATAAAGTCCGTAAACGTCCCGCCTGTGTCTATCCCTGTTATTTTCATATAAAATCTAATGCGGCAAAGCCGCAGTTTTGAGTTTTAGGTTTTGGGTTTTGGGTTTTTCAGCTTTTTGGTGGATTCGCTTCGCTTAATCCACCCTACAAACTACCAACTTTTATATAAAATTGTAGGGTGGATTAAGGAGCGTAGCGACGAATCCACCAATACTATGGGGTCAAAGCTTAATTTGTACGAAAAAAGGCATACACAGGAAGATGATCCGAATATCCCGCACCAAGATGTTCTCCCCTGCCCCTTTCAGCCCTTTGCCATCGAAACAAAGCCCTGTTTAAAAAAAGATAATCAGGATCAAATTTATCAAAAGAATTATCAACATATAAAATTCCTGAATCATCATACAGGCCTCTTGAGACTATAATATTATCAAGGCTCCCCTTTCTTCCATAAAAATTATTTGACCAGCGTCTTTTCTTCTTTATTTCAAGCCATAAATTATAAAGATATTCATTTGAAGACTGATCTGTAAGGAGTTTTTCATCAACCATCTTTGAATCTTTAACAGTCATCAAAATATTATTTATCCCTGTAACCCCCTTTGTATTATTAAATTTGCGGGACTTTTTAAAAGTTTTAAATTCATTATAATTGCTGTTAAAATCACCTGTCAGAACAAAATCAGCATCTTCGTCTAATTTATCAATACTTTTTTTAAGACTTTTTGCATATTCTACTCTCCGGCTTTCAGGACCTCTTTTAGATTTCCAGTGATTTACAAACACAGTAAAAGGGTTCCCATCCACATCAAGGGTCACCTTTAATATATTTCTGTCAGCTTTTGTTCCTGTAGCTATCTCTTTTTTATCAACAACAGGAAACTTTGATAATAAAGCGCACTTAACTGCTGTTGCCCTTGAATCTGCAATTGCATAATAAGGATAAAAAACCCCCTTTTTTTTAAGCCTTTTTTGCAGTAAAACAAGGGCTTTTTCAGATTCGATCTCCTGGAGCGCAATAATGTCCGCTTTAAGATCTTTTATAACCTTTGCAACATTATTCAGCTTTATATCAAGCATATGCCTTGTCCAGCCGCAGCTACCATCTGGAATATAATCAGGATATTCGGTTCCTGATTTTGTCATATCAAAAAGATTTTCCACATTATAGCTTGCGACCTTAAAGGTTAATGCCTGGGCAAAAGAAGCAAAAAACAGGAAAAAAAATATTATTAATATTTTTTTTACTTTCATGCCTGCCTGTCTGCAACCATTTCCTGCTGAATTTTCTTCAAAGATTTCCAGAGTTCTTCCACCTGCTTTTTTGTTTCCTCAATAGAACCCTCGTTATTTATTACAAAATCGACGTACCCTGTTTTTTCATCAATGGGAAGCTGAGCCTTTAAAATATTGGCGGCTTCATCTTTTGAAATGGAATCCCGTTTTGCAAGACGCTCCACCTGCTCCTCAGGAGAAATATAAACAAGAATATTCTTGTGAAACATATACTGGAGGTTAAGCTCAATCAAAAGCGGAACAGCCGCCTGAATAATCGCATCAGGATCTTTTTTGGCAATATCACTTACCTGCTTTGCAAACTCTTCATGAATTCTCGGATGCGTAAAACCTTCCAGCTTTTTTCTCTTTTCAAAATCGGAAAAAACGATTTTTGAAAGTTTTTTCCTGTCAAGGCTGTCATCATCTGCAAGAACCTGTTTTCCGAAATAATCAACTATATCCTTCCATGCCGGCTTTCCTGGCAGTACAACATCTCTTGAGATTATATCAAAATCGATTATTGGCATGCCAAGCTCTTTTAACATATCCGATACAGTCGATTTGCCGCTTGCTATGCCGCCTGTGACCCCCACGAGCAGACGGTTATCATCCCCTCTCAGTGCATCGAGTTCATCAATGCCACCATAGGACATTGGAAAAGCTTTGGTAATATCCTGTTCAGCGCCTGCATAACTTATCGGGTATCTGATACCCCTGCGGTAAAGCGTTTCAAGTCCGTAAAGCGCTTTTTCCATTACATCAGCAGGCAAAGCCATAACAAGGTCCTCATCCTGGGCATGGCCGTATCTCCGCTCCCCATAACATGGAATAGTCAAAGAGGGTTTGCCTGACAAATAGCATCTTGCTATGGCATCTGAACATGAAGACTCGCCAACGCAGAAAAAGTTCATGACTTCATACTCTTCAAACTGAAGCGCATTTATCAAAAGCATCATCTGGGCAGGATTTGCATAAATAAGCACAATATCAGGCTCAAAAGGCTTATACACGATGGGAGCCATTGCAACAGCTTCGTATTTTCCCATGGGAATCCTTGGAATCGATTCTTCAAATTTCTTCCCGTCTTCCCTGGTTTTAACCCATACAATACTTCTAAAAGTCCCGTCTTTATAGATATTCGGGCTGTCAGTCAAACCAAGAATAGATGGACAGACCGGAGATATAAAGTCATCAAGCACAGCTCCGACTGTCCAGTCAAAATTCCTCACCAGGGTTATCAACTGACAAAGGGTTGTTTTATGCTCACATCTGCGCATAAATGGAATTTTGCTTAAATCCTCTTTTTTTTCCAGCATCCTGAAACCAACCGGAAAAGATTTTAACCTCATTAAGAGTTCCATTCTTCTGATTATTTTTTCCCAGTCTCTTTTTACTTCCATTTCCATACCCCCTTCCTTAAAAATTTATACTTCCAATGCTTTTTGGTGGATTCGCTTCGCTTAATCCACCCTACAAACTACCAACTACCAACTTTTATATAAAATTGTAGGGTGGATTAAGGAGCGTAGCGACGAATCCACCAAAGTTAACAATATCAAACAGTTATTCAGTTTGTAAATTTCTGTTTGTTAATTTTTTTTATTAAAAACCACAGGGGAAAAGTTTCCGCTCTTTAAGGCATTCACAAGATCTGCTTCATTTTTTATCTCATCATTAAAGCAGGTGGCATAATGCCCAACCTCATCAACCTCATGTGCATCACTTCCTCCTGTGCAGGGAAGCCCCAGCCCCATAGCAACTTTCAGAGCAAAATTATTTTCTTTTTCAGTAACCTTTCCGTTAAGCACTTCAACGACATCAACAAACTTAAACAGTTCCCTTGCCATTCCTCTTTCCACTGTCAAACCGAGCTGGCTGGCTCCCACAACCAAAAATCCCCTGAAGGGATGGGCGGCTATTATAAAACCTTTGGCTTTTTTAACTTCCGGGCTAAGTTCTTCCAGCCTGATAATCCCCTTAATGTCACGGTCAAAGCCGAATACAAGCATATCTCCCTGGCTGGTTGTGATTTCATTTCCTCCAAGGACAAGAAAACCGTGTTTTTGTCTTAAGTCTTCAATCTGCCCGGGACTCCACACATGATTATGATCCGTAAAGCATATGCCTGTTAAACCGATCCTCTTTGCTTTTTTAATCAACAGGTCGGCAGGAGCCGAACTGCACGGTGATGCAGGAGAGGTATGCACATGCAGATCTATGATTATATCTCCTGAAAAATTTTTTGCTTTATTTGAATTTGAATCATCACGGATATTATCTTTTAAAGCATTTTCTGTAACTTCGATATGTTCTTTTACTTCCAAAGGTGCACCAGGCTGGTCAGCAGATTGGGCTTCTAATGATACTACCGGAGAATCATTCTTTATTCTTCCTGTAAAATCATTGAAAGTTAAAGATGGATTTTCCTTTTTTGCATCGTCCCATCTTGTAATTAATACGGCTTTTTTGGCTGAATCACAGCATTCAATCAAGAGATTCGCAAAATGACGGCATCCTTTTCTCCCAATGATCTTATGTATTTTATCTTCGATACCTTCTTTAATTATAAAACCGGCAGCCTGGGATAAAACAGGTTCTGCCCTTTGACATTCAGGAGTAGTCCACCGGTTCCACCTGCCGTTAACCGACAATATTTTCAGATCAGCTATACTCAAAAGCATGTCTATTTGAAGGCTGTAAATATCATCATCAAGCACCCCGTGAATCTTGAGTGTATCATGACTTTCTCTTACAGCGCTTATAAGTTTATTTCTTGCAAATTTCAGCATTTTTTAACTCCAAAAATGTTATATCTTATGTTTTTTTATCCTGCTGAAGGAGGCTCAATCCCCTCCACAAGAGGGCTTCCCGGAGCAAAAGCAGCGCAGCGATTATACATTCTTATATTTTCCTTCACCATTTTTTTAAAATATCTATCAGCCTCTTTTTTATCCACAGGCATATCAAGAAGTGTATCCCTGGTAAAATATAAAATTACACCATGGCAGCATTCCTCCACCATGTATATTAATTCACCGATGTCTTTGCTCTCACCTATCAGCCCTTTGATGATTTTCAGCATGCCCGGGCCGATTCTTACGCCTTTTACTCCCTGAAGAGGCTCACTGAGGTCTGTCGGATTTTCTTCAAACAGATGATGAATACTTCCCTCGGCAGCCTTTATTTCAAGGTCGGGCAACTGCACCGTAATTGTGACAGATACATCTGTCAAAGTGTCATTCATCCGGCAGGTTGATACTATTATTTCATCGTCAATGGTTTGAACACTTGTATTCCTGTTTCTTGAAAAACAGAGCAGATTATTCATGAATTACTCCTTATCCGGTTATGCATCACGGCAATCCTGCGCCGGGCACATCGACTCTTATAAATTCTATTTGACCACTGTTTTGCCCTGGTCCTCCTGCTGTCATCAAAAAGAGTGTTTTACGGTCTTCTCCTCCAAGCATACATGCATAGGGCTGGGTTTTCAGCTTTAATCTTTGGGTAATCTTTGCGCCCTCACAGATGCGCAAAATTTCAGAAGTAAATGGGGATGCAACCCATACAGCGCCTTTTGCATCAAGACAGATGCCATCAGGAGTTACAGATTCAAGCTTTGCCCAAACACGATGATTGCACAAAGAACCGTCAGGTTCAATATCAAAGGCTGAAAGACGTGAACCGAATGTTTCAGCAACAATAAGTGTGCAACCATCAGGAGTTATAACGGTTCCGTTGGGGAAAATCATATTCTGCCCCACAATTTGCGCATCACCTTCAGGGGGCACCATAATAATAGCAGCAGGAACAAATGGCGCTCCTGAACCAAAATCAAATCCAAAATTTCCTATATATGCCCTTCCAAGACTGTCAACCACCATATCATTACAATGAAAGGCAGCAAGGCGGCTTAAATCAGCCACCTGGGACAAACCGTCTGAGTCAAGACGCATCAAGCGCCGATCAGTCATGGAAACCACCAGCAGCCGTCCGTCAGGAAGCCATCCAAGACCTGAGGGCTGCCCGGGCACATCAACTATTTTTTCAAGCCTGCCATTAAGATCAACGGCCATAACCTTTGACATGGACATATCGGAAAACCATAATCTGTCTTCATGCCAGCGTGGGCCCTCAGGAAAGCCAAGCCCCTTAACTAAAATGTCTGTTTTAACTGTCATATTATATCCAGTCATATTATATCTGGTCATATTATATCTGGTCATATTATATCTGGGCTATCTATTATCACCATCAAGCAGTCCGCCCAAAGCCCCAAGCACAGACCCCTCGCCCTTTCTGTTGCCGCCGGTCGAAGGAGCATTTCTCAAAATACGGTCAGCCAGTCGGGAAAAAGGAAGACTCTGCAACAGTACCATTCCAGTGCCACTTAAGGTAGTAAGAAACATTCCTTCTCCTCCGAAAAACATCGATTTAAGACCACCTGAACGCTCTATGTCATAATCAATTCCTGAGGTAAATGCTGCTATACATCCTGTATCCACCTTTATGGTTTCATTATTTAACTTTTTTTTAACCACAGTGCCGCCCACATGGATAAAAGCCATCCCATCTCCCTGAAGACGCTGTAAGATAAAACCTTCGCCCCCAAAAAAGCCTGCTCCAAAACGCTTTGTAAAAGCTATCCCGACCTTTGTTCCATAGGCAGCGCAAAGGAATGCATCTTTCTGGCAAAGAAGTTCTCCGCCTATTTTGGACAGGTCTATGGGAATAATCTTTCCCGGATAAGGGGCAGCAAAAGCCACACTTTTTTTACCTCCGACCATATTGGTAAAATGAGTCATAAACAGGGACTCTCCTGTGAGCATACGCTTTCCTGCGCCAAAAAGCTTTCCTATAACCGAATCATTAGCATTGGACCCGTCTCCCATCTTTGCCTCAAATGAAATGCCGTCATCCATGTAATTCATTGCGCCTGCCTCGGCAACAACAGTTTCGCCTCGGTCAAGCTCCACTTCAACCATCTGCATATCATCGCCGATAAGCTTGTAATCCACCTCATGACATCGCATAGCATTATTCCCCTTTTTTGTGTTTGTTTAACTTTATAAATCAGTAGAATTCCTTAATTTATAATTCATAATTCATAATTTTCATATAACCGCAGCCTCCATTCTGCCTACAGCCTTGTGCAACACGGAATGTGAACATCCGAAATTCAGTCTCACAAATCCGGGCCCCATAAATTCTTTGCCGTCAGACAGCCCCACCCCTGCTTTTTCAAAAAATTTTACAGGATCATCTATTTTTGTATCACAAATTTTTATCCATGCAAGATAAGTGGCTTCAACTCTGGACATGGAAAGCCCTGGTATTTTATTTACAGCCTCATAAAGATAATCATGGTTTTTACGCAGATAATCTAAAAGACTGCGATGCCAGTCTTTGCCGTCCCTGTAGGCTGCAAGAGCCGCTGTATATGCAAAAGTATTTAACATGGGTACTATTCCCGCCATTGCCCTGCGAAATTTTTTACGGAGACCGGAATCTGAAATTACTGCAAAAGAGCATCCCAGACCCGGGATATTAAAGGTTTTGCTTGGTGCCATAAAAGTTATGGTGCTGCGGGAAACATCGGGGTCGAGGGCTGCAAATGGAATATGTTTTTTGTCCTTGTCAAGCACAAGCTGGCAGTGAATTTCATCCGAGCATACGATTATATCATTTTTTTTACAGATAAGCGCAAGCCGGCTTAATTCCCTGCGGTCAAAGACCCGTCCCACAGGATTATGCGGGTTGCAGAGGATAAAAAGCCTTGTGCGCGGGGTAATTGCATTTTCTAAAAGATCAAAATCAATAAGCCATTTTCCGCTTTTTTCCGCAAGTGGCACAGTAACAAGGTTTCGATGCATATTTTCCGGCGCAGTCAAAAAGGGCGGATAAACAGGAACCAGCGTCAAAACATCGTCTCCATGCTCACCCACTGCCCTGCACGCCACATTAAGCCCTGTGACAAGACCAGGCAGCCAGACCAGCCACTCTTTTTTTATTTTCCAGTTAAAATCAGATTCGCACATGGATAAAACAGCGTCGACAAGTTCATCCGGCGCAAGAGTATATCCAAAAACACCGTGTTCAACCCGTGTGTGCAGAGCTTTGATAACCGACGGAGGTGACTGAAAATCCATGTCTGCCACCCACATGGGAATTATATCCCGTCCCTTATACCTGTCCCATTTAAAGCTAAAAGAGCCTTGGCGGTCAACAAATTTATCAAAATCGAATAATCTTGTTATCTGTCCTTTTTCAGTAACCATATGAGTTTCTCAGTACTTTATGTTCTTTTTATCCGACAGTATGACCGTGAGTCCGAGTTGTCATATTCGATCATACCCATGTCTTCCAAACGTCTGACCCTCTGGGCTATAATTCTTTACTGATATGATTATTCATCAAAATATTCATTATAGGCTATGCCTAGTATCTCTGGTGCTATATAAAACTTGGATTGCCCATGAGTTATGTTGCTTTTCACTATCAGGTTTAATTTAATTAATTTCATTACGTCATTTCTCGCTGTTGGGTATGATACATTTAACCATTTTGATACTTGAGATATCGTAAAAACAGGGTATTCAAACAGCATTTCAATGATTTTGTTTAATCGAACATTTTGCTTTCTTTCCATTATTATTTTAGAATATTTATCTTTCAGTATTAATAGTTGGTCACATCTCTTGATTGCATCTTTTGCCTGATAGATTGTAGCCCTTAGGCAAAAGGCAAGCCAATTATCCCATGATCCTTTTGAGCTAACTTCAAACAAGTACTTGATATATTCATCTTTGTATTTTTCAAAAAAGGCGCTTAGATAAAGCCATGGACTTTTTAAACCGCAATTTTGAAAAATCATTAGAGAAAGTAATAATCGCCCAATCCTCCCATTACCGTCAACAAATGGATGGATTGTTTCAAATTGATAATGAACCATAAAAGAAAGAATTAAAGGGTCTAAATTATTTTCTTTGTGAATATACAATTCGAGATCGTTCAAACAATCCATTATTTTGATGGGAGGAGGCGGAATAAATCTACGGTCTGAACCAATATGAACTTGTGTTTTTCTAAAATTTCCCGGATTTTTATTATCCCCTCTAACTCCCTTAAGAAGTTCATTATGCAATGCTTTAATTAACCTTAGAGAAATTGGAATATCTTTTAAGAGTTCCTGGCCTATTCTCAATGCACGACTATAATTTGACACTTCTTTCCATGAGTTTACCGGATCTTTTGAGGATTTAGGTTCTCTTGGTTCTATTGCAAATAGCAATAGTTGTTCAGGAGTTGCATATGTCCCTTCTAAACTAGAAGATTTAAGGGCTTCTCTTTGCTGTAAAGGTCTTAATAATAGTTCATAATTTGGCATATGTCTTCCGACACCATCTAACCTTGCGAGTTCTTCCTTAGCGGTTGATAATAAAGGCCAAAGATAATTTGGCATTTCCCAATCTGAAGCCAAAGCGGTTGGAATAAATGCGTAATCAATAGTATCATGTATATTAATCTTTATAAGTTTTCCAAGGGAGTTAGAATTAAAAAGAGACTTGTCCATTAGTGACCTCCACCAAATAAATTATATATTAAAATATATGATGAAAAATTTAATATGTCAAGTTGCCATTAAAAATACAGGCATTTATTTTAATACAATGTGCTTCTATTGAAATTAATAAGGGATTATTTTGAGACACAAAGCAGTTAAATTGAATACAGCATGTACGCATCACCTGCACCCAATGAGGGTTAAGTCTGGAAAAATTTTAAAAAAAATGTGAGTTACTGTAATTCCGCAAAGCGGTTTAGTTCAACATTCCGGTTCAGCGGCGGCGGTATGCCGTCCGCTGAACCGGTTGTTTAGCTAAGCGTATGTTCGCCGCCCTGTCAGAAAGAAGCCCGAGAAGGCGTTTATGCTAAGATCAGGCGAGGTCGAAACGGTCAAGGTTCATTACTTTGTTCCACACCGCTACAAAGTCGTGTAGGAACTTCTCCTGGGAGTCCTTACATCCATAAACTTCGGCCAAGGCACGGAGCCGGGAGTTCGAACCAAAAATGAGATCGACACGGGTGCAGGTCCACTTGAGTTCGCCGCTCACGCTATCACGCCCCTCGAACACGTCTTCGTCTTCCGAGGTTGACTTCCACGTCGTGCTCATGTCGAGCAGATTCACGAAAAAGTCATTGGTGAGCGTCTCTGGTCGTTTGGTGAAGACACCGTGCTGGGATTGTCCGAAATTGACATTCAAGACGCGCATGCCGCCAATTAGAACCGTCATCTCAGGTGCGGTCAGTGTCAGCAGTTGTGCACGATCAACCAGCAATTCCTCTGCCTCTACGGCGTATTTGGTTTTGAGGTAGTTACGGAATCCGTCTGCAGCCGGTTTGAGTACGGCGAATGACTTGGCGCTGGTTTGCTCCTGCGACGCATCTGTGCGTCCCGGCGAGAAGGGAACGGTCACATTGTGACCGGCATTCTTCGCAGCTTGCTCGACACCTGCGCATCCGGCCAGGACAATCAAGTCGGCGAGCGAAACCTTCTTGCCGTCTGACTGCGCGCTGTTGAACGTCTGTTGGATTCCCTCAAGGGTCTGCAGCACAGTCGCAAGTTGCTCAGGCTGGTTGACTTCCCAATCATTTTGCGGCGCAAAACGGATGCGTGCCCCGTTCGCCCCGCCCCGCTTGTCGGAGCTGCGGAACGTGGATGCCGACGCCCAAGCCGTCGAGACCAGTTTGGAGACAGACAGACCAGAGGCAAGGATCTTGCCCTTGAGGTCGGCGATATCCTGCGCGTCGATCAGCTCATGATCGACTGCGGGCACCGGGTCTTGCCAGATCAGTTCCTCCGCCGGGACCTCCGGACCGAGATAGCGCGAGCGGGGGCCCATGTCGCGGTGGGTCAGCTTGAACCACGCCCTGGCAAACGCATCCGCGAACTCCTCCGGGTTCTCGTGGAACCGCTTCGCAATCGGCTTATAGATTGGATCCATCCTCAGAGAAAGGTCTGCCGTGGTCATGATGGTCGTAACCCGCTTCGACGGATCGTGAGAGGCTGGCGCGAGATCCTTTTCATCCGGATTGACCGGAACCCACTGGTAGGCGCCTGCGGGGCTTTTCAACAAATTCCAATCATAGCCGAACAGCACATCGAAATAGCCCATATCCCACTGGGTCGGTTTCGCCGTCCACGCGCCCTCGATGCCGCTGCTGATCGTATCACCCCCCTTGCCGCTGCCGAAACTGCTCTTCCAGCCGAGACCCTGTTCCTCGATGGGGGCGGCTTCCGGTTCAGGACCGACCAGCGCTGCATCGCCCGCGCCATGGCATTTGCCGAAGGTGTGGCCGCCGGCGACGAGCGCGACCGTTTCTTTGTCGTTCATGCCCATACGCCCGAAGGTCTCTCGAACATCACGGCCGGAGGCGACCGCATTCGGTTCGCCATTCGGCCCTTCCGGGTTCACGTATATCAGGCCCATCTGCACGGCGGCAAGAGGATTTTCAAGATTCCGGTCGCCGGAGTAGCGCTTGTCACCAAGCCACTCGCTCTCGCCCCCCCAGTAAATGTCCTCTTCCGGCTCCCAGACGTCCTCGCGCCCACCGCCGAAGCCGAAGGTCTTAAATCCCATCGACTCCAGGGCGCAGTTGCCGGTGAGGATCATAAGGTCGGCCCAGGAAATCTTGTTGCCGTATTTCTGCTTGATCGGCCAAAGCAGACGGCGCGCCTTGTCGAGGTTCACGTTATCCGGCCAGCTGTTGAGAGGCGCCAAACGCTGATTGCCGGAGCCTGCCCCGCCGCGGCCGTCGCCCATGCGGTATGTGCCTGCGCTGTGCCACGCCATCCGGATGAAGAGCCCCCCGTAGTGACCGTAATCGGCCGGCCACCAGTTCTGCGAGTCGGTCATCAGCGCATATAGGTCATTCTTAAGGGCAGCCAGATCAAGTTTCCTGAATTCTTCAGCGTAGTTAAATTCCTCGCCCATTGGATTGGACTTGGTGGAATGCTGGTGCAAAATGTTAAGGTTCAACTGCTTCGGCCACCAGTCTTGGTTCGACGTGCCACGGCTGACTACGTGACTGTTAGAGCTGCCCGTTACCGGGCATTTGCCGTTTTCACTCATCTCCGTCCTCCTTTCCTTTCAGGTTTGGGTTTATGATCTTACCCGATTAGCCAATGTCGAAAACGCTTTACTTTTTTGAACGAACTGGATGTGTTTTGGAATAAGCTTTGGATATATCAGCTGCTTCGGGTGAACACACAGGATGCCCCCATCCACTTGAGCTAACACTATCAATAATGTCATTGACAATATTATCATCCTTGTTTGGACTAACCCCTGCAGGTATGTAGTCCATTTTGAGTTTATGACGAACTTTCCATGCAATATTATGGTCCGCACATGAACTATCACCGCTAACTCCAATGGCTCCAATAAGCTTTCCAAAATCATTATACAAAGCTAAACCACCACCAAAAACATTAACTCCTCCGATTTTTTTTCCAACCATCGGATCGTTTTCTGTGCCTATTTTGTTTGATGACCCACCATAGGCGACATTAGTATCGACCGGATTACTATGCTGCAAACCATACAAACTGCCGCCAGGCTGAACTGCTGAAAAAAGATTTGCTGTTGATAATGATAAACCAGGAAGACTAAAAGCATTTGCAGTATTTGCTTTTTGTGCAGAAATAACACGGCTCCCAGGCCATTGGTCACCTCTATCTCCACCTGAGAATACAACTGCTTTTACTACACCATCCCTATCAACTATCGTTGCCCACATATTTAAACCAAATCCGCCATTTTTTTCTTTTACAACTTCTTTAAGAACTTTTTGAAGTTCAGAATAGGTTGGTAACTCACCAGCATAAACAGTTGATACTACAAGCAACCCTATTGACATAATAAAATTCAAAATTGACTTAAATCGCATAAATAAATTTCCCTTTGTTTTTCTAACATGCTTAACATTTGATCATATCAACTTAAAACTTTGTATGATCACATTTATTTTATTCCTTAACTTTATTTATTTTTTTGCCTGAATCACCTCCTTTGCTTGCATTTATAAGTGAATAACGAGGCTGTCGAAAAAGTCCAAAAATGGCAATTTTAGCGATTTTCGACAGGCTCAACGGCTGGCATAAAGAAGCAGTCCACCTCAATGCCTTTGATCAACAATTCTTTATTCTCTTTTAAAAGCCAGGGCAAGTGAAGCATCCATAGTTGCTTCATAACCGGTTAATCTCGCAACCACATTTTTATCTTCATCGAGAAACGTAAAGTCTCCCTTCATTTGACGAGCGCTCACATCATTAATTTCCAGCAAAACTTTCACACCTTTTGATGGAAATCTGTCCTGATACTGGCGGTATGTTGC
>CAYZXU010000036.1:18007-20804 GCA_964482535.1 uncultured Desulfobacteraceae bacterium | reverse complement strand
GCATACTTAGATGATTTTTATGTTTTTCCAGGAGAATTTCGAATACCTCCCATGGAAATACCGGATATTTTATTGCAGCATATGCTTATGCTTAAAGTTTCTGCAGGCGCAATGAAGGATGCAGGGCTTATTCCCCAAAATAAAGACCAGTATAAAGACCAGGAGAGGCATAAAAATTCAGGGGTAATAATAGGCATAAACTTTGATTTCGAGACAACAAATTTTAATCTCAGATGGGATCTTGAGAATCAGGTTCAAAAGTGGCAAAAAAAATATCCGCACCTTTTTAACCCAAATAATAAAGGCAGGGCTAAATTTTCAGAATGGCTAAATTCCCTAAAAGATGCCTTCTCCCCTCCCCTGACAAACACAAGAACCCTTGGAGCCCTGGGAAGTATTATTGCAAGCAGAATTGCAAGGGAGTTCGGTTTTGGCGGCATGAGTTTTACAGTATCCAATGAAGAGGCTTCAGGAATGAAAGCTCTTGAAATAGCCATGCGGGCTTTACAGCGAAAAGAGACTGATACAATGCTTGTGGGTGCTGTGGATCTTTGTGGAGATGTCCGCAAAGTTATAACCTCCAATATGATAAGGCCATTTACAAAATCCGATAGAATCTCCCCCTTTGACATATCGGCAGACGGAACTCTTCCAGGCGAAGGAGCAGTTGCGCTGGTTTTAAAAAGATTAACCAGTGCAAAAAAAGACAAAGACAGAATTTATGCCGTTATAAAGGGGGCAGGTTCAGCAGACTCTGGAGGAAAAAAAGCATATACCCTCTCATTAAAAAGAGCATTCCAGGATGCTCAGGTCTCATGCTCTTCAGCAGGTTTTTTTGAAACCCATGGTTCAGGCAATCCAAAGGAGGATAATGTTGAATCAGAGGCAATAAACGAGTTCTTCCAAAAAAATTCCGGCTCCAAAAACATAAGCTGCGCCATTGGATCTGTTAAACCTAACATAGGCAATACAGGAGCTGTTTCAGGGCTTGCCTCCATAGTCAAAACAGGGATATGCCTTTATCAGCAGATCATTCCGCCCTTAGTAAATTTTTCTGAGCCGTTAAATAAAGTCTGGGCAAAAGAAAATTTTTATTTCCCTGTCCGGCCCCAATACTGGTTTAGGGACAGAAAAGATGGACCTCGTATTGCCTGCACAGGCTCAATTACTTCAGACGGAAACTGCATGCATACGGTTCTTGAAGAATATGAATATAAGGATAAAACACCTGACATTGTGGTTGAAGAGAGGAAAAAACCCCTTGGTTCAAGGGGGTTCGGCCTTTTTATAATTGAAGGAGATAGCAAAAAGGATCTGCATACCGGCCTTGATTATCTTAAAACACAGGTTGCAGACCTTAAAAAGACTCAAAAAGATATCGACAACAGCGCCAGGGACTGGCATCTGAAAAATCCGGCTGACAAAAAAAAAAAATATGCTGTAAGCATAGTTGCAAAAAACTTTAACGAGCTATCTGAATCTATAGATGATGCAAAAAACATAATTTCATCACCAGACAACCCCGGGTCAGGTAATAATAGCCTCAGGGCAGGTAATAAAAGGATCAGTTTTTCAGAAAAACCTTTGGGCGGTTTTGACACGGCCTTTGTTTTCCCAGGCTCAGGAAATCATTTTCCTGGAATGGGCAGGGGTACAGGTGTCCAATGGCCTGAAATTATGCGAAACATGGACGCAAAGAGTCTTTATATGAAATCCAAGTTTCTCCCTGAATGTTATATGCCTCAAAGAGTATCATGGGCTTCAGGCTGGGAAAAAGATGCAAAAAACAAAATAGCATCAGACCCTTTAAATATGATCCTGGGTCAGGTTGCTCATGGATGCATGACTGCTGAAGTTGTAAAACATATAGGAATTAAACCAGACGCCGCCATAGGTTACAGCCTTGGAGAATCAGCATCCCTTTTTGCAACAGGCGCATGGCCTGAAAGCGCACAGATGCTGGGCAGAATGAAAAATTCGGACCTTTTTTCCTCAGAACTTGCAGGTGAGTGCAGAGCCGCGCGAAGAGTATGGGAGATACCTGAAGATGAAGATGTAAACTGGTGCGCTGCAGTG
Organism: uncultured Desulfobacteraceae bacterium; assembly: GCA_964482535.1. Taxonomy (GTDB): domain Bacteria; phylum Desulfobacterota; class Desulfobacteria; order Desulfobacterales; family BuS5; genus CAYZXU01. Next base: position 18,728 of record CAYZXU010000036.1, on the reverse strand, counting down.
GTAAACCGGTCTGCCCAAACTGTGCTTAAAATTATCAACAAATGGCCCACAACAAACCTGCTGATTATAAATACTCCTGATGAGTGTGTAATCGGAGGCAGAAAAAAAGATGTTGATGCTGCAATAAGCCGGCTTGAATGTGAAGCTATTTTTCTTGAGGGTGTTGTTGCAGTACACTGCAAAGCCGCCAAACCGGTTGAAGATGCTTACAGAAAACTCCACATATTTCCCATAACACCCCCAACAGGCGGCATCAAATATTACAGTTGTTACCTGGGGCGCTCTTATGACCTTACCAGTGAAAGTGCAGCATATTCCATCTGCGGTCAGGCTGTTTCAGGTTTTGATTTTACAAAGCTCATAAATCAGGCTTATGATGATGGCATACGTATTTTCCTTGAAATGGGTCCCCAATCTTCATGCACAAGAATGATAAAGAGAATTCTTAATAAAAAACCCCACATGGCTGTTTCAGCATCTGTAAAGGGTGAAGACGATTATCTTGTCCTGTTGAAATTTATCGGAGCTCTTGTGGCTGAAAGGGTTTTTGTCGATCTAAATAAACTTTACGAAAAGAGTGTTTATCTTAAAAAGCATGAAAAAAATATACCATTGAAAAAAATATGGCTCACAACCGGCGGCATGCCGCCGGATCTCCGGTTAATTGAGTTTCAAAAAAGAAAAAACCAACCCAAAAACCCAGTAAAAAACCAACCCAAAA
>CAYZXU010000036.1:0-17907 GCA_964482535.1 uncultured Desulfobacteraceae bacterium | reverse complement strand
CCCAAAACCCAGCCGATGCACCCAGCCCTTCCTTTTGCAGGGCTTGTAAAATCAATGGAAAAAAATATTAAGGCAACATCAGATGCGCATCTAACTTTTCTTGAAATCTCTCAAAATATTTCAAAATCATATGCAAAAGCTTTTGCATTCCAAAATGATCTTCTTAAATCAGTCACGCCGGATATGGAATTTGAATCTGTTTTAAAAAACCCTGAATATAAACAAAATGCCGGATCATCTGAACAGTCTGCTGAACACAGGAGCCGCAGGGATGCAGCCGGACCTGCATTTTCCCGTGAAATGTGCATGGAGTTTGCCACAGGATCCCTTGCAAAAGTATTCGGGCCTGAGTTTAAAATAGTGGACACATATAAGGCAAGGGTGCGTCTGCCTGATGAACCTCTTATGCTTGTGGACAAAATTATTTCCATAAAGGGGAAAAAAGGCTCCATGGGTTCAGGTGTGATCATTACCGAGCATGATGTGCTCCATGGCGCATGGTACCTCGATGGAGGCAGGGCGCCTGTGTGTATTTCCGTGGAGGCAGGTCAGGCTGATCTTTTTCTCTGTTCATATCTTGGGATCGATCTTATGGTAAAGGGAAAAAGAAATTACAGACTCCTTGATGCAACAGTTGAATTCCACAGCTCTCTTCCACGCCCAGGAGACATTATAAGGTATGAAATAAAAATAGAAAAATTTATAAAGCAGGATAATACATACCTTTTTTTCTTTTCCTTTGAAGGGGCTATAGGTAAAACTCCCCTCATAAGCATGACAAATGGATGTGCCGGCTTTTTCACAAAACAGGAAGTAATAAATTCAGGGGGAATAATCCTGACTGATAGGCAAAAGGCTGTAAAGTCCGGCAAAAAAACTCCTGATTATAGAGAACTCGTTCCTGTTTTTATTGAATCATATGATGACAAATCTGTAAAAGCCTTAAGAAGCGGGGAACTTGCAGAATGTTTTGGCGATACATTTAAGCAGATTAAGCTTTGCAAATCTCTCAGACTCCCTGGCGGGCAGATGAAACTCATAGACAGAATCCTGAGTTTTGATCCATACGGCGGCCGCTTTAAAACAGGCATTATCAGGGCAGAGGCAGATATACATCCCGATGACTGGTTCCTTACATGTCATTTTCAGGATGACATGGTTATGCCTGGAACACTCATGTATGAGTGCTGTTCCCATGCTTTAAGGGTATTTTTGCAGCGTATGGGCTGGGTGACTGAAAAACCGAATGTTTTTTATGAACCTGTCGCCGGCATTGCAAGCAGATTAAAATGCAGAGGACCTGTAACCCCTTCCACAAAACATGTTATTTATGAAATTCACATAAAAGAAATCGGCTACACCCGGGACGACAAACATGAGCCCTATGCAATTGCAGATGCGCATATGTTTTCAGACAGCAGAAATATTGTTTTTTTTGAAAATATGTCCCTGAAAATAAATGGGATAACAAGGGATGAAATTGAATCTTTCTGGGAGAAAAGAAAACAGTTTTTAAAAAAGAATTTTTTTAATCAGGACAAAATCATAGAATTTGCCTGTGGAAAGCCATCCAAAGCATTTGGTGAACCCTACAGTTCATTTGATAAAGAAAGAAAGATTGCAAGGCTTCCCGCCCCGCCCTATTCCTTCATTCACAGAATTACCCACATAGAGCCTGAACCTTTTGTGCTTAAACCAGGAGGCTGGATAACTGCTGAATACGACCTTGACCCTGATGCATGGTATTTGAAAGCAAACAGGACATCGCGCATCCCCTTTTCCATCCTTCTTGAGATAGCCCTTCAGCCATGTGGCTGGCTTGCTGCTTTCATGGGCTCGGCATTGAAAAGTAAAAAGGACTTAAAATTCAGAAATCTTGGGGGCAGCGCAATAATTTATAATGACCCGCAAGTAAAACAGCCATCTGTAATAACAACCAGTGTCCGTTTAAAGAGAGTCTCAAACGCCGGAGAGATGATAATAGAGCAGTTTGAATTTCAGGTGTTTCAAGATAGCGAACTAATATATAAAGGAGATACAAGTTTCGGTTTTTTTACAAAAAAAGCCCTGGCCGCACAAAAAGGGATTCAGAATACCGACTTGCCTGATCACACTTTTTTACATAATGAGCATCTTGACAGCCCATCATTTAAGCTTAAAAAAGAAGCGCCCTTCCATCCGGATGATCCTTTTATAAAAAACAGCAGTATTTCAAATCCGGTAATGCCCTCAAAAGCCATGCTTATGATAGATACTGTTGATATGCTGCCCCATGGAGGTCATAAAGGTCTTGGATTTATTAGAGGAGTAAAAAAAGTCGATCCCGATGAGTGGTTTTTCAAAGCGCATTTTTATCAGGACCCGGTTGTGCCGGGTTCTCTGGGGATTGAAGGTTTTATTCAACTCTTAAAATTTTTTGCTGTTAAAAGATGGAAAAACATGATCAAGGGATATAGTTTTGAGATGGTAACCGGCAAAAAGCACAACTGGCAGTACAGGGGGCAGATTACTCCGTCAAACAAAAAAATTGAAGTCGAGGCTTATATTACAGATATTCAGGATGAACCCCTGCCCTCAATTATAGCTGACGGTTTAATTAAAGTAGACGGGCTATATATATATATAATGGAAAATTTTGGTATAAGGCTTGTTAAACAGGTTCCTTAAAAAGAAAATCATGGACTTTTTTAATATTAAAAGCCCATGATTAAAATTGGCAAGAGAACCAGGTTTTAAACAATTAACTTTTGTTTACATTTCTGGCAGCAGGACCTCGCTGGCCATCTTCCACGTCAAAAGAGACCTGTTCTCCCTCGGATAAAGTTTTAAACCCCGGCATGTTAATGGAAGTATGATGAACAAATACATCTCCACCATCTCCGCGCTCAATAAAACCAAATCCTTTTTTGTCACTAAACCATTTTACGATGCCTTCTTCCACAATAACATTCTCCTTTCAAAAACTAATAATTTAAAAATGGGGTATTGGCAAAAAAATTTGCAATACCAAACCAAACATTTATTGACTATAAAAAAGTAGATCTTTGAAAAATGACTCCCTTCGTCCATTTTTAAAGTATCAGACTTAAATTTTAACCCTCTAAATAGAAAAGAATCTATTTTAAATCGGTTTTAAATTTTATCTTCCTTAGAACTTGAACGAAATAAAACACTTTTTAAACACTTTTTTAAATCCCCAAAGACACTTTTTATAAATAACATTTATTTTTTGATGGATAGTAACTAACTATTTTTTAATCGTCAAGAAAAAAATAAATAATTTTGCAAAAAACGCCGACATGTAATTGATAGCGCTAAATCAATAAAAAAGGTCTGGCAGAATGGTGGGTCTGAAAAGCTATTGCAGCCATATAAACATCAACCTGTTTTTTTACTGAAAAACTAAAGAGTTCTTGACAGATGACCCCAAAAAATTTAATATTTATGACCTTCAATCACAAAAAAATATGAAAGATTTAGCCCCGATATCACAGAGAACCGATAACAACGCGCATGATCAGAAAAACTAAATCCCCCATAAACCGTGAACTGCAACTCGCCAACGACTTTGTTCAATACACCGGCTGCAATATTTTTTTGACAGGCAAGGCGGGCACAGGCAAAACAACCTTTCTCCATAATCTGCATAAAAACACTGCAAAGCGAATGATTATCACCGCTCCAACCGGGGTTGCGGCTATCAACGCCGGCGGGGTAACACTACATTCTTTTTTTCAGCTTCCATTTGGCCCATTTGTGCCGGGCAGCGAGGCATATGAGCACAATAATCAGCGCCAGTTCAGGTTCAGCAAAGAAAAAAAGCGGATTATACAAAGCCTTGATTTGCTGGTGATTGACGAAATAAGTATGGTGCGGGCAGATTTATTAGACGCTGTGGATGCTGCGCTGCGCCGCCATCGCCGTAATAATCAGCCATTCGGCGGGGTGCAACTGCTTGTGATAGGAGATCTGCACCAGCTCTCTCCTGTGGCAAGACAAAATGAATGGCAGCTTTTACAGCAATATTATGAGTCGGTTTATTTTTTCAGCAGCAAAGCGCTTGGTCTTACTGAACTGCTTACCATTGAACTGAAACATATTTATCGCCAGTCAGATGCCGGTTTCATCAAGCTCCTGAATCGGGTACGTGACAACCGGCTTGATGAATCATCCATGGCAGAGCTTAACAAGCGTTACATTCATGATTTTAAACCGGACGAAGATCAGGGCTATATTACCCTTAGCACTCACAACCGCAGCTCCGAATCCATCAATCGAACCAGACTTTACGACTTGTCCAAAAAAGAACATCGTTTCAAAGCTGAAATTTCCGGAGATTTTCCTGAGCATATCCGCCCTACCCTGTCCACTCTCCTGCTTAAAGAGGGGGCACAGGTGATGTTTGTACGCAATGATCCCTCTGCTGAAAAGATTTATTATAATGGTAAAATTGGCAAAATAACCAAAATTTCAAATAAAAATATCAGCGTTATCTGCCCTGGCGACAAACAGGAAATCGTAGTTGAACCCATTGAGTGGCAAAATATAAAATACACAGTAAACGAAGAAAATAAGGAAATTGAAGAGAATATAATCGGCAAATTCAAGCAATACCCACTGAAACTTGCGTGGGCCATCACCATCCATAAGAGTCAGGGGCTGACTTTTGAAAAGGCAATTATTGATGCCGAAGCAGCTTTTACCCATGGCCAGGTTTATGTAGCATTAAGCCGTTGTAAAACTATAGAGGGCATGGTGCTGAGCTCTCCCATCTCATCCCGGGGAGTAGAAACGGACGAAGCAATAATGTGCTTTGACGAAAAGGCTCAACAAAACCCTCCCTCGGAAACCAGGCTTCAGGCAGCCAAAATCAGCTACCAGCAGCAGTTGCTGCTTGATTGTTTTGATTTTTCACTACTGCGCAACCGTCTCAATTATTTTGCACGGCTTTTACTGAGTAACTCCAGGGTAGTTCAGGTTTCAGGCGTTGAAGATATCCGCCAATTAGAAAAAATGGCTGTAAAAGATATTTTTGTTGTCAGTGAAAATTTTAAGCGTCAATTACGCAAAATTTTTATGGATGGCGGCCTGCCCGAGTCAGATGCAGTTATTTTGGAACGGATCAGCAAAGCGTCAGCATGGTTTCAGAAAAAATTTACCGAAATTTTTGAGGGGTCAGTGCCAAAATTACACATAGGAACAGACAATACCGAACTCCGCAAAAAAATTGAAAATGCCCTAAGTAATCTTAAAAAAGAAATTACCGTAAAGATAGCTGGAGTACAGTGCTGTGAAAAAGGATTTACACCTTCAAGTTTCCTGCGCGCTGTTTCAGCCGCTGAAATTGACTTTATCCCTGAAAAAGCAAAAAAGCGCCTGCCCCCGGCCTATACCGAATCGGACGTTGCCCATCCGGAGCTGTTCCAAACCCTGAAGGACTGGCGTTCCCGCAAGGCAGGGGAAGAAGAAGTTGCTCATTTTCAGGTTTTACATCAACGGATATTGATACAGATTGTGGTATGTCTGCCCGACAATACTGTTGATTTAAAAAAAATACATGGGGTAGGCAAGAAAACCATTGCAAAATACGGCAAAGAACTTGTGGAAATGGTTTCGGTCTATCGCAAAAAACACGGGATAGAAGAGGTTGTACTGCCGAAGCTTGAAAAACTTCCGGAAGAAAATATTCCGACAAAAAATGCAAGCCCACCTTCCGATACAAAACAGACAAGTTTCGATATGTTCAACAAAGGTTTAACCATTGCCCTGATTGCACAGGAAAGAGGCCTTGTACAATCTACCATTGAAGGGCATCTGAATTTTTTTGTGGCAAAAGGCAAACTGGATATAAACAAGCTGCTTTCACCTGAAAAACAGAAGGTCATTAAAAAGGAACTTGCTGCAGATTATAATAATTCCCTCAAAGAGGTAAAAGACACCCTGGGAGATGACTACTCCTATGGAGAAATCAGAATGATGATGGCCTTCGAGAAATACCTGGCATCTGTCTGAATCAGAATTTTCAGGATTAAAGGATGAAAAAAATTCTAAAATTTGGCAAATTATGATCAAGGATGAAATCACATATAAAATAATCGGATACCCAAATAAATTCAACAGATATATTTGGCACAGGAATTATCAGATTCCCAGGCAGTTACACTGGAAACTCTGGCAGGGTAATCTGCAATCACTTTCTGCAATTCTCCGGCAATGTACCTTGCAATATTTTCAGAAGACGGGTTAATATCATTAAAAGAATCAAGCTCATTTAAAAACTTGTGATCAAGTGTCTCCATAATTTCTGCCAGATATTTTTTTATCTCCACAAAATCTATAAGTACACCATGGTCATTAAGTTTTTCCCCGGATATGCATACCTCAATCTTCCAGTTATGGCCATGCAAATTCTCACACTTTTCCGCAACCATCTTAAGCTGATGAGCCGCAGCAAAATTTGTTATAACTTTTAATTCAAACATTTTTAATAACTCCCATACCCTGAGGGGCACAACAAAACATGAAAACTCTATTTTCCTTTGGCAGCCTTTTTATAACCGCCTTTAAAAATATCTTTTAATTTTCTGGTTAATTTCCCGGATTCCAGCTTCTCGAATTCCCTAAGCAGAGATTCCTGCTTTTTATTGAGACTTTTTGGAGTTTTTATTATTATTTCAACTAACTCGTCACCCCTTCCTCCGTATTTAAGGGAAGCTATTCCTTCGCCTTTAAAACGAAAAACATGACCATACTGTGTACCCTTTGGTATGTTAAGCTTTTTTGTGCCCACCAGCGTGGGAATTTCCACCTCACACCCTATTGCTGCCTGTATAAAGGAAATTTCCATCCTGTATATGATATCCGTATTATTGCGCTCAAAAAGATCATGGGGCTCAACATTGATAAAAACATACAGATCGCCGGGAGGACCTCCGTAAAGACCGGACTCCCCTTCTCCTGTTAAACGAAGCCTGGAGCCTGTGTCAACACCTCCAGGAATTTTTACAGAAACTTTTTTTTCAGCCAAAATCTGTCCCGCACCCTTACAACCACGACATGGGTCAGATATAATTTTCCCTGTGCCATGACAAACATTACAGGTGGTTCTCACTGTAAAAAAGCCCTGACTTCTCGAAACCTGTCCTGTGCCCCTGCACTGCGTGCATGTTTCAGGGCTTGTGCCCTCCATGCATCCGCTGCCGCTGCATTGGGAACATCCCTCCATCTTTTTAATATCAATTTCGGTTTCAGTTCCAAAGGCAGCTTCCATAAAGCTTAATGACATATCATAGCGCAGATCCGCCCCTTTTCTGCCCCTGCGCCCTGAACGTCTGCCCTGGCCAAATCCAAAAAAATTCTCAAAAATATCACCAAAGTTTGAAAAGATATCATCAAAGCCCCCAACTCCTGAAAAGCCTGAACCTTCGAGCCCTTGATGCCCGTACTGATTATAGATTTCCCTCTTGTGGGGATCTCTTAACACTTCATAGGCTTCAGCAGCCTCCTTGAATTGCTCCTCTGATTCTTTATCTCCAGGGTTTTTGTCAGGGTGATATTTTAAGGCAAGTTTTCTATATGCTTTTTTTAATTCAGCATCATCCGCTTCCCGTGCTACGCCAAGTATTTCATAATAATCTCTTTTAGTGGTCATTTAAAATCCTTACATGAATATTGAAATAGCAAAACCATTGTGCTATTTATTCGATTTGTCTAAAAACAGATCGGATAAACAAAAATAACGCAAATTTTCAGATTGTCAACTATGAATAATGAACTGCCCTTTATCAGGGAGATGTTTGAAAAGATATCCCCAAAGTATGATATGCTGAACAGAATGCTAAGCTTAAGGCAGGATGTTCTCTGGAGAAGAACCATGATTTCCGCCATGGAACTTCCCGACACCAGAAATAATTCTGTAGTAATTCTTGATGCAGCCTGCGGTACTGGTGACGTTGCTGTTGAAATATTAAAGCATAAAAAAGGTGAAGTTAAAATTGTGGGCGCTGATTTTTCAACAGGCATGCTTATGGTGGCAAAAAGAAAAATCAAGGGGCTTTTAAATGGCTCCAACATCAGCCTTTGCGGAGCAGATGCTTTTAAACTCCCGTTTAGGGATGAAACCTTTGATGCAGTGACAATAGCATTCGGTATCAGAAATATTTCAGACAAAGATACTGTTTTAAAAATTTTTCACAAAAGCCTTAAACATGGCGGGATGCTCCTTGTTCTCGAACTTACAAAACCTGAACAGGGATTTTTGCTCTCAGTTTATCTTCATTATTTTAAAAAATTACTTCCTTTAATAGGTCGTTTTTTTTCAAAACATGAAAATGCATACAGGTATCTGCCTCTTTCAGTAGAAAATTTTCCTGATGCGCCAACCTTTGCCTCCATGATTAAATCCACAGGGTTTGTTAATATCAAATGGAAAAAAATGACCTTTGGAATTGCCACATTATTTGTTGGACATAAAATTTGATGGTGTCATAAAAAATCAAAGGGATAATTAATAGATTTAAGGTTGTAACCAGCAATAACTGCTCATAACTTTTCGGGTTTTTAAATCCGGGTTGGGAAAATATCAGATGGTAATTAAAAAAGCTATAGAAGTTCTTAAGATTGAAGCAGAAGGGATACTTGCTCTAACTGAACGTATTGATGAAAATTTTACTGAAGCTATTAATATTATATGTAGTTCCAGTGGCCGTGTTATTATAAGCGGCATAGGAAAATCAGGGCTTGTTGGAAGAAAGATAGTCGCCACGCTAAACAGCACCGGCACCAGTTCTTTGTTTTTACATCCTGTTGAAGCCATGCACGGAGATCTTGGAATTGTTTGCAGTGATGATATTTTCCTTGCACTTTCCAACAGTGGTGAAACAGATGAATTGAATGTACTCCTTCCAAGCATCAGTAGAATCGGCTGCAAAATTATAGCACTTACCGGCAACAAAGAATCAACCCTTGCAAGACACAGCGATATCATAATCGACGTTGGCGTAGCAAGGGAAGCCTGCCCGCTGGGGCTTGCTCCGACAGCCAGCACAACAGCTCTTTTGGCCATGGGTGATGCCCTTGCTGTTGTCCTGATAAGCAAAAAATGTTTTAAACAGAGTGATTTTAAAAAATTTCATCCGGGCGGCAAACTTGGCAGACAGTTATCCAGGAAGGTAAGTGATATAATGTTGACGGATGATGCCATCCCTTTAATATCGGAAAAAACTTCAATGGAAGATGTAATAATAGAGATTGACCGTCGGGGTTTGGGAGCCACACTTATTTTAAAAGACGATGGGACTCTTTCCGGAATAATAACGGATGGTGATATAAGGCGTATTATTGCAAACAAAAAAGATATATACGATATGACTGCAGAACAGGCAATGACAAAAAATCCGAGGACAGAAAAACCGGATGCTCCTGCATACGATGCCCTGCACATAATGGAAAAATATCAGATCACTATACTTCCCATAATCAATTCCAGTGGAAAAGTTCAGGGAATTTTACACCTTCACGATATTTTAGGGAAAGGTGATTTCAAGTTTAACGGGATGTAAAAATAAGGGGGTCAAGAATGAAGACCTGACCCCCCTTTGCATTCCAACCTGCCAATGCTCTTAAAGTTCAATCATGATTAGAAAGATGATAAATAAAACACTTGGTCTGAAGGATGGTCACCCCAGCTATGATTTTCACTATAGGTTGTATATCCTGATGCTGAAATTGTTATGGTATAAGGCGTAGTTGCATAGTTAGCATCTGTGATGGTTTGAAGAAAAAAATGACCGTTTGAATCGGTCGCCACCGTTACCTCATCTAAAGATGTTGAAACAACAGCCCCGCTAATAGGATTGTTTGTTCCAGACTCATATACATGTCCTTCAATATTAACTTTACTCACTGGTTCTGGTTCTGGTTCTGGTTCAGGATATCTTATTTCGGAAATAATTTGAAGTATGTAAATAACCTCAGCCAAACCGAGCTTCTGATCTCCATTAACATCCGATAACGGATTAATTACAGTCTGATCTGAACCGTTGTTAATTACCTTCAATGCAAGGATTGCATCGGCCAGATCAGTATCACCATCACCATCAACATCGCCGGGAGTAGGTGAGGCAAGTGTTAGCTTAAGTTGTCTTGGTGAAGTATTATCGGTACTGTCATCCGGCATGGTAAACAAGGAAAAACCGTACCAGTCGCAGGTAACGGCATATAAATTATCCGGATGTCCTTTAAAATAGGAAGGTGCATTATAAAAAGAGTAGTCATCAAAATTTCTCAGACCGCTGGTGATCCAGTTAGATTCTGAAGTATTTCCTGCTTCATCAGTCGCAAACGCAGTTCCTGCCGTCAAATCTTCAAAAGCATCAAAGTTAAAAACCGGTTCTTCTCCATAAATAATCAAAATATTTTTGTAATATTCAGCAGCATTAAATGTTTCTGTTTGATTTGATTCTCCGATAAATGTCCAGATGTTTCCCCAATCAACTTCATTGGGATCCCACGGACCCTGGTAACCCGCTGGATCAAAAGTATAGTCATTGCTTCCAAACACCCTGTACACTCCAGGCTTTGTCATGACAAATGAATCATCAATTTCCATATTAATTGAAAAATCGGCGCCGGTTGTGCCTCCGCTTGCTACTGTAATCGGACCGGTCATGCCTATATAATCTCCAAAAGTTTTGATGCCGTTGTCATCTGCATCCCAGCAAGTGAAAATGTTGACAGCTGCTCCTTCGGGGAGGTCAACTATGCTATATATTCCTGTAGAGGTTATGTAAGTTTTTTCCAGTTTTTCACCGGTCGATGCATCCTGCGCGTAAATAAAAATTTTGCCGGATGCATATGCAGAGCAATCAATCTCGCCGGTAATGGATGCTAATGGACCAACACGAAGCTTGGTCTGATTGCCGTCGGAGCAATCGTAGCTGCCCGGTGTCCAATGACTCCATGTATTCAGATAGCTGCCTGTAAATGGAAGTTCCAATTCGCTTAAGGGCACCTTCCACTCAAGTTCATTCCCAACTGCCTGGGCAAATTCGCTTGGGTGGTCTCCGAAGATCTCCTGACCTTCATTTTTATGAACCATAACTTCCCAATTGCCGGAATTATACTTCACACCAAAATACCGGTCACTCCACCCGGATGCGTGTCTGTTCCTGGCCAACTGAACAAAGTAATGCATACTTCCTCCATTGACATCCGGAGCTAAAGTATTGGGATTTTCCGCCAATGTCATTCGAATATAAAGAAACTCCGTATCTTTAGCGAGATAAAGAGCGGTAATATCGTCCCCTGTAAACTCATATTCATCTTCTCCAGTAATATCAGTAAAAACAGGAACAATGTCTGACCAATCTGCAATACTTCCATCCTGCACATTAATAGTTTGCGTGGGAATAAGAAATTCACCGGATGGCTGCAATTCCAGTTTAGCAGTCAAAATATCATTGGTAATACCCGGCATAATGCCATTCAAAACCGGTTCTCCGGGAAATGCACCTGGAATTATTTCATTGTATTGATCAAACTCTGGCAGAATCGCTCTGATGTCGAGAGGGGATTTACCTGAATTGCCGAAAACAAGGTTGAAGTCGATAGTCTCAGTCTCTGTTTCCTGATTTTGACGCGTGGCGATAAAATTACCATTACTAACGGGATTCCCCATGTCATCATACTTAGTATAGCTTCCTGATGATATGGAAGTCCCATCAGCGCTGATTGTGCCTGTAGATACTACTGACCATGGATCCATACCCTCATAGGAAAGTTCAAATGTAACGGTGCTGCCTGAAACGGAAAAACTTTCAATTACACCTTCATAGCCTATATTTAAAAACCAGTAATCACCGATTACAAATTTTCCGTCAACATCTTTTTCTATTTCTATCTCAATCTGATCGTTAGTGGTGGTATCAGTAACTATCCAGGTCTCTTCAATTACGGTAAATGTAGCAGGGCGATTTTCACTTAGAGAATTTTCCAATTCTGCAAGCTGTGTTAAAAGGAATTCTGCTTCCCTTTGATCTTCAGCTGAATCAAAATAAAAAAGGTCGTTTTCCTGACCATCTGATTCGGCTGTAATAAAAGCAAAAGTGGCCTGCCAGGTATCTATCGCGCTAAGAAGCGCTGTTTTTGCATTATGAAGTGACGCAGTTCCGTCTGTACGCAATTTCAACACATCCTGGTATTTAGTTAAAAAATCCCTCTGAAACTGTAGCATATCCGCATTACCAAGAACTATTATCTCTTTTATATCAATGTCCAGATTATAAGCTGTCATAAGCAACATAACAGATTTAAATGTATAAAGAGCTGATTTAAACAAAAGAACATCTCCGTAATCAACTTCAGTATCATAGGTTTCGCCTGTTACGGAAGCAGGCAAAGTTGTAGTAAAAGTACCATCAACTTTATTAAGATTATCGATTGCAGCATCCAGTACAGTCATAACCTGCTCTGCTAAAAACGCCCGCATTGCTTCACCACCTGGAATTGTTGCAGGCGGATTATATGAATCATATATTTCAGGAATATCATTAAATGGAGAGCCTTCATTAAGAGAGTCAATATCATTCCGGTTTATTCCAAAGGCCCCAAGCAAATCAGCTAAAGTTTCAAGTCCTGCGCCACCGCTCTGCTCCAATCCAAACGCAAGCACCCTTGTAACGGCATAAAACAGATTAGCTTTTTGATCATCGAGATCCGCATTAACTGCCGCCTCAAATTTTAAGTTAGCTGCAAGTATGCCGGAACAGGTCGGGCCGCCGGTACCAAAAAGCAAAACGCAACCCTCGTTAACAAGGGCATCTGATTCTTCAGATGCATTAGCTTCAGTCGTTAAGGAAAAAACAGCGATGGTTAAATAAAAAATTGCGACAAAACTACACACTTTTTTCTTCATAATTCTAAATCTCCCCTTTATATATAATTATACACCATATTAATAATACCCTGTTTTAACGTTTTTCACTTTTCTGTTCCCAGGCTGGAGCATGGGCAACAGGCAGAACCAACATCTAAAAAATGTAAACCGGTAAATGAAGGATGCCGTTTTGCTTTTTTTTTATGGATGTAAAATTTAGTAAAAGTGAGCATTTTTCAAAAATTATTTTTCAACAATGGTTTGCCCTTTTACAAGGTTGCCAAGAAAAATATTTGTGATCAAATGCTCCCCTTTCCATTCTTTTTCAGAGGTCTTAAGCTTAAATCCTGTCTTCACTTTAATGACAGCAGTTTCAATGTTTAAGCTTAGCTGTTTTGCATTTAGAATTTTATTGCCTGACACTACTTTAACATTTCCTTTGAAAAAAATATTATCAGGCTTTAACCGAACTGTCGCCAAATTTGCTGTGATCTGTGTAACAACTAATTTTCCATCATAAAGTTTTATGGAAACCGGTTTTATTAAAACAGATGAAATGTTTTTGGTATTAAACGATGAAATAGCATTTTTTAAAGAAATAGCATTAAATGTTAAATTTTTTATATTAGATGGAGCTTCAGATTGTGTTTTTTTATGTGCATCAGGTGTTGCAGTATCTTCGGTATGTTGTTTTCTTCCATAAATATGAATAATGGCGTTGTCGAATATAGCCTCATTCATCATACCAAAGCTAAAAAAACCGACTTTCTTTTTTTGAATGCTAAATTTATCAGCTTTTATTAAAATAGTTTTTTGACCATCATTATAATCTTCAAAGCGAAACCCTCTAATTTCATGGCTCGCTTTTGGATATCGTTTAAGTGAACTATTCTTTAGATTCCGGGTAGGCTTTGAGGCCTGATGATGAAAGTACAAAATAACGAGAAAAACAGACACACCTATTCCCAGCGCCAAAAAAACTGCATATAATATTCCGGCTCTATTTTTTTGAAACATGTCCGCATTCATCCATATAAAATTTGTAGTTGAAAAATTGTTTTTATATTGTTTTTATAAAAGTAGGATAAAAACAAATTCTATTGTTTTATAAACCGCAGCGTGTTTGGTCTGATTTTGCATTTAATATTTTTCAACTGATCGCTCATCAGTTGAAGATCAAAAATATTTATTTTTATAGCGCTATTGTTTTTTAAACCCTTTTTTATATCAAACTGAAGTAAAAAGAGCGGAAAGTTTTTCCCTTTTATCCCTTTGGCCCCTGCCATGACGACTATAAGGACCCCAGGTTTTTTGTTATTTACAATATGTATAAGAGAAGAGGTATGTTTTGTTTTAACAGCATTTTTATATGTCAGGATTTTGCTGTCATATTTGATCAGCATTTTTACTCCGGCCAGGTTATCAACCTGATCAATCATAACCGGAATATCAATGGATTGTTCTGTTGTTACTTTTATTCCAGAAAAATAAAGTTCTGTCCCTAAAGCCGGGCTAATCCACATAACTGTGACAGATATACAAATTATGAAAATCAGCCATGTAAAAATTCTGGTTATTTTATTACTCATAACTATCATTATTTTGGTCATTATCACTATGAATTTTAGTTGTCGAGAAAAAAAGCGCCTTTACCAAACCTGTAAATTATACAAATTTTTTTAGGTTATTTTGACTCTTTAATCGTCACTTTGTTTAAAAACTTTAGTAAATAATTAAATAAAAAATAACTAAATAAAAAAACGATTTTTAGCTTGACTTTTATATTTCTACCATGAGACTGTTTTAACAGTTTTTTAAAAATGTTAAAAAATTCCATATTGATAAAAAGAGGTAACTTCTTTAATTAATTGGAGAATGGTTGGATGAAAATTGCCAGAAATGTAATTAGTCTCTTTATGATAATTACAATGCTTTCTACTATTTTGCCTGTTTTCAATACCGAAGATGCAAACCGGGATACAACGGTGGGTATTGAGGATGCAATTTTATTTGCCAGGGATCTTGTCCGGGTAGCAGACACCCCTGATGCATTTGACGAAAACATTAAAAATATTATTTCCATCATGCAGGTTCTGGCAGGGATAAAACCGATTATCAGCCAGCCGGTTGATAAAAAATTCGGCATTTCTCTATCCGGTCTTACCTTGCCTTACCTCATATCTTTATTCGATTTTTTATTTGTTTCGACTACTTATTCTAAAGTAGCCGAACAGCTTTTTTATTATCAATCCATTTTATTCTCACCAGAGTCACCTCCTCCGAGATGCTTTTCTGTTTATTAATTTATAGCTATAATTTTAGTTAATTTGACAGTCTGTTACAAAACGCTGTTTTTTCGCCTTGAGCTTGAAAAAACTTTCATTCTGTAACAGCCTTTCCGCTAAATTTAATGGAGAAGCTTATGTTTAAACTAAAAGTTATCATATGTTTTATAAGTATATTTGTAGTTTTTGCCCCTGCGGGTATTACATTGGGCAGCCAGTCCGGTATCAGTATTAAAGGAGACAGGATTGATGCTGATTTAAACCAGGCGCCTCTGAGAGCTGTTTTGGCTGATCTGTCTAAAAGAACCGGTATTCAGGTGCATATTGAAAAAGGACTTGAAGGAAATGTGTCCACCAAATTTTCCAATCTTTCACTTGAAAAAGGGTTAAAAAGAATTCTTTCCGGTTACAGCAGTTCCATGATTTTTACAAAGGTAAAAGAGAATGTCATGATTTCTCAAATCAAGGTTTTTAAAAATGGACATTCGGATAACACAAGTCTTGAAATTCTGCCTGCTTCGGCAATAAAAAAATCCAGCAGCGAGGAATCATCAGGCGCAATACAGGCAGATCAAAGCAGCTCCTCTGCTCATGCAGTCAAGACAGGTTCCGCTATCAGCAGTTCTTCCCCTGGTTCAAAACAGACCGGAACAGGGGTCATTGCCTCCATCTCTAAAAAAGATAACATCCAGCTTGCCAGGCTTCATAGCGATATAACAAAGATGCGCCGTGACCTTGGAAGCATAACAGATGCCAGGGAGATGGCAAAAGCCAGGGCAACGCTTGCCGGAAAAACTTCACAACTGAGAACCCGTGAAAAATGGGCGCAGGCCAGAATCCGTGGCTTGAACCGGTTGGAACGTCAGACAGCAGGACATTAACACATAAGGAGTATGAAAAAATGAAGCCAATAAAAAAAATAGTTTCAATATTTTCAGCGCTTGTGCTGATGGTTTTTATGGCAGGCGGAGCTTTTGCAGAAGTGAATCCTGTTAATCTGACCCTTGGAAGCGCTACAGTTGATATCTCCACAAACAGTACTGTTTCTGTTGATATTACGGTTGATGATCCGTCCCAAATTGCGGGGGCAGCATTCACTGTTCTCTATGATACAGAGGATTTAACCCTGACCGGCGTGTCCAGCACATTTTTTGACACATTTGCAAATCAGGGGATAACTCAAACCAGCGTAACTGTGGACGGCGAAACTTATACCCGTCCGCTGGCAATAAATGATATTCCGGAAACAGGTATGATGATGGGTGGAACCATGATTGCGGCTGCCCGTGTGCAGGCAGGTGAAACAACAAACTCCACTCTGTTTACACTTACCTTTGATCTGCCAGGCTCATTTAATGGAATATATTCCATCATGATAGTGCCATCCACGATCAACAACCCTGCAGCAGGATGGAACGGCGAGCCTTCACCAATGCTGGTTGCTGCTGCCGATCCTGCAGATCCTACAATACCTCTGGAATCTGCATTTCCCGAGATTCCTGTAATAAACATCTCACCAGATACCCCGATAACCGCTTCCATTACGATTACCGGAAGCACAAATTTTGATTCTGTTACACTCAATATTAACCAGCCTTTCAACATTGATACCGAACAGTATGTAGATACTGCCGTGGGTGGCGAATGGCAGATCTGGTTCCATACAGATACAAATACACTTGAGCTTAACGGCCCTACAATCAAGGCTGAATCAATCGAAAATTTTGCTGCCTGGGCTGCCGGTACTTTGCCGGATCACACAGGCGTTACGGCTACGTCCCTGGCAGACGGAACCTTTAATACAGGCGATATCTTTTCCATCAAGATAAGCGAAGAGATGTATGCCCTTGTTGAGGTAACCGAATTTGTACCAGGGGAAAGTCTAAGCTTTAACATTCTGCCCCTCGGTGCCTGGAACTGGGCAGAAGGCCCAGGTGGTAACGGAGAAGGTCCTGGAGAAGGATGCGGCGGGGAATTTTCCATCAGCGGGACCATTACCGATGGCTCGGATAATCCTGTTGCCGATATCTGGATTGATGTCTTTTCAGATACTGCTATGTGCGGCAGCAGAGTAATGACCGACGATACCGGCGAATATACAGCTGCAGGTCTTATTGCCGGTGATTATAAGGTCTCCTACTGGCCTCCACCTCCTGAAGAAATTATGGAAGGTCAGATAATTTATCAGACGGCTTTCTATAGTTCAACAGGTACTACCAGTATGTGGGATGAGGCTGAACTGGTGAGCGCCGAAACAAATCCGGCTGATATTAACATGGTTCTCAATCCGGGTACTACTATGTCCGGTATGATCGGAATGTATGATACTGATGGACAAACCATTATTCCAATAAACTTCCCTGTCTGGGTAGAGGCATGGTCGGAAAGCACTGATTCCTGGGGCGGAGCTGTTTCGGTTAATGGAAGTTACACCATAATCGGTATTGCCGAGGCTGACGATTACAGGGTATCTATTATGCCTTTCTGGGATTGGGAAACAGGCGAGCTTATGAGCCCTGATTTCATGCAGATACTCTATACCAGTACCGGCGGGACAACCAACTGGGATATGGCTGAGTTTGTACCCGCTCCTTCAAGCGAAATCAACTTTCTTTACAAAGAAGGGGCTTCCATCTCCGGCAGGGTAACCAGCGATGGTTTTACCGGTATATCCGGTATATGGGTCAATGCCTGGTCAGAAACTGCCATGGGCAATGGCGCAATGACCGACGCAAATGGTGACTATAC
>CAYZXU010000035.1:0-21065 GCA_964482535.1 uncultured Desulfobacteraceae bacterium | reverse complement strand
TTCAGGCTAATTCTTTTGCGGCTTCAATGGCAAAATAGGTAAGAATCATATCTGCACCGGCTCTTTTGATTGAGATAAGGGTTTCCATCATCACTTTTTTGCCGTCAATCCATCCCATCTTTTCCCCAGCCTTTATCATGGAATACTCACCGCTTACATTATAGGCTGCAAGAGGGAGATCTATCTCATCACGGATACGACAGATAATATCAAGATACGGCAGGGCAGGCTTTATCATTATTATATCAGCCCCTTCTTCAACATCCATTGTAACTTCCCTTACAGCTTCAAGTGCATTGGCAGGATCCATCTGGTAAGTCCGCCTGTCGCCGAATTTAGGAGCGGAATCTGCCGCATTCCGGAAAGGGCCGTAATATGCTGAACAATATTTGGCGGAATAAGCCATAATAGGGATATTGCTAAAACTGTTTTCATCAAGCGCTCCGCGGATTTCAGTAACACGTCCATCCATCATATCCGATGGTGCCACCATATCCGCGCCTGCTTTAGCATGTGAAACTGCAGTGCGTGCAAGAAGGTCTAAAGTCGCATCATTATCAATAATATTCCCGTCCACAACTCCACAGTGACCATGATCGGTATACTGACACAAACACACATCTGTAATAACGAGAAGCTCCGGCACCCTGTCTTTTATTGCCTTAACCGCTCTCTGGACAATCCCTTTGTTTGCATAAGCGCCTGTCGCAAGGGGATTCTTGCTGTCAGGTATTCCAAAAAGCATTATGGCCGGGATGCCGAGTTTATAAGCATGGGCTGATTCCTTTATGAGATTATCCACTGAGAGCTGATATTGCCCGGGCATTGATTTTATGGGGTTTTTAACGTTTTTTCCGTTTATGGCAAAAAGAGGCAGTATCAAATCGTTCACTGACAGGTTTGTTTCTCGTATCATACGCCTGAAAGATTCATTCTGGCGTAAACGCCGGGGCCTGTACTCAGGAAATAACATCAGCTTAAACTCTCCTTTTAAGAAATTTCTTCATCTGTCAGATAACATGCAGGATCAGGCGCCCATACATCGTTTGTAACAGCTTCCGCCCGAACCCTGAAGTTTCCTCCGCAAACATCTAACCAGCGGCAGGATGCGCATCTTCCCTTGACATACTTTTTTTTGTCCTTCAGCTTTTTCATCAAAGGTTCCGAAGTATCTGACCAGATTTCTGAAAAAGGTCGGTCTTTAATATTACCAAAACTGTGGTGACGCCAAAACTGGTCTGCATATACTTCTCCGTCCCAGCTTATACACCCTATACCCCTTCCTGAGCTGTTGCCCCCATTCATTTTTAAAAGTTCAAGCACCTCAGCGGCTCTTTTCGGGTTTTCCTTGAGCAGTCTCAAGTATACATAGGGGCCGTCGGCATGATTATCCACAGTTAATATCTCTTTTGCTTTCCCTGTGTCATGCAGCTTTTTTGTACGATCCATAATAAGATCAACAGCAGCCCTTGTTTCTTCGAGGGAGCAGTCATCTTTAACAAGATCGGAGCCCCTGCCTGCATAAACAAGATGATAAAAGCATGCCCTGGGAATATCCATTTCTTCTAAAAGATCAAAAATTTTTGGAACTTCGCGCAGATTAAACCTGTTTAAAGTAAAACGAAGACCAACCTTAATGCCCGCCTCTTTGCAGTTTTCTATCCCTGCAACAGCTGCCTTAAATGCACCTTTCATGCCTCTGAAACGGTCATTTATTTCTTCCATTCCGTCAATGCTTATTCCCACATATGATAAACCGATTTCTTTAAGCTTGTGTGCTTTTTCTCTGGAAATTAATGTGCCGTTTGTAGAGATAACCGCCCTCATGCCCTTTCCCACGGCATACTCTGCAAGATCAGGCAAATCTTTTCTCACCAGAGGCTCTCCACCGGAAAAAAGGATTACGGGACTTCCGAATTTTGCCAGGTCGTCTATTACTTTTTTACCTTCATTAAAATCGAGTTCATTATCAAATTTATTATCACTGGCTTGTGCATAACAGTGAACACACTTTAAATTGCACCGCCTTGTGACATTCCATACAACTACGGGTTTTTTGTCTGCCGAGAACTGAAGCAGATGTGAGGGAAGTTCTGAAGATTTGCGTCCGTAACGAAGCGCATCAGACGGTTCAACAGTCCCACAGTAAAGCTTTGATATTCCAATCATTTTTTTATACTACACCATTTCTTGTTTTTCGGCTGCCATTGTCAGCCCGTTTTTTACCAGTTTATTTAAAAAAGCTTCCGTATCAATCATAGCCTCTTTTGTAATAAAAAATCTGTTTTTTCCTGTCTTGTCACGAATCAATTTTAAGCCCAGCTCAAAATCATTTGTCAATGTCTTATAAAAATCCTTTGTCTGGACATTTAGCTCAACAAACCGGTCAAGCAGATAATCCACTGCGTCTTCTTCCAGGACAATATTGATATCATGGGTTTTATAAAAATAAAGCTCAATCTCTTTAAGCTCATCACAATAGGTTTTTATTCTCTTTAGAGCAGTTCCAACCTCTACAACATGCTTTGTATAGTATGCTGCAACGATATCAATACGTCTGTCCGTTAAAAATTTCATATATTTAACGGACAGATTTTCTTTGTTTGAACATAAATATTTTTTTATATTTTTCTTTTCACATTGGGCAATTTCATCAAAACCAGCGTTAATTTTATTCTCATCCCAGCTTAACAAAGCTTTTAGTGATTTTTCAGGATTTTCAATAACAAAAGAGGTTACAGGAAATTTTTTAATCTTAGTGGAAGGCAGTCTTTTCTCAAATAAAATCAATGCATTTTCAATGGCACTCACCAGCCCCCTGGCCCCTGTATTTTCTTCAAAAGCATTTTTTGCAAGCAGGGCAAGGGCTTGATTTTCAAATTTAATATCAATCCCATATGCAGAAAAATCAAGCTTTTTGCTGAGAATTATGGGGCTATTCGGGTTTTTCAGTATCTGATAAAGATCTTTTTCCTTTAATCTTTCAAAAATAGCTTTTACAGGAAGTCTTCCCACAAATTCAGATTCAAATCCAAAATTAACGAGATCTTCGGATTTGACATTGATCAGCATATCGCTGTCTTTATCTGAATCTGTAATCTGTGCTCCAAAACCGATCTTTTGATTTACTGTTCTTTTTTTAATTATATCTGTTAAATCTCCAAAAGCGCCGCTCATGATAAAGAGTATATTTTTTGTGTTAACAACTCTTTTTTTTCGTTCCCCTGTTTTGCGGAACATTTCTATTTCCTGAATCATGGAAATCGGATCATGGGGCACTTTTAAATCAACCTCAGTCTCTTCCATTGGTTTTAGAAAAGCTCTTTGTACGCCTGCCCTGGACACATCTGCTCCAATAAGATTACGGCTTGCCGCGATTTTATCTATCTCGTCCACATAGATTATCCCATGTTGAGCCAGTTCAATATCATCACCTGCTTCTTTGACAAGATCACGCACCAGGTCTTCCACGTCTCCACCCACATAACCTGTCTCACTGAATTTGGTTGCATCCCCCTTTACAAAAGGGACACCGATTTTCTTTGCTATAAGTTTAATCATGAAAGTCTTGCCGACGCCGGTTGGGCCTATCATAAGAACATTGTTTTTAATGTTGCCGGCTATCTCGCTGAGTTCACTTGCAGATGACTTTAAATATTGAATTTTATTGAAGTGTGTGCAAATCTTTGTGGCCAGAACAGCTTTTGCATTATCCTGCTTTATAATATAATTATTAAGATAAGTGATAAGCTCTTCAGGCATTAAATCAAAATTAATCTCTTTATTTTTTTTTATTTCCCTGCCGTTTTCTGAAATATCCTCAAGCCGCTGAACAGCCGGAGACATTATCTTTACACTTCCTCCGAATTTTTTAGACAAAAAATCGCCGATTTCTTTTTCAAGTTCTTTTGGGCTTGGTATTTTTTCATTTTCTATCATAAAATTACTATAATCATGCCATATGGAAAATGCAAGCGTCAGGTAAAAATAAAATTTTTGCCTGACCCAGAGATCGGGCAGATAAGCGCAGACTTCGAAAGGGGCATTTTGAAATCGGCTCTAAAGATTATTTATTAAATATGCCATATCCTTAACAGCCCTTTCAATTCCCACGAGAGCGGCTCTTGCAATAATGCTGTGGCCTATGCTGAACTCATCTATTTCAGTCAGCCCTTTAAAATATTTTATTGTATTATAGCATATGCCGTGGCCTACATTAATTCCCAGTTTTAATTTATGCGCCAGTTTTACGGAATCAACCACCTTTAAAAAAGCCTGATCTCGTTGTTTAAATGTTTTTGCATCACAAAAAGTCCCGGTATGAATCTCAACCAAATCAGCATTAATCTGGTGAGCCAGTCTTACCTGTTCAAAATCAGGATCTATGAATATGCTCACTGGGATACCGCTGTTTTGCAGGGTGCCCACTGCTTCGGATATGGAAGTCTTATGAACAATCAGATCCAACCCGCCTTCCGTGGTTAGTTCTTCACGGTTTTCAGGCACAAGCGTAACGAGATCCGGCTTTATGTTAAGAGCGATTCCCACCATCTCAGGAGTCGAGGCCATCTCAAGGATCAGTTTGGTTTGAACCACTTCACGCAGTATCTTAACATCACGGTCCTGAATATGCCGTCTGTCCGCCCTGAGATGCACAACAATACCATCCGCCCCTGCATTTTCAGCCATCAGAGCCACCCCCACGGGATCGGGATACCTGGTTTTTCTTGCTTCTCTCAATGTAGCAACATGATCCACGTTCACAGCTAATCCTGCCATCAATTACCCCCTTCTATAGCTTGTCACATAATAAATTTCACAAGGCCAGAGGGAGGAAGGCGTATTGTAATACTCCGACGACCGATAACGCAGTGAAATTATTTATGTGACGGTCTATAAATCAATTTTAACGTTCAAATGCACCCTGCTTCTCAACTGTAAACAGGTTAGCGCCTTTATTCTTCAAGCATTTTTTGGAAGAATCTTCATGAGTTCCCTGCTTCTTGACTCCATCTCCACAGCCTCTTTCTCTGTTTTTTCATGATCATACCCCATCAAATGCAGGATTCCGTGTACAAGAAGCTCCCCAAAACGTTCTTCCAGGCTGATTTCCATACTCCGACTTTCTTTTTCCGCTGTATCAGCAGAAATAACCACATCACCAAGCAACTGTGGAGTAATATCAGAAAAACGCCCCTCATGCATGGGGAAAGCTAATACATTTGTGGGACCTGTTTTATTTAAATATTTTTTATTCAGTACTTCTATCTGTAGATCATCAAGTATAAGGATAGAGAGTTCCCGGTCAAGACTATCTGTTTCAGGATACCCCAAGGCGCTTAAGATGACCTGGGCCATCTGTTGAATTTTTTCTGTCGATATCCTTACCCTGTTTTGTTTGTTTGTTATCAGAACTCCCATTTTTCCCTTTTCCATTTTTCTCAACCGTGTTTTCAGAATAATCTATGCGGTGGTGATATATTCCGGTTAATATCTTATTAAAACTTCTGGCAATGTTATGGAGATCTTTTAAAGTAAGCTCACAGTTACTCAGTTGAGCATCAGCAAAAACATTATTTATCATCTTCTGAACATGCCCCTGAATTCTGGCAGAAGTAGGATTTTCCAGAGTTCTTGATGCAGCCTCAACCACATCTGCCAGCATGACAATTGCCGCCTCCCTTGTTTGAGGCTTTGGACCGGGGTATCTGAAATCATTCATGTTGACATTGTTTTCACCCTTAAGACTTACAGCTTTATCATAAAAAAATTTGATGAGACTTGTTCCATGATGTTGCCTTATAGTATCAATTATCTCCTGTCCAAGCCCATTCTCCTTTGCCATTTCAACTCCGTTTTTTATATGAGCTATAAGAACAAGACTCGACATGGAAGGCGCCAGCTTATCGTGCCTGTTTTTACCGTCTGTCTGATTTTCTATAAAGTATAATGGGTTGTTGATTTTGCCTATATCATGATAATATCCGCATACCTTGGCAAGCAGCGGGTTGGCGTCGATTTCAGATGCAGCCGCTTCAGCCATGGAACCCACTATTACCGAATGATGATAAGTCCCTGGAGCTTCAAGCATCAGGCGCCGAAGAATAGGCTGATCAAGGTTGGCAAGTTCAAGAAGCTTTATATCTGTGGTATATTTAAAAATTGTTTCCACAAAAGGGGCTATTCCTGATGCTAAAATTCCTGTTATTATTCCTCCCATAAAAGCAAAAACCAGATCCCACAAGAGTTTAAGCCATAAAAATTCAGCAGCATAAAGATAAAGCGCTATTGCAAGAACCATATTAAGAATACCTAATTTTGCGCCTGCTCTTATGAAAACTCTTCGCGCTCTGCAGCTCTGCATCCAGTAAGCAGCCATTGAACTGTTTATTAAAAAATATATAAAAAAATCAAACCTGTTTTCAATTATAACAGGGATACAGGTCGACATTATAAGAGCAAAAGGGACAGCTATACCTATACCGAGAAAAAGGCATATTGTCATGGCGCCGGAAGCAAATGGAATTGCAAAAATAACAGATGATGCAGGTATGTAAAAAGGAGGGGTGGTCGGAAATATTTTTATTAAAGAGAATGAAAATTTAAAAATCAGTAAAAAGATTATTATTAGACACCCGATAAATAAAATGTTTTTGTTGTGAGCATCCGAATTCCGCATTTTTGTAGTAAAATTAATAATATATGTGGCGAAAAACAGAGAAAAGATAATCATGCCAGTTCCTGCGCTTCTTGCGGCCACATGTCCTTTTTTTGTCTGGGCATGCAGAGCTTTAAGTTTAAGGAGCTGAACCTCCGTAACCCTTTCACCTTCCCGGAGCAGCATCTCTCCTGTTTTTATCCTGTAAAGGACAGGTTTTACTTCATCTTCAGCCTTTTTTTTCCTTTTTTCAGTTTCGTTGGTATTTAAAGTGATATTGGGGTGTATAATCTTCTGGGTAATATCCACAATTAGATTTCGCAGATTATAGTTCATCCCCTTTAACAGGGGCTGACCGATTATTCTGACCATGGTTTTTGCCTGTTCAAGGCCATAAAATTTCTTTAAATTATGATAAACCAGTTCATTATCTGCACCTATGGTTTTTAATACAATACCCTTGCCGGACTCTTTTAACAGAATCTCCTTGTTGGTTACAACGCCGTTTTGTAAAATTTCATTGAGTATTACTATGATAAAATTTGAAATATCCTTTGAAAAATGTTCAATCTCCAGGATTTTATATGCGCCATTGCTTACGTTTATTCCCAGTTTCTCATCAAAATCTTTTTTTTTCAGCATAATTTTGGCATGCAAATCCGCAACGTCTTTTTTTTGTTGAGAAGCAGAATAATCCTGTTTCGCACCTGCTGCTTTTCCCTTCTCGCTTTCATACTCCTCAAAAACCGATGCAAGATTTTTAAATGCCTGAGTTATGTTTAAGGTTAATCTTTTATAAAGGAGTGGATCATAATCGTAAACAGTTAAAACCTCATCCCTTGCGCGAATGCGATTTTCCTTAGTAGCTTCGTTATCTTCAACAAAAAAATTTCTTTGGGCTTTAATATCCTTATCAGCAATATCTCCGAGCATATAAGGAGGACTCGTAATAATTATACTGGGGTAAAGAATAACTGTAAAAATTATTGCAATAAGAACAAGTATTCCCCATGGGACAAAGCTGCTTGAGCCAAAGTGCTTGCTTACGGTTTCTTTGGTTTTTTCAATATTCATCTTTTAAAAACATTTATTAACAAAAATTTACAAACTTTAAAAAACAGATATACCAAAACAACCGGTATTATTCCGGTCTGGTTTCAGTGTGCTCCTCATAGGCATCTATTATATCCTGCACAAGCCTGTGTCTTACAACATCTGTTTTCGAAAAAAAAACTAACTTTATACCTTCTATGTTTTTCAGTATATTTTTTGCTTCAATAAGACCGGAAGTTTTTACAGGAGGAAGATCAATCTGTGTAATATCTCCTGTTATTACAGCCTTGGAGCTGAAGCCTATTCTGGTTAAAAACATTTTCATCTGTTCAGAGGTTGCATTTTGCGCTTCATCAAGAATTATAAAAGCGTCATTTAAAGTTCTTCCACGCATAAAAGCAAGGGGCGCAACCTCTATTACCCCTCGTTGCATCAACCCCGAGACTTTTTCAAACTGCATCATATCATGCAGGGCATCGTAAAGAGGTCTTAAATAAGGATCAACCTTTTCAGCAAGATCTCCAGGCAAAAAACCAAGAGCCTCTCCTGCTTCAACAGCAGGTCTTGTGAGTATTATGCGGCTTACCAGTTTTTTTGAGAGTGCAGCCACAGCCATTGCCATTGCAAGATATGTCTTCCCTGTTCCGGCAGGGCCTATGCCGAAAACAATATCAAAACTGCGCATGGCATCTATATACTCTTTTTGAGCACGGCTTCGCGGTGTTATGGGGCGTTTTTTTGATGTAACAAAAACAGTATCTAAAAAAATATCCTTAAGCTTAATCCTGTCATCTGAACATATTGCATTAATAGCATAGTCAACATCATTTGAATAAACAGGATATTTGTCTTGCAGCAACCCGTATAACTGTTCAAGTATATTAGAGGCAAGGCTTAACCCTATATTACCTCCATAGATAAAAACAGTGTTGCCTCTTGCATCAATCTTCACGTCCAGAGCCTTTGCAATTTTTTTCAGGTGGCTGTTGTGTTCACCGAAAAGCTGTATTGCAAAATCTATGTCAGGAAAAGTCAGCTTAAGATAAGAACTATCTTCGTTTTCACCTTTGATTTTAATTATTGTTTTTTGCTTTGTCATTAATTACATCTTTTACTGCTTTTGAATAATTTTTTATTTTTATATCATACTCTTTTAAAACATTGCAAACTACAATTGTGATGGTCTCGTAAAAAGCCGTCATTCCCGCGAGGCGGGAATCCATGGAGTGTGTAACTGTTTGGAAATACTGGATTCCCAATCCCTTTATATACTTTTACCTGCAAAGGTGTGCCATATACCGTCCTGTTCCCATTTTTTTATTATTTTCACGGGAAGTTGCGACAAAACATGTTCAACATTCCTTGCCTGTGTGCGCAAAAGACCTGACAAAACAAAATATTTTTTTTCAAGAAAACCATTTGAAATTATCAGATCTTTCATAACATCATAGTGAATATTGGCAATTAAAAGATCTGCCTTGCAGTCTATAAAATCTTCAGCCTGCCCTTGGACGGCAAATATTGAGTCTTCAAGCCGGTTTAATCTGATATTGTTTTCAGCTGTTTTTGCAGCAAGAAAATTAAAATCAACTGCAATAATTTTTTTGCATCCAAGCTTGGCAGCAGCCAAAGCAAGAAGACCTGTGCCGGTTCCTAAATCAAGAACCGTTTCAATTTTATTTTTGCTGGAAATTAATTCAAGAGCTCTGATGCAGGCATGGGTTGTTGTATGTGCGCCATTTCCAAAAACAACTCCAGGATCGAGTAGTATGTCGAACTTTTTCATGGATGCATTAGACTTGAACCATGGAGGAGTTATAAAAAATCTGCCGATTTTAAATGGTACAAGCTCACCTCCCTGCCACTCGTCATATGACATAAAAAATTTATCGAGGAGGCGCAGCCCCGGCTGGCCCCTTAAAATTTTTTCAACTTTTTCATGTGCGGGTTCGGAAAAAAAAAGGAACGTAAACTCGTCTTCTTCCCAGTTGCCGATAAAATCTTTGTCGAAAACAGCTCCATCCGGCTTGAGGCGCCCTTCAATATAGTAAATATAAAGGTTCTTATAGGGCACATTTTTATAAATTTTGAAAGAGTTGTCTATTATCACCCGGATACAGTATCAACAGATGCAAAGTCCGGTTCATGAAGTGGAATCAATATGTCTGCAATATCTTTGACTTTGAGCATGATATCATATGATTCATAAACATTAACGACCGTTCCCGGTGGAATAACCTCCATTTCCATTGCTTTTATCTCTTTTGGAGGAAAAAAATTTTCCCTTATCACACAAAAGCCGGTTATGGCTGCTTTTCCATCGGGTGTATCCACAAGGATATTTTTTTCGCCGCCTTCCAGATACCATGAATAAATGGGAATGGTATATTTCTTTCCATAGTCATGCTGGTAGGTCATCATCCCTTTATCAAATACTTTGGTTCCCACTACAATGGGATGTATCTTATATAGATTCAAGGGTTACCTCCCTGATTTAATGGCTGTGAAAATTATTTCATCCCCGTTCCTAAGGTTAAATCAGTGCTTCTGACAAAACCGTATCCATATGCTTCACAGGTATAAACTTTATTTTCGTTTTTATTTTTTCAGGAATTTCGGAAACATCCTTCATGTTTTTTTCAGGAATGATTATAGTATGAACGCCCGCTCTCAAAGCACCCATCGCCTTTTCTTTCAAGCCTCCAATGGGAAGAACTCTTCCGCTCAGGGTTATTTCACCTGTCATGGCTACATCTTTGTTCACAGGCTTTTTTGTTAAAACTGAAATAAGGGAAGTCGCCATGACTATACCTGCTGAAGGGCCGTCCTTTGGTATGGCTCCTGCCGGAACATGAATATGAATGTCAAGGTTTTCAAAATGATTTTTTTCCAGGCCGAATGAATCAAGCATAGACCTTGCATAACTCACTGCTGCACGTGCAGACTCCTGCATGACATCACCAAGTTGGCCGGTTATTATTAATTCTCCCTTGCCTCCAAGTACGGAAGCTTCCACATATAAAACCTCACCGCCGACCTGTGTCCATGCAAGACCTGTTGCAAGGCCAATCTGACTTGTCTCTTGTTCCATTTCCGGGAAGTACTTATATTCGCCTATAAAATCTTTAAGGTTTTTTTGTGTAATTCTGAAGGGGCCTTTTTCTTCTTCCGCAATTTTACGTGCAACCTTGCGGCAGATTGACCCAATTTCACGCTCAAGATTTCTTAACCCTGCTTCACAGGTATATCCGGAAATAATGCTATCTATAGCGCCAGTGCTAAAAGTGATGTTTTTTGCATTTAAACCATTTTCCTTGATCTGTCTGCGAACAAGATATTTTTTAGCTATTACTCTTTTTTCTTCTTCAGTATATCCTGCAATGGAAATAATCTCCATCCTGTCAAGAAGAGCAGATGGAATAGGGTCCGTATAATTAGCCGTGAGGATAAACATGACCCTGGAAAGATCAAAGGGAATGTTAAGGTAGTGATCACTGAAGGCAAAGTTTTGCTCAGGATCAAGAGCTTCCAGCAGGGCAGAAGAAGGGTCCCCGCGAAAATCCGAAACAAGTTTATCTATCTCATCCATCATAAACACAGGGTTATTTGTTTTGCACTGTTTCAGGCCCTGAAGAATACGTCCGGGTAATGCTCCTATGTATGTTCGCCTGTGTCCTCTTATTTCAGCTTCATCACGAATTCCGCCAAGGGAAATTCTAACAAACTTTCGTTTCATGGCACGGGCTATGGCCTGGCCAAGGGAGGTCTTTCCGACTCCGGGAGGACCAACAAAACATAGAATAGGCCCCTTGCTTTTAGGATTAAGTATTCGAACGCTTAAACATTCAAGGATTCTGTCTTTAATTTTATCGAGACCATAATGCTCTTTATCAAGAATTTTTTTTGCATTTTTTATTTTGAGCAAATCTTTTGATGATTTACTCCAGGGCATTTGAACCAGCCAGTCGAGATAGGTGCGTATAACTGAATATTCGGCTGATTCAGGGTGCATATGTTCGAGACGTCTGGCCTGCTTAAAAGCCTCTTCCTCGGCTTCCTTAGACATTTTGGCAAGTTTTATTCTCTTGTTATAATCTGATATTTCCTGGAACCTTTCATCATTTTCTCCAAGCTCTTTGTTTATTACCCGCATCTGTTCCCGCAAAAAATAGTCCCGCTGATTTTTAGAGATTTCATCCTTGACGTCTGACTGTATTTTTGCCTGTATTGAGGAAAGTTCAACTTCCTTGGAAAGCAGATCATTAACTTTTTCCAAACGCTTAACAGGATCCAGGAGCTCAAGAAGAGCCTGTGCCTCATCAATTTTCATTTTTAAATTGGAAGCAATAAGATCGGCAAGCCTGCCCGGGGTTTCTATGCTTTCAAGAATTGCGCTTATATCGCCGCTCATCTCACCCCGAAAAGTCATAATTTTTTCTGCATATTCCCTCACGTTGCGCATCATTGCCTTGGTTTTTAAACTAATCTTTTTAACAGGTTTTTCCTCGATAATTTTTATTTTTACCTTGAATATTTTTTTCCTGCTTGTGTATCTGACAATTTTAGCCTTGTATATACCCTGAACAAGTGCTTTAATCCTGCCGTCAGGAAATTTCAGCATGCGAAGAATACGACCTATGGTGCCCACGCGGTAAATTTCATCTGTGTCAGGAGATTCAACCTCAGGATTTTTCTGGGTTGCAAGAAAAATAAAGTTGCTTTGTGAAGCGGCTTCTTCAAGAGCTTTAACTGACTTGCCTCTCCCTATAAGAAGGGGAAGAAGCATGTCTGTAAAAAATACAACGTCGCGGACAGGCATCAACGGAAGTATAGACGGGACATCTGAGGCTTTATAATCTTCTTCAATTATATTTATAAGATCATCTTTATCTATTTCAGCCATTTTAATCCTTATATATTTATCTGTTTATCTCTGTTTTTAATGGTTTCGCAATTTGCAATGTTTTATAATAGTAATTATATATTATAAAACATATTTTTCCTTTGACAATATAATTTCTCTTTTTTATTCAATATAAACAAAAAAATAATATTTTTTTGTTTATATTGATTTTTATTTATCAACTTGAAATGGAGCAATAAAAATAGAAACTCATCTATTTGAAATATTGGCAATAGTCTTAGGTGCCTGTATCGGAAGTTTTATGAATGTCTGTATATATAGACTTCCACTGTCGAAATCGTTAGTGAACCCCTCGCGTTCATTTTGTCCAAATTGTGGCAATACTATAAAATTTTATAATAATATACCTGTGTTAAGCTATTTACTGCTTAAAGGAAGATGTAGTAATTGCAAGAAACCTATCAGTTTTCGATACCCTTTTGTTGAAATATTAAGCGGTATCACTGCCCTTGGCATTTTATTAAAATTCGGTTTAAACATTGAGGCCGTGATATATTATACCTTTATTTCAGCCCTGACGGTTATAACCTTCATAGATATCGATCACCAGATAATTCCTGACGTGATAACGCTTCCGGGCATTCCAGTTTGTTTTGCAGCCACTTTTGCACTTCCAAAAATATTCTTTATGGACTCGCTTGCAGGCATACTTGCAGGGGGAGGAAGTTTATATCTTGTGGCCTGGATATACTATTTTATAAAAAAAGAAGATGGAATGGGCGGAGGTGATATTAAACTTCTCGCAATGATCGGCGCTCTCCTTGGATTTAAAGGAGTTCTTTTTACGATTTTTGCAGGCTCTGCAATAGGGACAGTCGCAGGAATTATAATAATGATGGGCACACGTATGATGAATATGAAATTACGCATACCATTCGGCCCTTTTTTATCAGTTGGCGCAGTTCTGTATATATTTTATGGTAGGGAGATTATATCGTGGTATTTTAAATTAATATCCTGAGCCGGACAAACTGCCACTCACAACTTTCTGCATCAATTTTTGCCGCCATATTTTTGACTTTAGGGTCAATTTAAACGTGAAGAAATTTTCATTCCGTAACAATCTGCTGAACATTTTTTAAAGTCTCGTCTTGAAATCAATACAGGCCGCTTACCTGCTTGTATACTCCTGCACCGCTAACAACATGTGATGATTTCTGATAAATTATGGCATGAAATATGCTTATGATATTGTCAGGGCAGAAATTAATGTCATTGATTTGCTCCTTTGCAAAAGTCGCTTTGTCATTTTGAAGGAAGCGATAAATCTTGTTTCAGGAGAGTCTGAAAGATTATATGTCGCCAGAGCTCTTCAAAATGACAACGGGGCTAAAATTACGCATACTTTATTTAAAGGTCTCAAATTAAGCAGGTTGAAAATGGTGATACATGATACAAATTCTGGTTGCAGATACTGATCAGGTTAATACTGAATTGTTTGAAAACCCGGACTATAATTTTTTTTTTGCAAAGACCGGAGAAGAAGCATGGAAGAGGATACTATCTGATCCTGTCGACATTGTTTTAAGCGGGCTTGAGCTTTGTAAACAAATACGCGCCGCTGATTTAGATCATTATATTTATTGTATACTCTTAACTGACTCAACACGGTACGCTGATTACAAATTTGATACAGATGTTGATGCTCATTTGATTAAGCCCTTTAATTTTAATGAACCCATGGGCAGTATTGCAACAGGCGTTAAAATTATCAGGCTGAAAAAAGAGCTTGGTCGAAAAAATGATGAAATTAAAAAAAATTATTATCAGACAATATGCATGTTTGTAAATTTAATAGCTTCTTACAGCGCTGATTTAGGCAGCCACAGCAGGAGAGTGGGAGAGCTGGCACTTGATATCGGGGAAAGGTATGGGGACGTTTCAGTCGAGGAGCTGGAATTGCTGGAACCGGCCGGTCTGCTTCATGATATAGGCATGGTTGGGCTTCCCCTGGAGAGTTTATTTAAAAAGAGAACTGCCATGAATGATGAAGAAAAAAGTAGCTTTTTATCCCATCCGGGCCGCGGTCAAATGATTTTAAATGAAGTGGATATGTTAAAGCCGGTTGCGGATATAGTTAGATCTCACCATGAACAGTTTAATGGCAAGGGCTTCCCTGATGGTCTAAAGGGAAAAGAGATATCTACGGCAGCAAGAATAATATCCGCAGCATCGATTTATGACAATATAATTCACAGGGGGGGTATACCCCTGGCTGAGGTTCCGGAAAAGCTTCATCAGCTAAAAGGCTACCAGATTGACCCTGAAATTGTGAGCATACTTTTTGATATAAATATAGAAATCATTCAAAGGGAAAAGAGTAAAAAGTACAAAGAAGTTTTTTTAGACGATATAAAAGAGGGCATGAATCTTGCCGGAGATATCAGGATGAAAAGCGGCGCTGTTATTCTGCCGGCAGGTAAAAAACTGACATGTCAAAATATAGAAAAATTGAAAGAATATTATACGCAGTCTTATATTTCCGGCAAGATATATATAAGCAAATAGTTTGTTGAAGGAGAATAAATGGATCTGGCAACAGTTATAGGCCTTATAGGAGGATCAATGCTTGTGCTTTCCGCAATTATTCTTGGCGGAAGCGCAATGATTTTTATAAACACCCCGGGGATGTTAATAGTCCTGGGAGGAACTTTTGCCACTACTTTTATCAAATTTACCATGACAGACGTTATAGGGTCGATTAAAGTTGTTATGAAGGCTTTTTTTGTAAAGATGGAACCTGCCAACAATATTATCGGAGACATGGTGGGTTTTGCCAAGATAGCAAAAAAAGAGGGTTTGATTGCTCTGGAAAAAGAGAATCCTTCTGATAAATTTGCTAAAAAAGCTATTAATTATCTTTCCGACGGTTATGACGAGGGGCTGAT
Source organism: uncultured Desulfobacteraceae bacterium (assembly GCA_964482535.1). GTDB lineage: Bacteria > Desulfobacterota > Desulfobacteria > Desulfobacterales > BuS5 > CAYZXU01. Next base: position 5,542 of record CAYZXU010000035.1, on the reverse strand, counting down.
TGAAAATATGCTGAACAAGGAGATCCGGCTAATGCTCCAGCGCCATACAACAGGCAAGAATGTATTTAAAGGCATGGCGGATTCTGCCCCTGCCTTTGGAATGATAGGCACTCTTATAGGGCTCGTCCAGATGCTTGCAAATATGGCAGACCCTTCCAGCATAGGTCCTTCCATGGCAGTTGCTCTGCTCACCACTTTATACGGAGCTGTAATAGCCAATCTTGTGTGCGGTCCAATTGCAGAAAAACTTGCATTAAGAAGCCAGCTCGAACTGGTTAATAAAAGTATTGTTGTGGAGGCTGCCGTTGGAATTACAAGGGGTATGGCTCCAATGATTCTTGAAGAATCTTTAAAAATATACCTTACACCGAAAGATCGCGAAAAAATGTCTGAAAAAGGAGGAAAAGCCGGGAATGAGTGATGAGCCGGTTGAAGCCAAAGAAGAAGTAAAAGAAGGTGCACCTGCATGGGTGGTAACTTTTGGAGACCTCATGAGCCTGCTCCTTTGTTTTTTTGTTTTACTGCTTTCATTTTCTGAAACTGATAAAGCTATGTATAGGCAGGTTGCCGGCTCCATGGAGAAAGCCTTTGGGGTCCAGCGTAAAGAAAGAGTAATGGATTCTCCCATGGGGATAAAAATGATTGCCAAAGATTTTGATCAGGTAGTTCTTCCTACCCTTCCCAGGCAAGAAATAATAGCAACTCAAGACATGGATACCATTAAGGATGAATTAAAAGAAGAGGTGGACGCTTATTTTAAGGAGGAAAAAGACCTTATCAGTATTAAGATTGAAGGGGACACTATAAAAATCAGCCTTATGGGAGAAACCGCTTTTGATTCAGGCAAAGCAAAAATTCGGAAAAAGATGATACCTCTTTTAAAAAAAATTGCATCTGTTATTAATAAAATAAAGGGCGATATCACCATTGCCGGTCATACCGACAATGTGTCCATAAGGACAAGAAAATTTAAATCGAATCTGGAGCTGTCTCTGGCTCGTGCTTTATCGGTTTCCAATTTTTTAATATATAAAGGAAGTGTGAAACCGGAAAGAATTTCAACAATGGGGTTTGGTGAATACCGACCCGTTGCAACAAATGATGGCTTTAAGGGAAGAAGAAGAAACAGACGTGTGGAGATAATTCTGGGCTCTTTTCCCGCTTTTGAGCATAATAATAAAGAGCCTTTGAATTGAAGGGCATGTATAATATTTCAGTGCATGTTTTTTCTTTGTAGACTCACTTCTTTAAAAAAAATCTTTTAAATTAGCTCTTTACAAAACCCTATAAATAATTATATAAATATTAATAGGGTTGTAAAAGTTGTTTTCCCCGCAAAAAACTTTTTCTTTTTTGAACACATTGAGTATTCCGAGGGCTAAAATCCGGGTTTGACGCTTTAAAATTTATTAAAAAAATGGTTGGGTGTAATAAACCCAAAGCTTAAAACCCAGTTTTAAAATCAGGCCTTAAAACTGGAAGTAAAATTTTTATAAAGGAGTTATTATAATGGCAAAGAGGATGAAAACAATTGATGGTAATACAGCAGCAGTTCATGTTGCATATGCAATGAGTGATGTTGCTGCAATATATCCAATAACGCCTTCATCGTCCATGGGTGAAATAGCTGATGAATGGTCGGCCCAGGGCTTGAAAAATATTTACGGGCAATCGTTAAATGTAAAACAGATGCAGTCGGAAGCAGGCGCGGCAGGAGCTGTTCATGGTTCTTTGGCTGCCGGTTCTTTGACAACTACATTTACAGCTTCTCAGGGTCTGCTTTTGATGATTCCGAATATGTATAAGATGTCAGGAGAACTTTTGCCCGCCGTATTTCATGTTACTGCAAGAGCGATTGCAGGACATGCACTTTCTATTTTCGGAGATCATCAGGATGTTATGCTTGTGAGACCCACAGGTTTTGCACTGCTGGCATCGGCTTCTGTTCAGGAAGCAATGGATCTTGCCCTTGTGGCTCATCTTTCAGCAATAGATGCAAGTCTTCCTTTTATTCACTTCTTTGACGGATTTAGAACCTCCCATGAAATTCAGAAAGTGGAAATGATCGAATATGAAGATATGGCTAAACTTGTAAACTGGGATGCAGTTGCAGCATTTCGCGCAAGGGCGGTTAATCCGGAAAGGCCTGAAGTAAGAGGAACAGCCCAAAACCCTGATATCTATTTTCAGGGAATGGAGGTTGCAAACCCGTATTACGAGAAACTCCCCTCCATTGTTCTGGAAAATATGAAAAAAGTAGGTGATCTTACAGGCCGCAGTTACAGCCTTTTTGACTACGTGGGTGATCCTGAAGCTGAGCGTGTTATAATATCCATGGCATCTTCATGTGAAACCATCGAAGAGGTTGTTAATTATTTAACTGCCATGGGAGAAAAAGTAGGGCTTATAAAGGTAAGGCTCTACCGTCCTTTTTCCAAGGAACATCTTTTTGCTGCAATCCCGGCAACAGCCGGAAAGATTACGGTTCTTGACAGAACAAAAGAAAAGGGAGCCCTTGGCGACCCCCTGTATCTTGATATATGTACAGCTTTTATGGAATTAGGCAAAAAACCTGAAATAGTTAACGGTCGTTACGGCCTTGGGTCTAAAGAGTTTAACCCTGCAATGATAAAGGCTGTTTTTGACAATATGAAATCCACTGCACCAAAAAATCATTTTACTATCGGGATTAATGACGATGTGTCACATACATCGCTGGATTATGATTCAGGGTTTGACGTTGCGCCTGAAGGCACAATACAGTGCAAATTCTGGGGTCTTGGCGCAGATGGTACGGTTGGAGCAAATAAAACCGCAATTAAAATCATAGGCGATAATACAGACATGTATGCCCAGGCTTATTTTGCCTATGACTCGAAAAAATCCGGCGGAGTAACCATGTCTCATCTTCGTTTTGGGAAAACGCCCATAAAATCAACATACCTTATTGATTCTGCTGATTATATAGCGTGTCACAAGGAAAGCTATGTTAATACATATGATCTTCTTGAGGGGATAAAAGATGGCGGGATATTTTTGTTGAACTCATCCTGGACTCTGAAAGATATGAAGAAAAAACTTCCTGCTCATATGTGCAGAACAATTGCCGATAAAAACATAAAATTTTATAATATTGATGCTGTGAAAATTGCCGGAGAGATAGGGCTTGGCGGCAGGATTAATATGATTATGCAGACCGTCTTTTTTAAGCTTGCCAATGTTATCCCGGTGGAAGATGCAATAGTGTATCTCAAAGCGCAGATTAAAGCTATGTTCGGCAAAAAAGGCGATATTATAGTAAATATGAATAATTCGGCAGTTGACAATGCTTTGGACAATCTTGTGAAAATAGAATACCCGGATTCCTGGTCGGATGCGCGGGAAGCAGGTGTTGAAATTAAAGATGAGCCTGATTTTGTTAAAAATGTATTGAACCCGATGCTGGCGCAGCAGGGTGATAAACTTCCTGTCAGCGCTTTTAATCCTGACGGTATATTTCCTGTGGCATGTTCAAAGTATGAAAAAAGAGGCGTTGCAATTGAGGTGCCTGAATGGATTAAGGAAAACTGCATTCAATGCAACCAGTGTGCCATGGTTTGCCCCCATGCAGCAATACGTCCTGTGCTTTTGACTGACGAAGAACTTGCAGGAGCTAATGAAGGTTTTGAGACACTTAAAGCCCTGGGCAAAGAGCTTAAGGGGTATCATTTCCGTATGCAGGTCAATGCTCTGGATTGCCTTGGCTGCGGAAACTGTGTAGATATATGTCCGGCTAAAAAACCTGCCCTGATTATGAAACCCCTTGATACACAGTTAGAAGTACAGGTGCCCAATCATAAATTTTCCGTTGATGTTTCTGCCAAGGATAATCTTGTTAAAAGAAATTCTGTTAAGGGCAGTCAGTTTGTACAGCCTTTACTTGAGTTCTCCGGAGCATGTGCAGGATGCGGCGAGACTCCTTACACAAAACTTATCACTCAGCTCTTTGGCGAACGGATGATCATAGGGAATGCCACAGGCTGCAGTTCCATATGGGGAGGTTCACCTCCGATTCCGTATTGCACGAACGCTGACGGTTTTGGGCCCACATGGGGGAACTCTCTTTTTGAAGATCCTGCAGAATTTACATACGGCATGATGCTTGGTCTTATTCAGCAGCGCAAAAAGCTTGCCGGCCTTATGGAAAAAGCTGTTGAAAGCGATATTTCAGGGGAAATTAAAGATGCCATGAAAGGCTGGCTTGATAATTTAAAGAGCCCTGAAGGATCAAAAAAGTACGGAGATCAGTTAAAAAAGCTTTTGCCTGCTGTAAAAGACAACCCGCTGTTAGATAAAATTAACGGAATGGCAAAACTCTTTACAAAAAAATCATTCTGGGTTTTTCTTGGAGACGGCTCCGCATATGACATAGCATTCGGAGGTGTAGATCATATAATTGCATCAGGTGATGATATTAATATAATAATTTATGATACAGAAGTATATTCAAATACAGGCGGGCAGTCTTCAAAGGCCACGCCCACAGGTTCTGTTGCTAAATTTGCAGCATCAGGAAAGAAGACCTGTAAAAAAGATATGGGTGGAATGGCCATGACATATGGTTATGTATATGTGGCAAATGTGGGCATGGGGGCAAACAAACAGCAGCTCATCAAGGCTCTGACGGAAGCGGAAAGCTATGACGGTCCTTCTCTTATTATGGCATATTCTCCCTGTATTAATCACGGGATTAAAAAAGGAATGGGAAAAGGTCAGGAAGAGACCAAGCTTGCTGTTGAATCTGGCTACTGGCCATTATACAGATATAATCCAGTGTTAAGGGAGGAAGGAAAGAATCCGTTTATCCTTGATTCCAAGGCTCCTGATGGAACTTTTCAGGAATTTTTGTCTGGAGAAGTCAGGTATGCTTCTTTACAAAAAACCTTTCCTGAAGAATCTAAAAAATTATCAGCCCGTCTTGAAAAGGAATATAATGATCGCTATGAAGCGATGAAATTAAAAGCTAATCCTGTAATTATATGCAATGAGGAGAAAAACGGATAGTACTGCATAGTTATATATATTTTTTGAGTGGTGGATTTTGGGAGTGGGGAATTGATAAAAATATTGACTAAATTTTAGTTTTTGTATTATATAAAAAATATTAATCAGGTGCTCAATTTGAGCCTAAGAGGGAACCCTGTTAAATTCAGGGATGGACCCGCCGCTGTAATCGGTTACGAACACCGCATTTATGTCACTGACTTTATTTTATAAGTTGGGAAGGCGCGGTAATTAGGAAATGTAGTATTAGCCGAAAGTCAGAAAACCTGCCTGATTATAAGCTGTATGCACAGACCGTGGAAAGTCTTTTTTGCAAAGCAATATAGGTTTTGAGGATAAAAAAGGGAAATCCCGAATCGAAAATTTTCGATTCGGGATTTTTTTTTGCACTGATTTTATGCGCCGGGCCAAAAAAATTTATAGTGATATTTTTATAATAATTTTAAGGAGAAAAAAGATGAAGAAGATGTTTGTTTTATACGCCATGGTATTTGCCTTT
>CAYZXU010000034.1:0-21330 GCA_964482535.1 uncultured Desulfobacteraceae bacterium | reverse complement strand
TTGTTTAACAAACATAACCCATAAAACTTCTCTGCTCCTTCCTATTCCTTTGGCGCGGATGGAACAGGTTAAAACAGCAAAAAAACAATGAAATTATTTAACATAAAACGCTTTATAATATATGATCATATTCTCATAATAAGTGTTATAATAGCATCTGCATATTGGTTTTTCCAATCATTATTATATGCACTTTCATCAGAGAATATATCCATAACCAATGCGCTTCTTGGTAATAACTCCAGTGAAATTTTGTACCGACTTCTGGTTTTATGCTTTTTTATGATCTTTGGTTCACACGTCCAGTATATTACCAACAAGCGTAAAGAGGCTGACAAAGCGCTTAGTCGGACAGAGGGCAAATATCAAACCATTATAGAGAGTTTTGAAGACGGGTATTATGAAATAGATTCCAGGGGAAATTTTTTATTCTTAAATAATTCCATATGTAAATTAATAGGTTATTCTAAAAATAAACTTATTGGAAAAAATATTAGAAGTTTTTTGAATAAAAAAACTGCCGCAAGGATAATCAAAAGCATGAATAATGTCCTAAAAACCGGTAAACCCGAACAATCTATATATTGGGTCTTAACAAAAAAAAACGGTTATAAGCGATTTATTGAAATGTCCATAGCTTTAATTAAATACGGGAATAATCCATCGGGATTTCGAGGTGTTGTCAGAGATATTACGGAAAGAAAAAAAACAGAGCTCCTGCAACGTGCAAAGCTTGCGGCTGAAGATGCCAACAGGTCTAAAAGCGAATTTTTAGCTAATATGAGCCATGAAATCAGAACACCTTTAAACTCTATTATCGGTCTTGTTGAACTGCTCCTTGACACCCCAATGGAACCAGAGCAGAAAGAAGACCTGAATGTGGTTCTATCATCATCTTATGCGCTTCTTTCCGTAATAAACGACATTCTGGACTTTTCAAAAATCGAAGCAGGCAAACTGGAGCTTGAAGCAACAACATTTAACCTCAGAGATTTCATGGGTGATTCTTTAAAGATAATGGCAAGTAAAGCACATGAAAAAAGGCTTGAACTTGCTTGCAGAATTATGCCTGAAATTCCCGACAACCTGAAAGGGGACCCTTCAAGATTACGTCAGATAATCCTTAACCTCATAGGAAACGCTGTTAAATTTACAGATAAGGGAGAAATCTTTGTTGTAGTGAAACAGGAAATAATTTCAAATTCTGAAATTAGTCTTCATATCTCTGTTAAAGATACCGGCATAGGGATCCCACCTCAAAAACAGAAGGTCATATTCAACCCGTTCCAGCAGGCTGACGGAAGCACTTCCCGCAGGTTTGGGGGCACAGGGCTGGGCCTTGCAGTATCTGCCCAGCTTGTGGAACTGATGAAAGGCAAAATCTGGTTGGAAAGTATTCCCGATAAGGGCAGCACGTTCCATTTTACTGCACAATTTAATATTTTGCCCGATACAGACTCTAACATTCAAACCTTGCCTGAAATCGATGTTAGCGGGGTTCGGGTTTTGGTAGTGGATGATAATTCCACCTCGAGAAAAATTTTAAAAGAGATGCTGGAAAGCTGGCATATGTTTTCTTTAACTGCAGGAGGAGCCGGAGAGGCTAAAGAAATGCTTTTAAAAAAACATGGATCAGGCATGCCTTTTGATCTTGTTATTATAGATTCCCACATGCCTGAAGAAAACGGTTTTTCCCTTGCATCCTGGATAAACAGCCATGACAATTTAAGCACAAAAATCATTATGCTTCTAAGCTCTTCGAGAGAACTTGATAAAATAAATTTCAAAGCAAACGGAATCAGAACAAGCCTGATCAAGCCCGTGCGCCACTCGGATATGCTGGATTCTATAATTAAGGCTCTCGGTTTAAAGCAGATTCCCCCGGATTTTTCATTAAAAAAAAATGGCGATGTTGCATCAGGCGTTAAATTTCCCCTGAAAATCCTTGTGGCTGAAGATACTCCGTTTAATCAAAAATTTATTTCGCGCCTTCTCCAGAGATGGGAGCATGCTGCCGTTATTGTGGAAAACGGCTTGCTGGCGTTTGAAGCCCTGGGAAAAAATGAATTTGATCTTGTTCTTATGGATATACAAATGCCTGAGATGGACGGTCTGGAAGCCACTGCAAAAATTCGTGAAAGGGAAAAACTTACGAAAAGGCACGTACCCATTATTGCCATGACCGCCCATGCAATGAAAGGAGACAGGGAACGCTGCCTTGAGGCCGGCATGGACGAATATATCTCAAAACCTATTTCTTCAAAAAAACTCTTCAGGGTCATAGAAAAAATGACCAAAAAATATAAAATCATCAGCTCTGCTCCAGGGCAATCTCACATACTGTTTGATAAAACCTCCCTGCTTGAGGCTTTTGACAATGATTTCAATCTGTTTAAGGAGGTTGTTGAGATGTTTATAAATGATTATCCTCCCATGATTGAGGCTATACATAACGCTGTGAAAGCAAAAGATTCCGATGCATTAAAGCGTACTGCTCATGCTTTAAAGGGAATGTCAAAAAATTTTCAGGCTGAAGATGCAGCGCTTACAGCTTATAATCTTGAGGAAATGGGCAGACTGAAAGATTTTAACAATGCAGATCAAACATGCGAAGTTCTCGAAACAGAACTTGCAAAGGTAAAGGAAGATCTGCTGGATCTCGTAAAGGAACTTACAAAAAAGGATCAGGAAAAAAAGGGTTTTTAACATTATGGGGAAAAAAAAGATTCTTGTGGTTGACGACAACAGGGCTATGTTGAAATTTCTTACCGAACTCCTGCAAAAAGAGGGGCAACATGTTGTCAGCGCTGAAAACGGCTTTCAGGCTCTGCATATACTTACTTCCTTTGTTCCGGATATTATTTTTTTAGACATAGTTATGCCTAAAATCGGCGGGGACAAGCTTTGCAAAATCATTCGAAAAATGGATCATTTAAAGGATTGTTTTATTGTTATCATATCAGGAGCAGTAGCGGAGCTGGATTTTGATTTTTTAGAGTTAGGCGCAAACCTTTGTATTGCAAAGGGTCCTTTTAATATAATGACAAAGCATATCATGGCTGCAATTAAAGAGTCCTATTCAACAGATAGGAACAAAGGGAATCATTCAATAAAAGGTCTTGGTTCCGTTCACAGCCGTCAAATGACAAGAGAGCTTCTTTCCCGAAACCGGCATATAGAAACAATTCTTGAAAGTATTAAAGAAGGTATACTTGAAGTTTTTTCCGGCAAAATTGTTTATGCTAATTCCGCTGCAGCAACAATGCTTAAAAAACCCCAGGAAAAAATACTTGTTTCATATCCCACGGATCTTTTTGATAAAAAAACGCGTCCGAAAATAGAGGCGCTTCTGAATAATAATGAAAAACCCACCGGTGAAACCGAAGTGGAAATACCGCTGGAGTTAAACGGGCATCAGGTGGTCTTAAAAATTATGCCCATGAGGGGAGAAGAATCGACTTCTATAATAATGATGAGGGATGTCACAAAACAAAAAGAACTGGAAGCTCAGCTTCAACATGCTAAAAAAATGGAGGCTGTTGGAACCATTGCCAGTGGTGTAGCCCATAATTTCAGAAACACGCTTGCTGCCATACTTGCAAACAGTCAGATTATTCAGATGAATTTTAAAGATTGTCCCGAGATAACTGAAGTAATGGAAAGAATTGACACTTCTGTTCAAAGGGGCGCCCAGCTTGTAGATCAACTGATGTCTTTTTCCCGAAAACAGGCGAAAGAAGACCTTAAAATTATTGACATCTCAAAAGTGGTGAAAGAATCATATAATTTAATGAAAGGTTTCCTGGAAAAAAATATTGATTTTAACATTGATGTACAGGAAAATATATATATAATTGGTAACCATTCCAGTCTGGTACAGGTTGCTCAAAACCTTTTGATTAACTCAAAAGATGCAATGCCCGAAGGCGGAAGTATAAAAATCAAGGCAGAGCAGAAAAAAAATATGGCTGTTGTAACAATCTCCGACACAGGCCACGGAATGGATAAAAAGACCATGGAAAATTGTTTTAATCCCTTTTATACAACCAGGGCAATAGGAAAAGGCACAGGCCTTGGCCTTTCCACAAGTTACGGAATTGTTAAAAATCATAACGGAGATATATCTGTTGAATCAGAAATAAACAAAGGTACGATGTTTAAACTTTATTTTCCCCTTGCTCAGGCATAACAGTTATCCAGCAAAAAATGAAAGCCGGAGGTAAACTAATGATTAATGTTACAAAAAGTTTTATGGTTCTTTTGCTCATTATTGCTTTATTCTATGGATGTTCATCTGATGAAGAGAAAAAGATAGCATATATGGAAAGAGGCGCGGCCTATTTTGAAAAAGAAGATTATAAAAGCGCAAGGATAGAGTTTAAAAATGCAGCACAGCTTGATCCAAAATTCGTTGAAGCATATATAAAGCTCGGCGAAACCGAGCTTAAACTGGCCAACCTGAGGGGCGCTTTCACGGCATATAAAAAGGTTTTTCAGATAGACCCTGAGAATAAGGATGCACAACTGAAATTAGCTACCTTTTATCTTCTTGGCAGAAGAACAAAAGAAGCCAGAACAATGGTCGACGAACTTTTAAAAAATGAACATGACAATATTGAAACACTTTTTCTTCTTGCAGGCATTCTTAATCAGGAGAAAAAAATTGATGAAGCGGAAGAGGTCTTTAAAAAAATATTAAAAATAGATAAAAAGCAACCACGCGCATACCTGGGCCTGGCAAATGTGTTGATCCAAAAAAATAAAATTAATGAAGCAAAAGAGACTCTCAAGGATGCTGTTAAAACAAATCCTGGTGAAATACAGCTCAGGCTTGCTCTTTTTAAGCTTTATACCGACATAAAAGAATTTGATCTCGCTGAAGCTGAAATACAAAAGGCTATTAAAAATAATCCGAAAAATTCCAATCTATATATTGCCAAAGGAAACTTTTTCTTAAAAAAGAATGACAGAGACCTGGCAGAAAAAACATACTTAAAAGCAATTGAAGTCGATCCGGAAAGCATAAAGCCTTATATGATAATGGCTCTATTTTATGACATTACCGGCAGCCGGGATAAAGCCCTTGCCATGTATAATAAAGCATTGGAACTTCAGCCGGATGATCTCAGGATAATGAATGCCGTCGCAAGATTTTATTTTAAACATAAGGACAATAAGAATGCTTCAAAATATATTACAAAAATTTTGGAAAAAAGACCAAAATTTTTTCCGGCAAGGATGCTTAAAGGAGAGCTCCTCGTGGCAGAACGTAAATTTTCAGAAGCAAATAATCTTTACATCCAGCTTATTCAAGAAGAACCGAAACAGCCCCGTCTGCATTACTTTAATGGCATTGCCCTGCTTGGAAAAAATGAACTAAATAATGGAAAAGCATCTATTGCAAAAGCAGTTGAATTAAAACCGGATTATATTAAAGCAAAAATACTGCTTGCCAATATTTATCTTCGCGAACAAAATTTTGAACTTGCTGAAAAAGAAGCCGAAGAGATCTTAAAGTTAATACCTGAAAGCTACACTGCGGGAATGATTCTTGGGAAAGCATTTGCCGCCCAGAGAAAAGTAGTAAAGGCTGAAAAGGTTTATACAAATCTTATAAAGGCATCTCCTGAAAATCCCGAGGGTTATTTTCGTTTGGGGTTGCTCCAGGGAGCTTTGAAAAAATATGATCTTGCACAGCAAAACTTTGAAAAAGCACTTTCAATTAATCCGAAACTCATGGATGTATTTACAAGCCTTGTTTTTTTAAATGCAGGAAACAAAAAATATGATGAGGCAATAAAAAGGTGTAATAATCAATTAGAAATAACAAAAGAGTCTCCCATTGTGTCAGCAATAATATATGACCTTAAAGGAAGACTTTACCTTTCTAAAAAAGAGAAAGAAAAAGCGATAGAATCGTTTAAGACAGCCATAAGTAAAAATCCGAATTATGTGCGTCCATATGCTGAACTTGGCAAAATATACCTTTCTGAAAAACTTAATGATAAAGCCATTGAACAGTACACTGCCGCACTTGAAAAAAATCCCAGGCAGCCAAATATCCATATGATTCTCGGCACAATATACGATACACAAAAACAGTTTGAAACGGCAGAAAAACATTATAGAAAAGCTCTTGACATAAATCCTGATTTTGCTCCTGCTGCAAACAACCTTGCATATCTGCTTGGCAACAACAGTAATAATCTTGATGAGGCACTAAAATTTGCCAGGCTGGCAAAGGAAAAGCTTCCTAATGACCCTAGTGTTATGGATACCCTGGGCTGGATTTACTATAAAAAAGGCCTGTATGATAACGCAAAGGCGGAGTTTATAGACAGCCTTGAGAAAATTTCTAATAATGCCACAATTTATTACCATCTTGGGATGACATATTATAAAAAGGGTAAGATGAATCTTGCAAAAAGAGAGCTTGAAAAAGCTTTAAATATTGATGACAGATTCCAGGGAGCAGAGGATGCAAAAAATATTTTATCCCGACTTTAATAAATTTATAAAAATACGGATTTTTTGTCGCTTCAGATTTTAAAACTCAAGTTAATTACTTGTTCTTATTATGAAATATTTTTCATTAAAAATTCTTTTGTTATGTATAATTATTCCGCCTGTTTTTTATATTTTAACCATTCAGGGTCTGGAAAAAAAATTTCACCAAAGCTATTTAAACGAAATAGAAACAGTATATATAGGCGATCCTGATCCATTGCTCAAAGGCGCTGTGGGATTAAGAGAAGAAGTAAAGACAAATATTGACAAATACCTTAAAGGCAAAGTGTTAACTGCATGGGGAATGAAGATAGATGTTGCAGTAACCACAAAAAACGGCACGGTTATTTACCCCCCTTTTTTTGAACAGGATATAGGGCAGATTCTTTCCCACGACTCCATGCAGACTGCAAAGAAAAACTTTGAGCTTATGAATCAGGGGCTGGTGGTAAATGTTGATCTGGTCATTGATAATAATACCACGCTTGCGAATCTCATACTTACCGGTTATATAATACTTTCAGCATTAATTTTATCTTTTCATTATAAAAACGCAACAAATCTGGCAAAACAGGAGGAAGATGAACAAAACAGGGAGCTTAAACAGCTTAAAACAGTCTATGACAAAAACCTGAATGAACTGGAACAGGAAAAGTCAATACTTGTATCTGAATTTGAAACTGCAAAGATAAAATTAGAGAGTCTTAAACTAAAAAGCAGTAAGAACGAAGAGGAGATGATACATGAAATCATAGATCTCGAGGAAAAGCTTAAAGCAAACCTTGATCATCAGGAAGAACAGAATAAAAACATAGAGGAATTAAAAAAAAAGACAGGGCTCAATCAAAGAAAAAAAACAAAATATTTTCATGCACTGGAAAAAAGATTCAGAGCATTATATAAAAATCTGGTTTTAAATGAAAGAGCAATCGAAGGTTTTATTGATCTGAACGATGATCTCAAAATCAAGAGCGAGGAGATTATTTATCAGTTAAACCAGAACCCGAAACTCGTAACTGTAAAAAGAAAAGTATTTGGCAAAAAAAGCATGGGGAAAATTTTTGAGGTTGTTTTTGCTTATAAAGGCCGCCTTTACTTCAGAAACATCAAAGGGAATAAAATTGAGGTTCTTGCAATGGGAACTAAAAATACACAGAGCAAAGAGATGGCATTTCTTGCAGGGCTTTAGGCGTTCACAATTTTAAAAAGCATATCTGAAAACAAGCTCAAAACCTTTCTTTTTCACCTCTGCCCTAAGCTTTATCTTGTTTCCTGTTTTTAGCTTTTCTATAAAATTTTTTTTTGCATTTCTGTTGTATTTATGAACGCTGCTGACCGCTCCGTAAAAATTGCCCATATAAAAACCTGATTCGACTACAGACACAAGAGTTCCCAGCGCACAATTGCCATTGTCAAAAGCTTCATATGCAGTACATATCAAAACTGTATTAAATAAAAAAGCAACCAGCGCATCCCTGTACCTTTCGCAGTAGAGCATACCGCCCCCTGGAATTATGGAAAATATTCCCGCAAGCTTTGTGCTTTTTTCCGGAATCGAACCCCGTTGCTCTAAATCAGATAAAAGTTTTGGCACCCTGTATTTATCCAGATTTTGCGAGCTTATATTATCAAATTGCCCCTCAGCTTTTTTCCAGTCTCCTGTTTCAACATTAATCCAGCCTGCCCTGTAATAAGCTTCATCCTTAACATCAGTATCACCGGTTTCAACAATAAGATTATGGAGACTAACTTCAGCAGGACCCGACTCACTCAACTGCATATATGACTCGCTCATCATAAGGTATGCTTTTGCCGGAAAAGTATTCATGCTAAAACCTTTTTTGCGATATTTATCAATAAGTTTTGTAAAAGATGCAACGGCTTCCCTGAAATGCCCGGAATTATAATTTGCCAGACCCACCTTATACATTGCATGCTCTGCTTTTTTATCTTCAGGAAAAAAAAAGATAAATTTTTTGTATTCACCGGCAGCCCTGTAATAGTCTCCATTTAAAAAAAAGCGCTCAGCAAGGTCAAGCTGCATTGAAGAATTAATGATAAGAGTTTCTTTTGGTTCCTCTATTATTTCAGCTTCTGCAATACTTTTTGATAAAAACAGTAATACAGGTAACAAACATAGCAGTATAAAAACAAAAAAGAACCTATTATAAAAACTCCCATAGATTTTTAACGCCATATTTTTACCACCAGAAATCGTTAGCAGAAACAGGATCATAGCAATGTTTTTCCCCATTTATAATAACTTTAGGAGAAAGCTTTACTTCATCACCGCCGCAGCGCATAAGACGGTCGCAGGTCATAATCCAGCCTAAAAAAAGCCCGTGTTTTTTTATGCTGTCAACAGAATAACTCGAGCATGAAGGATGCATGGAACATCGGTTGCCGTCAATTTTTGAAATATACTTTCTGTACAGGTTAGCAGGATATAAAAGATAATTTTCATTTTCGCTTTTAAGCACGGTTCCTTTTTTTTGTGTCAGCATTTTATTATGCGCTGTGCAGGCTGTATTGAGACAGAGCAGAATAGTCAAAAACAAAACAAAAATTTGTCTTTTCATTATTTATAAAGCCGAATTATAATTTATGTAACCGTCAACCGCTCCAAAATTTATTGGGTAACCCGCAAAATTTCCTCTATTGTGGAAATACCGTTCAATACCATTTGAATGCCATCTTCACGAAGTGTTATCATGTTTTGTTTAAGAGCAGCCTCTTTTATCAGGTTTGCATCATATGTTTTAAGTATAAGGGACTTTAAATCCCCTTCCATAATCATAATCTCGAAAATACCGAGTCTGCCCCTGTAGCCTGTATTAAAACATTCTCCACAACCCTTTGCCCTGTATATGGTATGATCCTTTATCTGAGCATCTGTAATGCCTATACTTTTTAATATTATATCATCCGGCACATAAGCCTCTTTGCAGTTGCTGCAAAGAACACGTATAAGCCTCTGGGCTATGACCGCTATAACCGATGATGAAATCAGGAATGGCTCAACCCCCATATCAACGAGGCGGGTAATTGCGCTGGCTGCATCATTTGTATGAAGTGTTGACAGTACAAGATGACCGGTCAATGCTGACTGTACTGCTATGCCTGCTGTCTCCATATCACGTATTTCGCCTATAAGTATTACGTCAGGGTCCTGTCTTACAATTGACCTGAGACCGTTTGCGAATGTAAGGTCTATTTTAGGGTTAACCTGTATCTGACTGATGCCCTTTATTTGATACTCCACAGGGTCTTCAATGGTTATGATGTTAATACCGGAAGAGTTTATTGATGTTAATACAGCGTAAAGAGTAGTGGTTTTGCCGCTTCCGGTTGGTCCTGTAACAAGGAGAATACCGTTTGGTGAAGCAACAATTTTTTTCAGCAAATCGAGCCGCTCCGAAGACAACCCTATGTCTTCAAGGGTAAGCAGAGACCCACTCTTATTAAGCAGTCTTAACACCACCCGTTCACCAAAAGTGACAGGAATGGTTGAAACACGCACGTCTATCTCCTGATCCCCTATTTTAACGTCAAGACGCCCGTCCTGGGGAAGACGTTTTTCCGCTATATCCATTTTTGCCATAACCTTTATTCTGGAAATTAACGCGGGCTGTATCCATTTGGGAGGTGTAAGAAAATCGTAAAGTATGCCGTCAACCCTGTATCTTATCTTGAAACTGTCCTGATAGGATTCAATATGTATATCGCTTGCGCGCGCCTTTATTGACTGGGACAGGATATGATTAACCAGCTTAATAATAGGTGCATCGCTTGTATCATCAAGGAGATCAGCGGTGTCTTCAAACTCGCTTATGACAAATCCATCATTTTCTTCAAGGTTCCGGACAAGCTTTTCTGCCGAGTCCCGGGCGAGATCGTATGAAATGTTTATTGCTGAAAGAATTGCAGCCTTGGTTGAAAGAACTATCTTGTAATTTTCAGGTCTGATAATCTTTAAAATATCGTCAACGGGCTGAAAAACAATGGGATCATTTACCGCTATGATGCATTCCGAAATAACTGTGCCGGAAGACATGGAATCCTTTTTATTGTCAGTTCTATTTTTTTCAGCCTCTTGAACCCTTTCAAGGGGAACAATATTATATTTTTTCAAAAATTGAATTGAAATATTTTTTGTAAAATCGGTTGCAGGATTTTCAAGGGAAAGCTCAGGCCAGAAAGGGATATCATATAGCCTGCTATATACTTCAAGAAGCTGATGTTCGGTAAGCAATTTCTTGTCTAACAGTACTTCGCCTGTATTCCTTCCGTTTTCCCTTACTGAACTCTCGACTTCAATTAAATCTTTTTCCGAGACCCCATAGTCCTCAATGATTATATACTGCAACTGTTTTTTCATAACAAATTATTATATTATCTTTAAAATTTACAATTTTTTACAAACGCTTAAGTAACACTATTTATTTTGCAATATTGGGGTATTTTTTTCTTCTATCAGGGTTTCAGGCACATTTTCAGGCAGGGATTTTACTCTGTCCTGATACATTTTTATTTTGCCTTCCTTGATTTTATCAATATGCCCCTGTTTTTTATTATAAATCTCTTTTGCCTCTGAAGCATTCTGCACAACATGGGGTGTTAAAAAAACAAAAAGATTTGTTTTGGTATTACCTTTAGCCCTTGACTTGAAAACCCATCCAAGCACAGGGATATCACCTATGCACGGAACCTTATACTCTGTAATTGAAGAAATATCATCAATCAACCCTCCAAGAACCACAGTGCTTTTATCTTTAACAATAATCACTGTATCAATGGTTCTTTTTAAAGTGGTTGGTTTATAATCAGTTGTGGACTCAAGGGATGTCACCTCAAGGGAAAGTTCCAGCCTAACCATCCTGTCCTGGCTTATATTGGGTGTAATTATAAGGGTTTTGCCCACATCCTTGTATTCGAATGAATTATATGTATCATTTTCCGCTGTGCTAGTTCTTGTCTGGAATGGTATGTTTTTGCCCACATTGATCTTTGCCTCTTCATTATCCGTTGTTAAAATCTGGGGAGTTGAGAGTATGCTTACATCCTTGTCTTTTTTGTAGGCTTGAATAATTGAAGAAATATTTGGAAAAACAATCCCTCCGATTTCAATAGTCTCACCAAATATTCCCATGGAAAAACCAGGGGGCAGCACAGCAGTTGTTCCCTGTAAACCTGACGGGTCACCTCCGCCTATTCCTCCGCTTGTAAATCCGCCTCCAAAAACAGCAGTTTTATCATGGTCATACCTGGTTTTGCCTCCGGCCAGCCATTCTGTGCCAAGACGAAAATCCTTGTCCACATTAACTTCAACAATCAAAGCTTCTATATAAACCATTGATCTTGGTATATCTAATTGCTTTATCACATCTTCAATGGCCTTATATTCATCCTTGCTGGCCATAATAATAAGACTGTTTGTAGCCTTATCAGGAGTTATCTTGACCTCATCAGATATAACAGGCATGCTCTTACCTTTTTGTGAGCCTCCTTTTTTGGACAGTTCCTGAAGCACCTTTGCCATATCTTCAGCCACAGCATTTTCAAGAAAAAAAACATGAATTTTCTCTTTTCCCATGGGGGTTTCCTTATCAAGAATTTTGATAAGTTCTTTAATCCTTACGGCTTCATCTTCAGTGGCAAGAACAATAAGCACATTTGTCCTTTCATATGCCATTACCTTGATTTTACTTGTAAATGCTGCTTTTTTTCTTTTATTATCTGTCTTGAAAACAGCGGTTAAAATTTTTTCAAGTTTAACAGAATCGGCATATTCAAGAGGAATTACCGAAAGTTCCCTGCCCATGCCTGTAATGTCAATAGCTGAAAGTATTTTAAGCAGGCGTTTAATATTGGAATACAGATCGGTGATTATCAGTATATTGCTTGGGCTATATGCCAGAATAGAGCTGCTTTTTGAAACCATGGACCCAAAAAGTTTTTTAATTTCAAGAGAATCTGCATACCTTAAAGGTATCAACTGGGTAACGATCTTATCTTCTGTGGCGTCGGTTTCTTTTGTTAATTTTGTTTCAACATTTTTTGAACGTGCAGACAATAGAGAGATGACCTTATAAATTTCTCCTGATCGGACAGCGGCATACCCGTGGACTTCGAGAACAGATTCAAAAACCTTGAAAGCCTCTTTGATGGAAACTTTTGCAGGGGATATTATTGTAACCTTCCCTTTAACTTTTTGATTCACAACAAAATTTTTTCCGGTTAATTCACTTATAAATTTAATAAAAACTTTAATATCAACATCATTGAAATTTATGGAAACAGATTCCTCTTTTTCACTCTTTTTAACAGTTTCATCAATGCCGGATTTTTTAATGTCTCTGCTTTCAGCAGAAACTAGATTTGCCGGAAACAGTGTCGGAATAAACAAAAAAAACAGAATGCTATAAATTTTAAAGTATGATTTCATTATGTTACCATTTAAAAGTGGTTTACGGTTTAAAAAAAATATTACTATTTCAGTTTGCTGCAAATAATGAAAGATGAATTCATTATCATTTAATTGAATAATTAAACTCTCTTAGTCTGCCCCTTCGTTTGAGCTGAACCTGAACTTCAGATGATGATTTCAGCTTTGAGTATAATCGCATGGCATCATCAACTGATTCTATTTCACTGCCGTCAACGCCTACTATAACATCACCGTTTCTCAAGCTCATTTTACTGAAGATTGACCCTCTTTTTATGCCTGACAAAACCATGCCGTCAGCTTTGCCGTCTTTAAAATGCGGTTGGATTTTAGCCTGTTTCATAAGAGCATTAATATCCTTAACAGCATTTTCCACATCACTTCGTTTTAAGGATATTTTTCTTGAAAATGTCGATCTTGATTTTTTTTTAAAACTGTTTTTGCCCCCGCTGCCATTTTTTTCCAGTTCCAGAATTTCATCTTGACCGTTTACACTTAACACAACCCTGTCTTTTAATATTCTTTTCAGGGTTGCATCCTTGATTTTATCTCCAATTTTGAAAAGATTCTGCTGCCTTGATCCGGCTTCTTCTATAATAGCACAGGTATTATCTGCCGGACCTGTAACCGTTCCCCATAGTTTCAAGTTTAAACCGGTCTGTTTCAATGTGTCAAGATAAGCCTCATGCAGATTTTCATCTATTCCTGTATCTTTACTGGTTTTAAAAAAATCCCGGTCAACGATTATATTATAATAAGAAAACGGTTTAATCTCTTTCTCTTTATAAGGCGCCTCGTCTGCCCTGTCTGTTGTTAGTATAAAAGAGGTGTCTATGACTTTTTGTTCAGCAATTTTATAAAAAGCCCTTACACAAAAAAAAACGGAGGCAGCTATTAAAATCATATTTGCAATTATAAAATATTTTTTAATCATAATAAAAAACACAACGTTTACATCAGGGAAAAGCCCGGTTGATTCACTGTGCCGTCAATCTTTAAAGGCAAGGTTATGCGTCCATTTTTTTTAAAAAAACTTATAAAAGGATAACTCTTTTCCAGCTCCAAAATAAATGACAGGCAGGGTTTTATTTTTCCGTTTAAATTTAACAGACTCTCTGCCACAGGTTTTTTTATTATCACAGAACCTGAAACTCTGGCTTCGATTTTATCAGAGTTTATAATGAATTCTTTAATCTTGAGCTTTTGGTTATTCATTGTTAAATCGGTACTGATATTGCTGAAAGAAAGATTTTGTCCTATTGAAAACAGATCTAAAAACGGCTCCATAAGCTTAATTGAACAGTCAGAAAAACAAACATTTGCATTTGCATAATTTACAATTCCGTTTTTTAATCTGAATTCAGCTTTACCATCGAGGATTCCGGCCAGTATTTCGGCTATTTTTTCATCCATCAACAGATAAATACCATCAATATCTTCTATACGGATATCATTCATGCTTGTATCTATAAAAACAACCGGTTTTCCTTTATTCATGTTTACCCGCCCCGAAACAACCCCGCCGCAAGTATACCCCTTAAACTTAAAAGCCGGTTTTTGCCCCAGAATAGAAAAAATTTCAGGAAACACAGTTATCTTGTCAAGACTGATCAACTTATCGTTTTTATAAAATAAATCAAGGTCGTTAAAACTTATTCCCAAAGGAAAAGACAACGCTGTCTTTTCAATCTTGATATCTAACTCTGAATCTATACTGCTGACCTTTAATGCCAAAAATTTTTCCAGAGCTTCTGAAGGAAAAAGATAATATATACAAAAAACAGCAGTCAATATAAAGGCTGCAATATATAAAGGTAATTTAAGTTTCAAAAGTTTCCACCTGCATAACAGCGCTGATATATTCTTTTTGGCTCCCGGACTTTGAAATTGACAGTCTTCTTACAAAAAGAATATTTTTTGATGTTTCAATTTTGTAAAGATAGGATACCAACTGCTTTATATTTATACCCTGGAGCTTAATCTCAACGGAAATTATCTTTTTTGCGCTCCCTTTTATGGAAGAAGTAGAAGGTTTCATATAAGCAATATTATCTTTAATTCCTGTTTCACCTGAAAGTCTGTCAAGAAAAGAAAAAAGAGTAAACCCCTTATCTCTTTTTGTAAATTTTCCTTTCAGCTCCTTGGATTCCTTGATAATGGAATTATATTCTTTTTTCTTTTCTATCATTTTTTCAATAATTCCGGCTTTAACCTTTACAACTCTTTCTAATCGCTCCCTGCTTTCCATAACAGGTGTAACAACAAACATTGAGATAATAATCAGGGAGATAAAACCAGCAACGAGATAAATTAAATTTTTTTCACGCTTTTTTAATTTCATAATTCAATCTTTAATTTAAAATTTATATTGATTCCATTTTTATCCTTGCTGGTGGAACTTATTATAACTGTTTTAAAAATTTCAGCTTTATCAAGACCGTTTTTTATACTGTCAACAGAATTAAAGGTATCTGTTTTCCCTGAAATCAATATACTGTCCGGACTTATTACAAGTCTTGAGACAGCAATATCAGTGCCGTCCGGTATAAGCTCGCTGATATTATACAAGATGTCGACAGCCCTGATATTCGAACCTGTTTCACTTAAAGACAAAGATTTTTTCTTTGCTTCATTGATTTTGACTATCATCTGCTGCAGTGGATCGACTATTCTTTTTACATCGGGAAATGTAGAGGTAAATATTTCGTTTATCCGATTGTTAAAATTGGACAGCTTTTTATTCAAGGAATAGGAGTCCATAAAAAAATTAAAGCCTGCAAACAGTATTACAAGCATTAAAAAAACACCGGTTCTGATAAAATTCTTTTTATTTTGCACCCAGAATTTTTTTGCGGCAAAAGAGCGCTGGCTAAAATTTAATCCGTTTGCTCCTTGAATCTTGTTCATACCAATAGCAAGGGCTTCATCCATATAGCATGGCTGCCATACGCAGGTTTCAGATTTTTTCACATCAAGATGCGTATTTTCACCTGAAATACCCGCAAAATCAGTCCGTTCAACCGGCACATCGAGAATACGTTCCAACTCTTTCTCAATGCAGTTATCAGATATTTCACCGAGACCGCTGCCTGTAATAAATAATTTGGATGGATAAAAATCAGTATGAAATTTTTCTTCAAACCCGTAAACCGTGTGTTTAATATTAGAGCTTATGGTAGAAGGATTTAACAAATCAGCTGATACCACAGGTATTGAACGTATAAGGCATACCTCGCTGTAAGCAATGATAAAAATTGTGATGCTTTTTTTTTCTATATAAGCCAAAACCGGTTTTTCCGATATATCAGACTTTCCAGCTATGCATGCGCATGCTGAATATCCGCCAGGCACAATCACGTCAGGTTCGATATTAAGAGAGGTAAGAATGTCGAGATAATTATTTAAATCGGATTTTTTTATTGATGCTGTGAGAAGGTTTGAGCCCCTGGTTTTTTCCGGCAATGCAACCATTTTAAAAACTGTTTCAAGGTCACCCACAGGGAAAGGCAGCATCGGTTCAAGTTCAAAAGGGAGAATCTGCCTTATCTTTTTTTCTTTTTTCAGTGGTACGTTTATATTTCTAAAAAACAAAATATCTGCTGGCAGGGAAACAACATAAGCGCTTTCTGAAAGATCATTTTTATCAATAATTTTTTTGATTGATGAAATTATAAAATCATTGATATCTTCAGCTTCAGATATGCTGAAATATTCAGACATTTCTATCCTGTTTTCATTCATGCTGCTTTTAACCAGCACTGCGGATACAGAATCGCCGCTAATATCCAACCCTAAAATTTTTCTGCTCATAATTTATAAAAAGTTATTTTTTTAGTCAAAATATTGTCGTAAAACAAAGCACTTCCATTTTCCTGTTTCAACATCTTTTTCTCTTTTAACAACTGCAGTTATTAATCTTTCTGCCCCATGAAATTTTGCATGAGCCTCTATCCTGAATATGTCACTGGCAATTTTAATAAGATCCTCATCAATATTCAAATCACCGCACCCGGGAACCTGCCTGTACCATATAACTTCGGAAAGGTCGTTAATATACACACCTTCATCAGCTATTGCCATACGGTACTCATAAATTGCCTCAGCAAGGTCTTTATTCTCTTCAGGCAGGATAGCGGCAAGAACCGGTAAAGAAGCAGTATTGATATTTATTTTTCCATTATAAGAAAAAGTGTTTCCTCCTGTGTCGGATACCCCGAAAACAGTCAGATAATTTGACATCCCGGGGAACTCCTCTGTGCCATAAAAAAGTTCAGGCTTTATGTTTTTTACAAGAAGCAGTTCAGCGAGGTGATGCACAGGTCCATTGCCACATGTGTAAGGAGACTCAAGGCTCTGATAATAATAGGTTTCTGCTCCTGTTAAACCTGTTATGGCATCATCATCTCCTGAATCTATCCAGTCTTTTAATGAATTAATTATAGAAGCCGGCTCAACCTTGCCGTATATTTCGTCTTCAGAAACAAAATTTTCCAAAAAACGTTCCCACATAAATAGCTGTTTATTATTAAAATCAGTTCCATCAGGGAAGGATACAATTGCATTTGCCTGAATCTTGCCAAGCTCATCGCTTATTACAATCTTAAGTTCGCCATCCTTAAAGGGAATAATCTCCTTAACAACCTGCTCTATTATTTCAGGATTAGCCCAGTCCTCTTGCAGAGAATCCAAATCCGAATCTATCTTGTCTTTTACCAAAATAGCACATGCAATGTTTATGCCTGATAATGCCATGCCTGTAAGAATCCCTTTATCACGTTTTGCCGCAGATGAAAACAGGGCCAACCTTACATTTCTGTTTAGTTCAAGGGCAGCGGTCACCAGAACAGTAATGATTACCAGGGTAACAAGGAGGGCTACCCCTTTGTTGTTCCCAATGCGCTTCATTCTTTCTTTGCCCTGTTTATGTGCAGCTTTACCCTGGTTTCAAAGAGCATGGGGTTTGAATTTTTTTCAAGCCCAAGTTTAATGCTGATTTCAGCAGGTGTTGCATATCCAAAATTATCTGATTCCGAATCCCAAAGGTCATATTCATCGCCGTCCTTATCGTAATACTTAAGTTTAAAACTTTTAATATTTTCGCACAGGACAGGATCTGTGTTTTCTTCTTTAAATGGTTTAAAGGGGTAGAGTCTGTCTGATCTTTTTAATTCATAGCTGTCCCCTTCATATGAGGGCTTAATATAATATATAATTTCAGCTATACCTTCCTGAACATTTTTGCCAAAAGATATATGTGCAAGAGACGCAAACCTTATCCTGGAAAAAGCTTTTGAATCAAAAACATTATTTTTGCCTTCAATCCTGTAGGGATCAGATTTTTCATCGGAATCATCAAAATAATATTCGGGCGGAAGAAAGACCTGTATTGATTCAAAGTCATCAATCATACGGCTTAAGCAACAGCTTCCCATTTCAGATAATAATATATTATCATTAATTTTTTCGGAACTTGAAAATAAAAAATTATATGAGCCAAAAACAGTTGTAATAACAATGGAAAAAATAAAAATTGCAATCATAATCTCCACAAGGGTAAAACCATATTTTTTTTTAAGCCCGCCGGTTTGCACATCGGTATAGTTGCCAAAATACTTAAAAAAAAAATTGCTGTGGAAAAAATATATGCGTTTTAATTTCTGAAAAATAAACAAGTTTTCACATTATAATCGTATCTGTCATTAAAACTTACAGTTAATGTTATCTTTTTAAAATCATCGGCCACTGCCCCAAGTGTTTCGGATTCAACTTCATCTATTCTAACCCGCCATGTGTAACCGGTAAAATCTTCCCCGAAGTCTCCGGAATCTTCACCAATGTTATCCATGGTTTTTTCCATAATATCCACCAGCTTCTCTTTTGCCAGAAAAGGGGCGGTTGCGTAAAATTTTGTATCATGACTCATGCTTATGCTCTGGGCATACATTTTATATACGCTGACCAGAACAATTGCCAGAATCGAAACAGCAGCCATTATTTCAAGGAGTGTAAACCCTGAACATGATGACTTTAAATATAAAAAAAAATTTGGTTTAATAGTTTTTTTCATATAATAATTTTATTAAAGTTCAGGGTAATTCATCAAATTTAAAATATTTTTCATAAAGCTTGATCTTCGAAAGAAAAGGTCTTATATGCAGGGTAAATCGCTGGTTGTCTGAATCTTCAAGATGTATCAGGGCATTGTCGGAGTATCCTTTTTTATAAAAACATATATCTGCCGTTCCGGTTGAAATCTTCAGATTATCAGGATACTCAACATCATCAATTTTAACATCATCAAATAGCATGAACCCTTTTTTTTTCGCTTTTTTTTGTGTTTCCATGTCCATTAATTCATCGGTTACCCACAAAAAACCCGAATCCAGATTAATATGAAGAACACAAAGCTTCTGATCAAACACTGCAGCCTCTCTCATGCTTTGAGTTTTCAGCATAAGCCAGCGCAATGTTTTATTCATATTATTTACAAACAGTCCGGTTTGAAATTTTGGAACAGCAAAAAAGAGCATGATGCTAATAAGAGAAATTACAATTATAAGCTCTATAAGAGTAAATCCAAAACTGTTTTTTATTTTCCTGCCATCATGCATCCCTTCTCCGGAATTATTCAATTTCCCAGCTGTTAATATCCATATTTTTATCTTCACCGCCGGACACACCGTCTGCTCCGTATGAGATTATGTCATAATCGCCATTTGCGCCAGGGGAAAGATATATGAACTCATTCCCCCAGGGGTCCTTTGGAAGTTTTCCCTTATCAAGATAACCTCCTTTCCGCCATTTCTTTGGGACATTGCCTGTGTCAGGCAGAGCAACAAGAGCAACAAGCCCCTGCTCTGTATCTGGATACATGCCGGTATCTAATCTGTAAAGTTTCAAAGCAGTCTCAAGGCTCTCAATCTGCATTTTTGCCTTAAGCTGTTTTGCCTCATCAGGCCTTCCAATAATTTTGGGCACAATAAGTCCCGCCAGTATGCCAAGTATTACAATCACCACCATAAGTTCAATTAATGTAAAACCATGGCTGTTTAAAAAAATATCATATTTTTTTTTATTCATTTTTTTTCTCCATTTTCTTAAAACACCCTTTTCATAATTTCATGCAGATTTCAGGTTACATTACAAGCTGGTTCATCTCAAAGATAGGGAGACATATAGCAAGAACAATCAGGCCAACCACAACACCCATGATTAAAATCATTACAGGCTCCAGCAACGATGTCATGCCCATAATTGTTGATTCGACTTCGTTTTCATAAATATCTGCTATCTTGTTCAGCATATTTTCAAGTGCACCGCTCTGTTCACCAACCTGAATCATCTGAACAGAAAGCGATGGGAAAAAGCCCGATGATGATAATGATACTCCAAGTCCCTGACCCTTTGCAACTTCCTGGGCCGCATTTTCAATAGCTTCGGATATCAATAGATTTCCCACAATATTTTTAACAGTCTCCAGGGCAACAAGCATGGAAACTCCATTTTCAAGAAGTGAACCCAGTGTCCTGGCGAATCTGGCCACAGAGAGCTTTTTTATCAAGGAACCTACGCCAGGCAAATAAAGTTTTGCCTTATCCAGAGTTCTACGTCCATTATGGGTTTTTTCAATGGTATGTTTGGCTGCCCATAATCCACCTAAAAATATAAAAATAATCCACCAGAATGATTTAAAAAAATCACTTGTAGCTATAAGAAACCTCGTTGGAACCGGAAGCACCTGATTCATATCAGAAAAAATTTTTGTTATATTTGGAACAATAAATGCCAGTAGCAGAAAAAGTACCAATCCACCTATAAACGACATTAAAACAGGATAAGCAAGGGCTGTTTTAATTCTATTATTTAATGCCTGTTGCTTTTCAGCCGTTTCAGCCAGCCTTTCCAGCGTTGTCTCTAAAGTTCCTGAAGTTTCCCCTGCCTTTACCATGTTTATATAAAGAGCAGGAAATGTTTTGGGATACTGGGACAATGCACCGGCAAAGCTGTTTCCTTCAACTATTGAATCTTTAATTCCCGCCAGAATTTTTTTTAATGGTTTGGAACCTGTCTGTGGGATTAAAGAGTCAAGTGCGGATACAAGAGGAAATCCTGACCCCAGAAGGGTCGCAAGCTGTCTCGTCATAACAGAAATTTCAGCAGGCTTTACACTGTTAAAAACAGGTATTGACATGAATTTACCAGCATCTTTTTTTGCAATTTCATCATGAACTTCTTTTACTGCAACTGGAAAATTCTTTGATTGGCGGATCTTTTGACGAGCTGCAAAAGGGCTTTCAGCATCAATTATTCCTGAAAGCTTTTTTCCTTTAATATCCAAAGCTGTATATTCAAATACCGGCATTAAATTTATCTTTACT
>CAYZXU010000033.1:11592-21517 GCA_964482535.1 uncultured Desulfobacteraceae bacterium | reverse complement strand
TTTTATGCTTTTGCAGATGCAATGAAAAATAACGGCTCAATATTATTCATCCGTTTCTTTTTTAAATAAGGATTTGTGGCAAAACAGGATGTATCATGCGATTTAATTTCTTTAAACCGAGCAGTCTGCAAAAGTGCGTTGGCATCTTCAAAACATATTCCCTCGTAAAAAGGAAGGTGTTTTTGAAAAGCCGCATAACTTAAGAAAAAGCGTGCAGAAATCATACTGTCGTTTCTAAATATATTTTTTGCCAGATTAAAAACAAAATAGTGGAGCCGTTTCCATGTATAGTTCATCCAGAAGCCGTCTGATATTACAAGGGTGCCTCCTGGTTTCAAAATTCTGCGCCATTCTTTGACAGCCTTATGCGGATCAGGGAGTGTCCACAAAAGATTTCTTGATACTACAACATCAAAAGTGTTGTCATTAAATTGCAGATTTTCCGCATCCTGGATTTTAAAATTTATAGCAAGAGCATTCTTTTTTGCATGTTCTCTTGCCTGGGATATCATATTTTCGGAAAGATCAATTCCTGTGACACAAAAACCAAGCCGCGCAAGATATACCGCAAACTGTCCCCGTCCGGTACCTATGTCAATAGCATTCTTTCCAGGATCCCCAGGAATCAGTTCCCTTAATACCGATTCCCATCTTTCTGCTGTTTTAATCGATTTGTCTTTATCAAAGCCGTAACTCCTGCTTCTCCAGTTCCAGTACTTTTGAATTGACGTTTTTATTTTTTTCATAATGCCTTATGAAGCCAGAGATTGTGGCCAAATACTGTTTGAGATGAAAATTCCTAAAAAGATCAAACTGCAAAACAGAATATTCTTTGTCATATATCTTTCTCCAATAGTTAAAATTTAAACATAATTGAAGCATAGTAGCTTCTCTCATCACCAGGAGAATATTTTGTCCATCCGCCTGAGTAATAGTTGAAGGTGCTGTATTCTTCATCCAGGAGATTTCGTACATTAAGGGCAAGTGTTATTGTCTCAAAACAGTATTGGATATTCATGTTTACAAGATCGTACTCTCCAACCTTAGATGCTGTGTTAGTTGCCTCTACATAATAATCATCCTGAGATTCCCACCATAATGAACAAGAAAGTCCGGAAGGATGCTCAACGTCAATTCCGGCCTTTGCAGTATATTCCGGTATATTCTGAAGATCTTTTCCTTTTATATCATCATTACCAGGACCTGGTTTTGTATATTCAGCGTTTTGCATTGTATAGGAACCCCAGAGGGAAACTAAATCATGGGGTCTGAGACTTATGGCAAAATCCCACCCGTCTCTTTCAGTTTCTCCAACATTATCGTAATTACCTGAACCGTCCGTTAATAATTTTACTTCATCGGTTGCTTTTTGTTCCCAGTATGACAGGCGAGTGGAAAACCATCTGACAGGCGAAATTTTAACACCTGCTTCCCATCCATCATTTTCTGAATAATCCAGGCTCCTGTCGAAAAAAGAGCCATTGGATTTTTGACCGAAACGCATGGATTCGGCTCCAATCTGAAAGCTTCTGCCCCAGTTGGCATAAATATTATACCCTGCGTAAGGCGTGATTACCGCTCCGACTTTAGGCTGCCATATATTACCGTAACTCAGCATGTCTGATCTATTTCCTGCTACTTTGTCCTCAAAATGACCGTCAAGACGATCAAGACGCAATGCTCCGGTAAGTCTGAGCCAGTCTGTCATTAAAGCATCTGTCTGTATATATGTCCCACAGTACCATGTTGTATAATCCCAGTCGCGAAAAGCGTCCCCCTGTCTTACACGATCTACGGTTGTGTACCTTTTAGCTATGTTATCCTGATACTGATAATCAATACCCCATGTGAGTTTTAAATTATTTATTCCCAACTCTCCAGTTTCATAAGTTATTGTGTATATTGCTCCGTACTGATCTTCATCTCTGACTCTTTCCTGCTGAGAACCCGTCTCACTCCACCTGCACCATCTGTTTCTTTCGAGATGTTGCGCGTAAGTTTTAAAAGACCAGGCTATGTTATAAGCAAAATCATAATCAAGATGCAGACTTATGTGTCTGTTTTCCTGTTTACCGCCATCTGTCTTTGCAAAGGATGCAGCCTGCTCAGGATCGTCCTTATACTGCATTTTTGTCAGGTATCCAGGAGCGTTGGCATCCATGTCAAAAAAACGGGCAATTGCTCCTATGGTGAGTTTCTGGTCACTCGTTGTATAAAACCACTTGCCTGATACAGCTTCTTTATCCATATCGGAGTGGTCTCTGTATCCGTCGGTGCGCCTGCACCCTGCAAAATATGTCTGAGAAAAACCGTTTTTTTCATTTGCTACTATTATATTTCCTTCTTTTGTTTGATAACTCCCGTATAATAACTTGACCTGTGAATAGTTACCTCCGTGTTTTGTAAAAATATTTGCATTCCCTGCAATATTATTTAAACCGTACCTTGGATCATTGGTTCCTTTCACGAGTTCTATACGCTCAATTTCCATTGGAAAAAAAGGTTGTATATCCATAGAGCCTCTGGCCCAGTTGTGTGGTATTCCATCAACAATCAAAGCCGCAGGTACGTCATGGTTGGCATCAAATCCTCTGATTGAAAATGTGCCTGAAACAATTCCCTGGTTCCAGTCACCGTAATAGGTCCCTGGCATCTTTTTAAACAGCTCCATGCTGAAGTCTACGTTTTCATTTTCAATTTGATCGGTCCCCATAATATCCACAGATGTGGGGATATCAGCAGTAGCCAAATAACCAGTCTTCTCAGTTACAGTAATTGTACCGATTTTCATATACACTTTACTTTGTTCGACCTCTGTTTCCATCCCGGAAGCAGGTGCTTGAGCAAAAACATTCTGAGCTGTTAATGCTGCATTTACAGTTGCAGGTTCGGGCAAAGAATTGTTATCTGAATCCTTATCAGCAGCAAATGAATATGTTGTTAATAAAAAGATTGCACCGATTGTCAAAGCTGATAATTTGCCGATTATTCTTTTAAAATTCATATGGTTAACCCCTAAAAAAATATTTAAAACGCCACAAAACAAAAAAAGCCAGGAAGATTAGCAGGCCTTTTCGACCTGTTTAAAACCTTCCTGGCTTTATTAATTTATAATTTTATTATTTTTTACTTATTGTACTCACAGCTTCTTGCTGTATTTATGCATTTATAGCCTGTCAGCAGGAGCGTGTCAACCACAATTTGTTAACATCTTAAAATAATACAATAAAACCCATGAAAGCCTATTCTTATTCAACAATGCCAAATTTTTAAATGCATATAGCCACAGGTTTCAATACGTTACTTTCATCAGGCAGAAACCCTGAACGCCATCTGAAATAACATCGGTTGATAATTGTTTCAGACAGCGAATAACAACTTCTATTATAAAAATTATTATTAAATTTGCAAGTTTTACGTTGAAAGCATCTCAAAACCTGTTATTGTTTCAGGTTAAAAAAAAATTTATACACAAAATTTGACAATAAATCCTATTTTTCAATATAATTACTCATTCGAAAATAATTATTTTTATAAATCATGACAATTAAAAACCAAAAAACTTTCTTGCCGTTAGTTGAAAAACCGAGCCGGTATTTAGGCACGGAAATCAACAGTATAAAAAAAAATTTTGACCTGGCAAAATTAAGATTTGCCCTGGCATTTCCGGATCTTTACGAAATAGGAACGTCCCATTTTGGAATTCAGATTCTTTATAATATCCTTAACAGTCAGGATGAAATATGTGCTGAAAGAGTTTTCGCTCCAGGGATTGACATGGAGAAGTATCTCAAAGCCGATAACACGCCTTTAACCTCCCTTGAATCCCGCAAGCCCCTTGCTTCTTTTGATATTATCGGCTTCAGTCTTCTTTATGAACTGAATTTTACAAACATTCTGACAATACTTGATCTTGCAAAAATACCTTTTATGGCAAATGAAAGGGATGAATGCTGGCCTTTAATTATTGGAGGCGGTCCATGTACATGCAACCCTGAACCTGTCGCTGATTTTTTTGATGTAATAGTTGTTGGTGACGGAGAGGATGCGATTCTGGAAATATCGAAAGTGTGGATGGAATGGAAGCAACACTTTTATCCGGACAAAGCTAAACTTTTAGAACTGCTTTCGGTAATACAGGGTGTTTATGTTCCTTCTTTTTTTGACCCTTTGTATGATGCTTCAGGGTTTCAAATACTGAAACCAAAGCGTTCTGACTATACAGGTGTAACAAGGGCTGTTATTGATGATCTTGATAAATCTGATTTCCCGACATCTCCTGTAATTCCTTTTGGCAGACCTGTACACGACCGCCTGCGCATTGAAATTGCCAGGGGTTGCACGAGGGGTTGCAGATTTTGCCAGGCAGGAATGATTTATCGCCCCGTGCGTGAAAGATCTGTTGACAAACTCCTTAAACTTACAGATCTGGCCCTTTCTTCCACGGGCTATGATGAAGTCTCTTTATTGTCTTTAAGCACAGGTGATTATGTATGTATTGAGCCACTTTTGAAAAGTTTTATGGAAAAGTATGCTGATAAACATATTGCTGTTTCCCTGCCTTCTCTCAGGGCAGACAGCCTTACACCTGATTTGATAAACCTTGTAAAAAAGGTGAGGAAGACAGGCTTTACAATTGCCGTTGAATCCGGAAGCCAGAGGCTAAGGGATGTTATAAATAAAAATATAAGCAGGCAGCAAATAATTGATACGGTTGCAAATGCTTTTAAAAACGGATGGCGGATAATTAAGCTTTATTTTATGACAGGTCTGCCTACGGAAACAGATGACGATCTGCATTCCATTGTCGATCTTGTAAAAGATGTCAATAAAATCAAAAACAAGAACTGTCATGGGGGAAAAATAAATGTGAGTGTTACAACATTTATCCCTAAACCACACACACCTTTTCAGTGGGCTTCTCAAATTTGCCTTGAGGAATCAGTTGAAAAAATAAAATGGTTAAAAAACAGCCTTAATATACCGGGGATTCAATTTAAATGGCAAAATCCGGAAGTAAGCATTCTCGAAGGGTTATGGGCAAGAGGAGACAGGAGACTCTCGCGTCTTCTTTTATCAGCTTATAAAAAAGGATGCAGATTTGACGGCTGGAGTGATATGTTTAACTATGGATTATGGAAGGAGGCCATTGCACAAGACGGCATTGATATTGATTTTTTTACAACACGCAAAAGAGATATTTCAGAACCGCTTCCATGGGATCATGTTAATATTAATGTTGACAAAAAGTTTTTAAAACAGGAATGGGAGAAAGCCTTAAAATGTGAAGCAACTTATGACTGTCGTACGGGTGATTGTAATAACTGCGGGGTTTGTGATTTTGTTAACATTAAACCGATAATCAGTGAAGTACCTGAAAAAATATTAGATACTTCATCAAAGCAGAACCTGCAACCCGAAAATTTAAAGGAAACAAATTACAAAAAATTTGAAGTGTCATATTCAAAGCTTGGAGAGGCAAAATATTTCGGTCATCTTGAAGTAATGAATATTTTTCTCCGCTCAATAAAAAGAGCCGACATACCTGTCAAATTCTCCAGGGGCTTTCATCCAAAGCCAAAAATTTCTTTTGATGACCCTCTGCCTGTGGGCATGGAGAGCCATGAAGAGCTTTTATATATTACTGTGCCTGAGAGCATCAACCCTGAAGAAATTGTTACCGGCATGAATAAAAGTTTGCCCGAAGGGCTTGATATACTGAAATGCAGACTTGCCCCAGGGAAATCGGCAGCCAATTTGGATAAAAATATCAAATATAGTGTAACCCTGAAGGAAGCAGGTTTTAATGAAAAGGATTTAATAGATTTTAACAGTTCTTCTCAAGCAACTCTGTCGCTAACCAGCAAAAAAGGTAAAAAAATTGATGTTAATCTAAAAAGTTTTGTCGTTAAAATAAATATACCGGATCAATATAGATTAGAGATAATACTCAAGACCATAAATCAAAGAAAGCTTAGACCCCTTGAGGTTATAAAAAAGATTTTTAATCTTACCGATGAAAATTTAAGCAACGCAATTATTATAAAAAAAGGTTTTTCACCTTAAGCTCAAATTTGCCGCTGGTTTTTTAGGTTGGAAATTTTTGCTTGACAGATTACAGATTTTAAGAATAAAATGTAAGTTTGTTGTAATATAAAAAATACAAATTAACAAACTTTGATTATTTTTTAAAATAGATAAACTTAAGGAAAAATGTAATGAAAAGGACTTATCAGCCAAGCAGGATAAAAAGAGCCAGAACCCATGGTTTCAGAAAAAGGATGTCAACAAAAGGTGGCAGAAGAGTAATCAACAGGCGCAGAGCAAAAGGGAGAGCCCGTTTATCAGCATAAATTTAACTAAGCGCTCTTTTCTCTTAATATGCAAAGCCCTTTAAAGCATTTGCATGTTTTATGTTTTTTCAGGTCGATAACATTGATAGATCTAATTTGAATTTTTCCTTTAAAAAGCAAGACAAGATACTGAAGAGACATGAATTTATCAAGCTGTCGCGACTTGGACAAAGAGTTCAGAACAGATACTTTATTGCTAATTTTTTACCGACCCGATCAGGGAAAATTCGTCTTGGAATTACAGTAACAAAAAGGGTCGGTAATGCTGTAAATCGTAACAGGATCAAACGTTTTGTCCGGGAGTATTTCCGATTGAACAGACATTTATTAAACTTTGACCTGGATTTAATCATTATAGCAAAAAAAGAGGCGGTAAAACTATCATCAGAGCAGATTTATTCTGCTATTAAAAATATTTTTGACAGGATTTCAGGGTAAAAGCAAATTTTTGCCATATATAATTTCCCAATGCATTTTTCCTGAATAGGATTTTGACAGTAAGTGACACGCAAAAAAATAATTTTATATATAATTAGAGCATATCAAGTTTTAATATCTCCCTTACTGGGACCGGCATGCAGATTTTATCCTACCTGTTCTGAATATGCATATCAGGCAATTGTAAGTCATGGTATTTTAAAAGGATTATTTCTTGCCATTAAAAGGGTGCTGCGTTGTCATCCTTTTAATCCTGGGGGCTATGATCCGGTTCCATGAAACTCAGGATGATTTGCAGCTTAATATTTGCATTATAAGGAAACTTGTTTGTTATATACTTGTTGAAACCTTTGCAAAACGCATCTTTTTGCCATGTTTTAAAGTGTCAGGCTCAAATCAAAAATCCTCGAAATACAAAAAGCCTATTCAAAGCGGCTTTAACTTTTCGCCTTCCCCCTGGAACTTAAACTGGAACTTAAACTCTGTTAAATAATTTTCGAATTTAACCTGAGGCAGGCAAAATTAAACATTTTTAAAAGGTTTCTTGCTGGTATGAAATATACTGAAAATATTTCTCATGTTTATTATATTGACAAAATTTTTCCTCATTTTGCTCCTTATTCAACATGCTTATTAACAACATTTTTATATTATCTTGTCAATTTTCGGAGAATATTATGGAACAGGCACGTCTTTTTTTAGCAGTAGTTCTGATATTTTTAGTTTTCGCTGCATGGGAGTTATTTTTTGTGGAAAAACCTCCTGTACTTCAGCAAAAACCACCATCTGACAATCAACTTATTGATCAACAGCAACCACTTGAAACAGATTATAATACGCTTTTATCTGAACAGATTAAAGGTGATTTACAGACAACCGGTTTGCAGAGTCAAGCCGAACCCAGAATTGTTACTGTAAACACATCTCTTTACTCTGTTAAAATTTCTGAAAAAGGGGCTGTTTTTACAAGTTTAGAACTAAATAACTATAAAGAGACCCTTAATGATGAAGCTTCTAAAAAAGAGATGATCGCTATCAATGGAATAGATGGTGCAATTAGATTAAGCTCTGATTTGGGAAACATCCAGGGGCTTGATGATGCTGTTTTTGTATTAAACGACTATGCAGAATCCATTGATATATCTGATAGTCCTCAAAGCCTGAAATTTTCATGGGTCTCTTCAGGCGGCATAGTTATTAATAAAATATTCAGCTTTGTTCCGGATTCCTATCTTATAGATCTTGATATTTATGTGGAAAACAGATCTGAACATAATATTAAAGATAGCATTACTCTATCCATGGCAAATCAGTCCCCTGACGATGGGGGAGGATATTCTTTTGTTGGTCCAAGCATTTATATGGATAGGCATTATGATCAAATAAAAACCAAAAAGATAAAAGATCAAAATGAGTTTTCCGGAGAAATAGAATGGATATCTTTTCAGAAAAGATATTTTATGTCTGCAATTATTCCAAAGGAACCTGTTAAAGCGAAAATGCGTTTGACCCTGAATAACGATATCGTTAATTCAGAATTTGTCCAGCCTGCATCGATAATTAAAACAGGGGAATCAAAAAGATACAGTTATTTACTTTTTTTCGGACCCATGAGCCTGAACATACTTAAAAAACTTGGTTGTGATCTGGACAAGGCTGTTAATTTTGGAATGTTCGATTTTTTGGCAAAACCCTGTCTTTACAGTATGAATATCGTTTATAAGTACATTCCCAACTATGGTATAGCCATAATACTCTTAACTTTCTTTATTAAAATTATTTTATGGCCGCTGGGGACAAAAAGCTACAAGTCTATGAATGAAATGAAGAAAATACAGCCACTAATGGCTGAAATCAGGGTAAAATATAAAAATGACAAGAAAAGAATGAATCAGGAAGTCATGGGGTTGTACAAGACTTATAAGGTAAATCCTGTGGGCGGCTGTCTTCCAATGGTCATTCAGATACCTGTTTTTTTTGCATTTTACAGGATGTTGTACCAGGCAATTGAACTAAGACACGCTCCTTTTTTTGGGTGGGTCACAGATCTGTCAGCGCCGGATCGGCTTTTTAATTTTAATTTTTCCATACCTTTTATGCAGCCTCCATACGGAATTCCGATTTTGACAATTATTATGGGTGGAACAATGTTTTTACAGCAAAAAATGTCACCCCCAATGGGTGACCCCGCGCAAGCAAAAATTATGATGTTTATGCCTGTTGTTTTCACTGTGATTTTTATAAATTTTTCTTCAGGTCTTGTTTTGTACTGGCTTGTAAACAACATCCTTTCTATTTCACAACAGTATTATATTTCACAAAAATTTAGTTAGCGTCGGAGGTCATCATACATGTCGCAATTTCTTGAATTTGAAGGCAGCAATATTAATAATGCTTTAGAAAAAGCATGTGGGCAACTTAATGTTCAGAAAGAAGAATTACATTATACAGTGATCTCATATGGCTCCACGGGAATATTCGGACTGGTGGGGGTTAAAAAAGCCAAAATATGTGTCGAAGTTAATAATGTTGAGAAAGATGAGAAGGCTGAAAACCTCGAAACGCCTGCTCAAAGCCCAACGATCAATCTATTTTCCAGTGATGCTGATGT
Organism: uncultured Desulfobacteraceae bacterium; assembly: GCA_964482535.1. GTDB lineage: Bacteria > Desulfobacterota > Desulfobacteria > Desulfobacterales > BuS5 > CAYZXU01. The sequence continues at coordinate 12,115 of CAYZXU010000033.1, read as the reverse complement.
AGATGATATAACCCTTTTGCAGGAGAATATTGAAAAGGCAAAAGACTCCCCGGAAGTTAGAGATCCTGTGGAGGTTGGTCTTGATATACTTCAGAAAATAGTTAACCTGATTACACAGGATGCCAGTGTGCTTTCTGAAAAGGATAATGATCGAATCCTGTTTAGAATCAAGGGTGGAAAAACCGCCATACTTATTGGCAAAAAAGGGCAGACACTCCAGGCTATGCAATATCTGGTGGAAAAAATCATCAATAAACAGTGTACTGGAAGAACCCGTGTTCAGGTGGATGTCGAGAATTATATGGAGGATAGAAAAGAAAAACTACAGGGTCTCGCCCTGCGCCTTGCCGAAAAGGTCAAGCTTAGTGGGAAACCTGTAACAATAGGTCAAATGACCGGACACGATAGAAGGATAGTGCATTTGACACTAAGGGATGATAATGAAATTAGAACTCAGAGTATGGGTGAGGGATTTATCAGAAAACTGGTGATTTTTCCAAAAAAAAATTCTAAGCGTTAATTT
>CAYZXU010000033.1:0-11492 GCA_964482535.1 uncultured Desulfobacteraceae bacterium | reverse complement strand
GGGATTTATCAGAAAACTGGTGATTTTTCCAAAAAAAAATTCTAAGCGTTAATTTAAAATATAGTTCATTGATATCAATTACTCAAAACCTAACACTTAAAACCTCTCGTAAAAAGCCTTTTGCAGACTTTTTGCGAGAACCATTAATATTAATAAAATGAAGAGTTTGTTGTTTGATTCAACAATTGCCGCCATTGCAACTCCTGCAGGATATGGTGGTATAGGTATTATTAAAATATCAGGTGCAAATGCGTTATCTATTGCTTTATCTGTTTTTAGCCTAACTCCCTCCCTGGATAAATCTGTCAAGGTCCCTTCAGGTGTATCTTTTTTTGAGTCACACAGACTTTATCATGGTTATGTTGTTGATTTTCAAAACAAAACCGTGATCGATGAGGTGCTTCTTTCTGTAATGCTTGCTCCAAGATCTTACACAACTCAGGATGTTATTGAAATAAATTGCCATTCCGGGCAAGTGGTATTAAATTCAATTTTAGAGCTTGTTGTTTCCATGGGCGCAAAACTCGCTGAGCCCGGAGAGTTTACCAAAAGAGCTTTTTTGAGCGGGAGGATTGATTTAACAAGGGCTGAGTCAGTAATTGATGTTATTAATGCCAAATCCAACATGGCCCTTAAAATTGCCACTAATCACATGCTGGGCGGAATGCAAAACTCCATTGAATTGATAAAGGAAGCATTGATAAAAATTTTGGCTCATCTGGAGCTGAGCATTGATTTTAATAACGACCATACAGAAGAATTTGAAATTTTGTCGATTGCAGAAAGTTTACAGATAGAGGTTGTTGACCGTTTAAATTTGCTTCTGGAGCAGTTTAAACGTTATCATGTACTGCGCCAGGGCTTTAAAGTTGTGATTGCAGGAAAACCTAATGTCGGCAAATCGAGTATAATGAACAGGCTGCTTAAGAAGGAACGTGTAATTGTAACGCCAATCCCTGGAACCACAAGAGACCTTATTGAAGAGAATCTTTTTCTTAATGGTATTTCTATATCTCTTACAGATACGGCTGGTATTCGTCAACATCCTGATAATATTGAAAAAATTGGTATCTTAATGGCTAATGATCGTTTTCTTGAATCAGACTTAATACTCCTTGTTGTTGATTCCAGCGGACCTTTGTCTATTGATGATTATAAAATTTTAAATAAAATAAAAAATAAAAACATTATACTTGTTATTAACAAAACAGATTTACCTCCAGGGCTGGATATGGATACCCTGCCTGATGAGTGGTCTAATTTAAAAAATATTAGAACTTCGGCTCTGAATAATACCGGCATTAATAGTCTAACGGGTGCAATTTTCAATTTTTTTTCAGGTATAAAGCCGGTTGAGGAGGGAACTATTATTCCAAACCTCAGACAAAAATATTCCCTTGAAAAAAGTCTTGGGTTTGCTTTAAATGCCAAAGAGTCTTTAAGCCTTGGGGTTTCAGCCGAACTTATATCTATTGATTTAAGGGAATCAATAGATTCTCTTGGGGAAATTACAGGGGCAGTTAAGAGCGATGAAATATTAGATCAGGTTTTTGCCAATTTTTGTATTGGTAAATAATGTTTCACGTGAAACATTTCTTTGCTAATCTGCTCAAAATAAAAAAACAGGAAAAAACAGGAAAAAACATAATGGAAAACATATTTGAACCATATTTTCAAAAATATGAAGATCTGCTCGCAACGGTTGATAAGCTTTTTAATCAGGTCAAGGGTGAATACCCTGAATGCATAAAGTGTAAAACAGGTTGTTCTGACTGCTGCTGGGCACTGTTCGATCTTTCTTTGATTGAAGCAATTTACATAAAGCATCAGTTTAGAAAAAAAATTAACGGCGTTGCGCTTGAAAGAATGCTGACAGATATAAACAGAACTGACAGAAAAATATATATGATAAAAAGAAAGGCTCAACAGGAACTGACTGAGGGGAAAAATGAGGTTGAGATACTGGCTGAAATGGGACAAGAGAGAGTTAAGTGTCCCCTGCTCACAACAGATGACACATGTCTTCTGTATGAATACCGGCCTATTACATGCAGGCTTTATGGGATTCCCACTGATATTGGGGGGATCAGTCATATATGCGGAAAAACAGGGTTTGTTGAAGGAGAAAAATATCCCACAGTAAAGCTAGGCATAATACAAAATAGGCTTTATGAGATATCCTCAGAGCTTGTAAAATCTTTAAACACAAAATATATAAAAATGGCAGAGATGCTTGTCCCCTTATCAATGGCGCTGCTTACAGAATATAATGAAGAATATCTTGGAATAAAGGATGAAGAAAAAGATGAAAAAAAATAGTGAGGAATCAGACCCCAATGCAGAATTTCTGCAGAGTCAGGGAAAAAGAAAGCAGGCAATATTCGATAGTATGTCGCCAAAACGCCAGAAGCACATACTTAAAAGAGGGTATGAAAAATGGGAGCCTTTCCAGGCCCCTAAAGATCCAATAGATATAAGAAAGGATAAAACTCAAAGAACGACCCAAATGCTTGTGCGTGAGTTTTTACAATCAAAAAGCATGGAGGAATACAGTAATGCGTATGGTCGGGGTGTGCTGGAGATTAGCATGGGTATTATAAATGATGAGGATAGATTTAGGGGCATGTTTGAGTTCGCAATCTGGTATCACAGGCTACTTAAGGAGGAGGGGCATGATGAGTAGAGAGCTTTTTAATAAAAAATTTCAAATTTGAAAAACCCCCTGTTTAGTCTGAAAAAGTTGAATTCCATATATCTATAACACGGTTTCCGGTTTCTCTGAAATTTTTCTCAGGAACAGCAGGGGGCTTTTCCTGAAGGTTGAGTTTGTGAACAGCTGCTCTGTAAATCAGATAGGCATTGGTAAGAAATTGACCTGTAGCTTTGGTAATAATGTCTGTATCTGCCAAAGCCTGTAAAATACGAACATTATCAGTCCATTTTGTGAGGGATGGATATTTATTTGAATTTAAAAGTACATGATACTGAACTATAAATTCAACATCCACCATCCCCCCTAAGCCCTGCTTTAAATCGAAGAAACCTGGTCTGTGAGATAAAAGCTCTTTTCTCATTTTCTCACGCATTTTGACAATTTCATTTTTAAGGGAAGTTTTGTCTCTTGGGATAGAGATTACCTTCTCCCTGGTATTATTAAAAGATTCAGCCAGAGCTATATCCCCGACAATGGGCCTGGCTCTGATAATTGCCTGATGCTCCCATGTCCAGGCATCGTTCATCTGATACTTTTCGAAAAAATCAATATGACTGACAAGTGGGCCGGCTATACCGTTTGGTCGCAATCTCATATCTGCCTGGTATAAAACACCTGCTGAGGTGTGAGAAGTTAAAATGTGAATGATCCTCTGTCCAAGCCTTGAAAAAAAATATGCATTTTCAACTGGAGTGTTTAAGGAATCTGTTTTGCCATTAATGGCAGAATGAAGAAAAACAAGATCAAGATCAGAACTGTATCCGAGTTCAAAACCTCCCAACTTTCCATATGCAATAATAGTGAATCCCATATTACATTTTTTCCCATTAATTGCAGACAATGGCTCCCCGTGTTTTTTTACAAGATAATTCCAAGCCAGTTCAAACACTCTGGATAACAAGACTTCAGCTATGGATGTAAGGTGATCACTTACTTTCATAAGAGGATGCGCACCTGAAATATCAGCAGCGGCTACACGAAGTACATTTATCTGTTTAAAAATACATAGTTCTTCAATCTGTCTCTCAAGATCATCCTCAGAAACATACAAAAGGCGTCTGTCTAAATCTTTAATCAACTCTTCTTGTTTTGGAGGAACGTAAAGTGACCGGTGATCTATAAGCTCATCCAAAAGCACAGGATGTCTGGAAAGGAAGGATATTATCCACGGGCTTGCGTTGGAAAGCTCGACGAGATGTGAAAGAACATCAGTGTTTTCCATTAAAAGGGCAAGATAACATGATCTTCTTTGTATGCTTTTAATTAATTCAACTATCCGTTTTAATGAAACAAATGGCTGTTCTGAACCCCCTGCTTTTTTTATGACAAGGGGCATTAATTTATCGAGCCGTTTTCTGCCATCAACGCTAAGGGCTCTTGTTGCGGGATCATTGCGTAAATAATTAATAATATTTATCACATCGTCAGGATTTTCATAGTTAATACTTGAAATTATTTCTCTGGAGCGTTTATACTCAAGAATTCCATGCCAGACACCCTCAAGTTCAGACAATGCAACAACCTTAAGGGGGTTTTCCGGCAGATCTGAGCTTTGAGGAGATAGAATATGTCCAAAATGTATGGAAACATTTTTTCTATGCATATTAAGTTGATAATAAAAAGAATCCCATGAATCAAAGCCCATTGATGCAGAAAGACGTATCCTTGCAATGGGTTCTGTGGGAAGTTCATGGGTCTGAAGGTCTGAATATTCCTGAAGACGATTTTCAGTTATGCGCAAAAAATTATATGCCTCTGAAAGCTTGTCACGTACATAAGGCTCTATATACTTCTCTTTAACAAGAATGTTCAATATCTCAAGAATGGGGCGTTTCTGAAGAATCGGTGCAACACCACCTCTTATGAGTTGAAAAACCTGACCAAAAAACTCAATTTCTCTAATTCCACCATAACCTGTCTTTATATTATTTTCCAGGCTCTTTTTTTTTTGCTCCATATTTATCATCTGTTTCATGTCTCTGATGGAGTCAAATGCGCCAAAGTCAAGATATCTTCGAAATACAAAGGGTTTCAGAATGTTCAAAAGTCTTGTGCCGGTGCTGTTTTTATCTGTAATAGCCCTTGCCTTGATCCAGGCATAACGCTCCCAGCTCCGGCCATGACTCTGATAATACTCTTCCATGGCATCAAAATTCATAACCAGGGGACCATTTTCACCATAAGGCCTCAGCCTGGTGTCTACACGAAAAACAAATCCTTCAGAAGTGTTTTCACCAAGCACCCTGATAAGGCTCCGGCAAAGACGAAGAAAAAATTCTTCATTACTTATAATTTTTGGTCCTGAAGTATTTCCAGATTCAGGATAGGCAAAAATAAGATCAATATCAGATGAAAAATTTAGTTCTCCGGCACCGAGCTTGCCCATCCCTATAACTGTAAGGTATTGATCTTGTTCATTTTTATCTAATGGAGTGCCGAAATCAACACACTGCCAGTTAAAAAGCAGGGACAGGGATTCATTAATAGATGCGTCGGCCAGACATGAAAGATTACTCATGGTTTCAATAAGATTATCAAGGCCGTTAATATCGCGCCATGCAATGCGAATCATTTCACTGGTACGAAAAGTACGCAAAGCAGAAAAAAGGTGTTTAAAATTGTCAATTTTGTTTAAAACAGTAGAAAGCTTTATCCGATATTCCCCTTCCTTATATTTTTTGTATAGATCACCATTAGTTAAAAGGTTATACAAAACAGCAGGGTGTTTTATACAATTTTCTGAAATAAAATCGCTAAAGGCAAAAGCGTTTCGCAAATGCTCAGAAAATTCAGAATTTTCTTTTATATCAATTGGTTGACCTGCAAGAGCCTGATAAAAAGCATCTGTTTTCGCCTGTAAATCAGGGAATAAGTCGTTGGTTATAAGATTGTTTTTTATTTTCATGAAGATTTTCCCAATTTATTTACCTTAATTATAAAGAGCAAACTTATTGACAATTAAATAGAGTATTAATATAAAGATAAAAAAGCCGGAGTGGTGAAACTGGTAGACGCAGAGGACTCAAAATTCTCCGGGGGCAACTCCGTCTCGGTTCGATTCCGAGCTCCGGCACCAAATAAAATTACGAACGCTCAGCTTACCTTATTTTTATCGTGAATAATTTTGTAATATTTTTTCCCTGTAACGACAATTAAAATTCCCATTTTTTCATTAATTCCTCATTCAGGGAGTTATGAACCAAAGGACGGTTAAAGCGAAGAATTGCAATACTGTCACGATATTCGAGTTCAATTAATCTGTTATCTGTCATATGTTTTTCCTAAAAATGAATTCATCTTTTTCAAAAACAATATCAATCTATCTATAGGCTTCCGCCACCTGAAGCACAGTGCATGTAGTAAGTTCAGGAAGGTATTGGATTTTACTTTTGTGTCTTTTTCGATAATATCATTTAGAAAATTCCTCTTTAAGCATCTGTTCGGAATATTTTGGATTGATATTATGATGACGTGCTTCCCTGATTAAAAAGCTTTACATGTATATTTTTTTATGATAAAAATACTTTTTTTATGCGTTTTGAAACCTTGTAAAAAAATTATACAGGAGAAAATAAAGTGTCCAGAGTTTGTGAAATATGCAATAAAAAACCATTAACAGGTAATAACGTCAGCCATGCCCATAATGTAAATAAAAGGCGTTTTAATCCAAATCTTCAAAAAGTCAGGGCGCTTAGAAATGGAAGAGTAAAAAGAATAACAGTCTGTACAAGATGCATTAAATCAGGCTTCGTAGTAAAAGCACCTTAGCCTATCCTTTTTATCTTATGCACCTGCTTTACTTTTTTAATGGTCGATATAACTTTTTTTAAATGATCCGCATCGTTAAGACTTAAGCTCAAAATGATATCGACCATTTTGTTGTCTCTTGTTTCAGCTTTTAAACTAAGTATATTGGATTTATTTTTGCTTATGGCTAAAGTAATGTCTGCCAGCAAGCCTACCCTGTCTGAGGAACTCACGCAAATTGTTGTGGAATAGGTTTCAGTTATATCTTTGTTCCATTCCACATCTATACGTCTTTCAGGATTCATTTTAAGAGCGTTTATACAGGTTGTGCTGTGTATTGTTACGCCATGACCTTGAGTAATATAGCCGGTTATGGATTCTCCTGGAAGGGGGTGGCAGCATTGACCGAATCTTATCAGTACATCATCAATCCCTTTAACAATTATGCCTCCATGATGTTTCTTTTTCTTAACGCTTCCGATAAGTTTATTTAATAAAGAGCGCTCTTTTTTCTCGGGATCATCAGGGGTAATCTTTCTTATAATCTGAAGGGGGGTTGTTTTTCCGTATCCCACATTCGCAATCAGGTCATCTATATTTTTAAAACCAAAAGCATCGGTTACCACTTTCAGCTTGTCTGATTTTAAAAAGGAGCTGAAATTCAAGCGGTATTTCCTGAAAGCTTTATCGCACATTTCACGTCCAAGGGTCAGGCTCCTATCTTTTTCCTCTGTTTTTATCCATTGCCTGATTTTTGAACGTGCTTTTACGGTTTTTACAAATCTAAGCCAGTCCGGGCTGGGGTGGTGATTTTTTGTGGTTAAAATTTCAACCACATCTCCTGTTTGAAGATTATACTCAAGGGGTACAATGCGGCCGTTAACCTTTGCTCCTGTACAGTGGTGCCCCACTTCAGAGTGAATCATATATGCATAGTCAACAGGGGCAGCTCCTTTTGGCAGGGTTTTTATATCTCCATGGGGAGTAAACACATAAACCTCATCAGGAAAGAGATCAATTTTAACATTTTCCAGAAATTCGTCGGATTCCATGAAGTTTTTTTGATTTTCCACCAGATCTTGAATCCATGCAAATTTTTCACTTATATTTTTATCAATCTTTTTCCCCTCTTTATAACTCCAGTGGGCTGCGATGCCTGATTTGGCGATCCTGTCCATTTCCCATGTTCGAATCTGTATTTCAATCCGATTCCCAAGGGGGCCTATTACCGTTGTATGCAACGACTTGTATCCATTGGGTTTGGGACGACCTATATAGTCTTTAAACTTTATGTCTATGGGTTTTAAAGTGGCATGTATAACGCCAAGAGCTTCATAACACTGGGGAACCGTGTCAAGAATGATTCTAAAGGCAATAATATCGTATATATCTTCAATGGCCAGATTCTGGGACAACATCTTCTGATATATGCTGTAAAAACTTTTGTATCTTCCAAAAACCTCACATTTAAGATTATTCTCAGCCATTATTTTTAACATGTAATTTTTTATTGTATCTATATGTTTGTTGCTTACCTCCTTACCTTTTTTAAGAAAATCATGTATTTTATTATACTCTTCGGGCATTAGATACATAAAAGAGCTGTCTTCAAGCTCTTTTTTGATCCAGTAAATTCCCAGACGTGATGCAATCGGGGCATAAATATCAAGGGTCTCTCGCGCTATTATTCTTCTTTTGCTCTCTTTATGAAACTGAAGAGTCTTCATGTTATGCAGCCGGTCGGCAAGCTTAATTAAAATAACCCGAATATCATCGGCCATTGCCAGCAGCATTTTCCTTATGCTTGCAGCCTGGCGGTCCTGGGCGCTGCCATAGTTAAGCTTACTTAATTTTGTTACCCCTGAAACAATATGTAAAACATTTTTGCCAAAAATATCTTCAATCTCTTCAGGAGTAGCATGCGTATCTTCAATAACATCGTGGAGAAGACCTGCTGCCACACTAACTGAATCGAGCTTCATATCAGCGAGTATTCCTGCTACTTCAAGTGGATGAGAAAGATATGGCTCTCCCGAAAGCCGTACCTGTCCATCATGAACTCTTGCTGAAAAGATATATGCCCGATCTATTATATCCAGATCAGAGTCAGGGTTATTTTCAGTTACCTTATCAATTATATCATTTATTCTTATCATTTATCTTACGGCTTATTATTTATGTTTGATGTTTCTTGTAAAAAATTCGGGCTAATATGCCTTTGCAAATACAACCCTGGCTTTGCTTTTTTCCCCACAGCATATACAGTTACCATTTTCCATATCTTTATCTAAAGGAATGGATCGAATCGTGACTTTAAGGTCTTCCTTTATTTTAGTCTCGCATTCATCTGACCCGCACCAGTGAGACAGGGCAAACCCGCCGTGTATTTCAGGCTTTTTCTGATTCAACGGAGTAAAAAACTCATAAAATTCTTTGTTTGAGTCTATTTTGATGGTATGCTTTTGGGAAAATAAAGATGCCCTGTCAAAAAGTGTCTGTTGAATTTCATCAAGAATTTCAGTTAGTTTATCAACAAAAACATCCCTTTTATAAGAGGTTTTTTCCCTGTGTCCCTTATCTCTTCTTGCCACATAAACCGAGTTGTCGGCAATATCCCTGGGACCTATTTCAACACGCAGAGGGATACCTTTTTTTATCCACTCCCACCCCCTTGCTCCTCCTATATCCCTGTCGTCTATCTCCACCTCAAGCCGGCGGCCTCCGTAATTCTTGTCCTTCAGCTCCCTTGCCAGACTGTCAGTATACTCCATCACCTTTGATCTGTCTTTGGCTTTTCTTATAATCGGCAGTAAGACAATATGTGAAGATGCAATTTTGGGGGGAAGAATAAGACCGTCATCATCGCTGTGGGTCATTATAATTCCTCCAATAAGGCGGGTGGAAACCCCCCATGAGGTTGTCCATGCATACTCTTCATTTTCTTGTGCAGATTGAAACATTATTTTTGAAGATCTGGCAAAATTCTGACCTAAAAAATGTGATGTTCCGGACTGCAAAGCTTTTCTGTCCTGCATCATAGCTTCAATACAGAATGTATCTATTGCCCCGGGAAATCTCTCTGCAGGAGTTTTGCGCCCCTTTATTACAGGCATGGCAAGATAATTTTCTGCAAATTCAGTATAAATATCAAGCATCATCTTTGTTCGCTCAACAGCCTCTTTTTCCGTGGCATGTGCAGTATGACCTTCCTGCCACAAAAATTCACTTGTTCTTAAAAATATCCTTGTCCGCATCTCCCATCTCACCACATTTGCCCACTGGTTTATGAGTACAGGAAGATCCCTGTGGCTGTGGATCCATTTTGAAAATGAATCGCCTATAATAGTTTCTGAAGTTGGCCTGATAATCAAAGGTTCGGATAAAGGCCCTGCCGGAACCAGACCGCCATTATCACCTGTTTCAAGCCTGTGATGTGAAACCACTGCACATTCTTTGGCAAATCCTTCAACATGTTCCGCCTCTTTTTCAAGAAAACTTAAAGGGATAAAAAGGGGGAAATATGCATTTTTCACACCTGTATCCTTAAACATGCCATCTAATATATATTTAATATTTTCCCATATTGCATATCCCCATGGTTTTATTACCATGCATCCCCTGACCGGTGAATTTTCAGCCATATCAGCTGATTTGACCACCTGTTGATACCACTCGGGATAATCCTCTTCCCTTGTTGGTGTAATTGCTGTTTTAACCTCTTTTCCCATAAATATCCTTTCCAAGAAGCTCTTATATAATTTTATCTATCTCTTGAAGTAAAACCTCCACAATTTTATCCTGGGGGAACTTTTTAACCACTTTTCCTTTTTTGAACAATATACCTGTTCCATCGCCTCCTGCAATGCCGATATCAGCCTCTTTTGCCTCTCCAGGCCCGTTTACTACGCAGCCCATAATTGCAATTTTCGCATCTATTTTCGCATACACGGGGTTTGATAAAATTTTCGACTCAACCCGTTCCACAATATCAAACAGATCTATTTTGCAGCGGCCGCAGGTTGGACATGATACTATTTCCGGGCCGTGCCTCCTTATATTCAATGCCTTGAGAATTTCGTATCCCACCCTGATTTCTTCCACAGGATCCCGGGTTAATGAAACACGTATGGTATCACCTATTCCTTCAGCAAGAAGCATGCCTATCCCAAGGGAGGACTTCACTATCCCGGAATAAAGCGCTCCGGCTTCTGTAACTCCCACATGCAGCGGCAGATCTGTTTTTGAAGAAAGCAGCCTGTAGGCTTCCAGGGTACGAGGTACGTCTGATGCCTTAATAGAAACCTTTATGTTGTGAAAATCAAATGATTTTAATAAATCAATATGCCTGATTGCGCTTTCAACCATTGCTTTGGCAGTGGGGCCATCATGTTTTATCAGCAGGTCTTTTTCAACAGAGCCAGAGTTTACCCCTATGCGAATTGGAATCTTATGCTCCTTTGCGCAATCAACAACAGCTCTGATTTTTTTTTCACTTCCGATATTACCCGGGTTTATTCTTAAACCGTCGGCACCGGCTCTTGCCGCTGATACTGCAAGACGAAAATCAAAATGTATATCCGCTATTACCGGTATGGCAATCTCTTTTTTTATTAAAGATATTGCCGATGCTGATTCCATGTCCGGAACTGCGACTCTGACTATTTCACATCCTGCTTCTTCAAGACCCTTTATTTGCGCAACCGTGGCCTGCACATCCTGGGTAAATGTATTGGTCATGGATTGTACGGAGACAGGAGCCATCCCTCCTATCTTTACACCTCCCAGGTTTATCTGCCGAGTTTTTTTGCGATTAATATGAAGCGACATTACTTTCCCTGTAAATTGTTTATATAAATTAATCAGGTTAAAATTAAAATAATATCTTAAATTTATTGACAAATGGCTGGAAGATAACAGGCAAAGAGCAATAACAGATATATTCTTTTACTCTTCTGATTGATGCTCTTTATGAAATGTTTCAGGCTAATTCTTTTGCGGCTTCAATGGCAAAATAGGTAAGAATCATATCTGC
>CAYZXU010000032.1:6642-22460 GCA_964482535.1 uncultured Desulfobacteraceae bacterium | reverse complement strand
GAGAGCAGGGGAAGAAGAACCATCTGAACACTCCTTGTATATGCAAAGAGCAGAATAAGCACTGCAATAAGAGTTACTCCAAAAATCATCTTTGTCTGACCAAGAAAGCTGTATATATAACCCTTGATCATTGTTTCGCCGGCTATGTAAATATTTGTATTGTCATCCTTTTCAGCATATGCGATCTCTCTGACTTTTTCGAATATTGCAGAATAATCGAGTGGTCTGTCTTCATAGAACTGAAGTGAAATCAAGGCTGATTTTGAATCAAGGGAAACGAGAGAACCGAAGATCATATCATTGCTGTAAATCGCTGTCTTCAGATATTCCATTGCCTGTTCATTTTTAGGTGTATCCGGCCACATAAGAGGCTTAACCTCAAGTCCCCAGTCGCTGGCCCTGAAATCCTTAACCTTTGCCTGTGCTATTGAAGTAACCTTGTATCTGTCAGCACCTGGAATATACATTGCGGAATCTGAAATTCTGCTTATCTTTTTCAGGGTTTTTTCATTGAAAATATCCCCTTCCTTTACCTCAACATCAATAAAAATAATATTAGCTCCACCGAATATTGCCCTGAAGCTGTTATGAAGCTTTACATAGGGATGCTTCTGGGGCAAAAGATCGCCAAGATCGGTTGCCAATTTTACTGAGGTTAGCTTATAACAAAAGAAAACCGTCATTAAAATTAATAGAATCCCAAGAATTAAACGTTTATTAACAATAAAACTTGCTATCTTATCATTATACACAGCAGTTTCTCCCCTTATTAAATATTTCTTGTGAAACTGTCGAAATATCTGTATTAAAATTACACTTAGATTTTTAACATGAAATCCAAGAAGTTATCTGTTTAATAGACTCCTATTTTCAGCAAAACCGCCCGGCTGCCCACACACCATCCATGGCCTTCAAAAAGATCAACGCTGGACATTGCCATGTGAGTAGTAGCTTTAACAGTCTTCCATGTGTTGCCGGCATCCAGGCTTTTAACTATTGAGCCCCTTGCTCCAACCGCCCATAAAAGATTACCGTCTCCTGCAATTCCAAAAAGACTCTCTCTTGAGCCGCTTGACACTGTCTTCCATGTATTTCCGCCATCCTGTGTGACTATTGTAAAACCGTCTATTCCAACTGCGCATCCCTTGAGAGCATCGACAAAATAAATGCCGAACAGAGTTTTTTCTGCCCCTATATCCTGTTTTACCCAGGTCTTTGAGCCATCTGCTGTATGAAAAACTGAACCGAACTCACCAGCAACCCAGCCGTTATTCTCATCTATAAAACAGATATCATAAAAAGAGATATCCTCATCAATTGAAACATTGCCCCAGTTTTGTCCTCCATCTGTGGTCTTTATTATCGTCCCCCAGGTGCCTACTGCCCAGCCTGTTTTTTCATTAACAAAGTCTATTAAGAAAAAGGGTTTGTCAGGATGGCCGCTGTTTAACCTTACCCACTTTTTACCGCCATCTGATGTGCTTAGAATCACCCCGTTGGCGCCGCTTATCCAGCCTTTTTCAGGCGTTGCAAAACATACTGAATATAAAGGTCCGGTTGTTCCGCCATCCTGTTTGACCCATTTTTTTCCTCCGTCACCGGTATAAAAGATGCCTCCCCAGTAACCCACTGCCCATGTGTTTTTTGAATCAAAAATATCAACGCCATAAAGATCATCAATACCAAAAACCGATGCCGGCGCTTCTTTATTATTTTCCGATGATTTTTCTATTTTTGCTTCTTTACATCCAAAACAAAGCAAAATAGAAAAAAAGCATATAAAAAAAATCTTAAACCCCTTAAAGTTTCTGCTTCCCTCTTTTTTTAAAAAGTTCATTTGTCTTTCCATTCCTTTTTTTTTGTTTAAAGATAACAACATCTCCCTATCCTGACCACCTAAATTCCTCATTAAACCTTCTTTACACTATCTTAATACAAACTACAATAAAAAAATGACCGAACACTCAGTCAGTTTGCCTTGAAAAACTTTTTTTATCTTAGCTTTATTTGATGCCTTTGTAAAAAGGCCCAACTTTTTTATTTTGACCACAACATGCAGTATTATTGACCTTTATTATATCCACTATATTGTAGCAATAAATTGATTTCCAATTTTTTATGAAATTAGCTTATTTTAATATATATAACAAAAAATTTTTATTATTGAATCTTTGACTTGTCAAGCAATAAATAGTATTTATTTAAAAAAACAAAATTAAAAACCATCCGGCATTATTCATTTTTTTTCTCAACAAGACACAGGAGCGTATTCTTATATTTTGATTCTTTTGCCCCCTGTACATTAAACAATTCACAAGATGTCTTGCCGGGAATAATATAAATTAAAAGCGTTGCCCTGCTTTTAAAACTTTTATCTTTATAAGGAGGAGGAGCTATCCCCCCCGTGTTACCATCCCAGATATTTTCTGCAATCTGCTCAAGACTTTCAATCAGGTCATCCTGCCATCTTGCGAGGCTGTCAATACTTGGTCCGGGAACAGGCGCAGATTCAAAAAAACCTATTTTTTCTGCTGTTTCAAATTTGTCTATCAAATATTCAAAAACACTGCCGCTTGATGTTAAAAGCAAGGGGACATCCTGCATTCCCATGTCTTGCGGGAAAAGACATGACCAGGCTTTCAGCCTCTCTTCCCACATATAAGGGGTCATAATGTCCGCAGGTTTGGACAAAATGCCCTCTTTAATATTCTTTTCATCTCCTTTTAAAACATTCATCAAATCCCGGCGCATCTCTTCAACATCCGTCAATCCCATGTTAATTTCATTATTCTGCATGTCCACTTCCTGGGCAATCTGAAGAAATGCCCTGGCAGCCATAATATTTTCATCCGGCTCTTCAGGCGTTTCAGATTTTACACTTTTATTTATTTGGGATCTGATCTGATTTGGAAGTGTATTGCTGCAAAAAGGATTTTTTTCAGACACAGCCCTGGCAAAAGCCTTATCACCATAGCTATGCATACTGATCCAGGCTTTAATATCTTTTATTATTCCAGCCAGTTTTTCTTCATCTTTTAAAACAGGCAGATTAATATCTATCATGCCCTTTTTTTTCAAGTCCTGCATAGCATCAGGCACGCCGGAACATGTTGGCCGGCATATAATAATATCTTTAAAAAAGGCGCAAATATTTTCAGCAGTTTCAAGAGCAATATATGTGAACGGGAAATATACGGGTTTCATTATTCTTCCTATGTTTTTGTTATATTATTTTTCATTAGTTATTTTTGGTGGATTCGTCGCTTACGCTCCTTAATCCACCCTACAATCCTACCAACTTTATATAAAATGTGTAGGGTGGATTAAGCGTAGCGAATCCACCAAAATTTTCCTAAAACCTAAAACTGCGGCTTTGCCGCTTTAGACTGTCCGTTTTTTATCTTTCACCACTATTCCGGCCGCTCTCAGTTTATGGCGAAGCTTGTCCGCAAGTGCCCAGTTTTTTTCTTTTCTCGCGGCATCTCTTTCTTTTATTAATCTTTCTATTTCAGAATCGGTCTCCTCTTTTCTGAAATCAAAAATTTTCAGCACGGAATCAATATTCTTAAACTCATTAATAATCCGTTTTGCTCCTTTTGGGTCTATCTTTTTTTCAGATAAAAGAATATTTATTTTTTTAATATTTTTAAAAACAGAAACCATGACTGCGGATATATTCAGATCATCATCCATGGCACAGGTAAAGCTTTGTTTTATATCATACAAAAGCTGATCAAGCTCTTCAAAAGGCGACCCCTCCTTTATATTCAGCAAAGCATGGACACAGGCATCAAGCCTCTTTAATGAGTGCTGTGCATTCTTAAGGCTGCTTTCCGAAAAGGTTATGATTTTCCTGTAATGGACCGAAATCAGCCAGAACCTTATTACCCTGCCTGAACAGCCCTGTTTAACAAGCTGATCAAGGGTAATGGGCACCAGAGCATTTTCATCAATTTTTTTCCCGTTGGCCAAAACCCTCTCACAATGAAGCCAGTAGTTGGCCATGGGTTTGCCTGTCAGGGCTGATGCAATTGCAATCTGATTTTCATGATGCGGAAACATTAGTTCCCTGCTGCTTGTGTGTATGTCAAAATTTTCACCAAGACACTTCATTGATATTGCCGCACACTGTATATGCCATGAGGGGCGCACGTTCCCCCAGGCTGTTTTAACATATATGCCTCTTTTAAGTTCGGAAAGCCTTGTTCTTTTAAAAAGTGTAAAATCTCTGGGATTATCCTTCTCATACTCATCGAGATCCACAGTGGCCCCAAGTTTTATCTTGTTTATATCAACGCCGGAAAGCTTTCCGTAATCGGAAAATCTGGAAATATCAAAATAAAGGGAGTGGAGTTTTTCATAGGCAAAACCTTTTTGAGCCAGTTTCTCGGCAAGGGCAACCATATCATCAACATGCTCGCTTACCCTGGGATATTTTGAGGCAGGCTTAACTTTAAGGGTCTTAAGATCGTTAAAAAAAAGATCAATATGTTTTTGAGTAAACTCGGGCAGCTCCATATTCTCTTTTTCAGAACCGAGAATGGTCTTGTCATCCATATCGGTTATATTTACAACCTGATTTACCGAATACCCCCTGAATTCAAGGTAACGGCAGACAAGATCGGCAAATACAAAGCGCCTGCTCTCCCCAAGGCCAATCCTTGCATTTGCCGTGGGCCCGCATGAATAAACAGATGCTTTTCCTGGAGAAAGCGGAACAAACTGCTCTTTTGAGCGGCTCAGTGTATTAAAAAACTTGGGGCCGGTCTTATCGGTCTCTGCAAAAAGGCTGGTGCTGAGATATCTTTCACCACCATCCGGAAAAATCACCACCACCTTGCCCCGAGTCATGGCAGCAGCCTCCTTTTGCGCTATGGCCATGGCGGCTCCGCTGCTCATTCCCACAAAAAGACCTTCCTTTTTTGCAAGAAGCCTTGCCATCTCAAAGGCCTCTTCATCTTCAACATTCACTTTTTTATCAAGAAGCTTCTTGTTAAAAATTTCCGGGGAATAGGCCTCCTTCATATTCTTTAAGCCCTGTATTTTATGACCAAGATAAGGCTCCACGCCTACTATCTGAATATCTTTATTATACTCCTTTAATCTTCTTGAAACACCCATTAATGTTCCGCTTGTACCCATGGTGGCAACAAATACTGAGACCTCCCCGTTTGTCTGCTTTAAAATTTCCTGGGCTGTTCCGTTATAATGCGCAAGCCAGTTAGCCTTATTATTATACTGATCAGTCATAAAATAGACGCCAGGATTTTCACGCACAAGGCGGTAAGCCTCTTCAATGGCGCCATCTGTTCCAAGACGCCCGGGGGTAAGAAGTATCTCCGCTCCCCTTGCCTTTAATATAATTCGGCGTTCTTTGCTCACGGCTTCAGACATGGTCAAAAGAAGCCGGTAGCCTTTTACGGCACAGACAAGGGCAAGACCGATGCCTGTATTTCCGCTTGTGGCTTCGATTATAATTTTGTCATGGGTCAGCTCACCGGATTTTTCTCCTGCCTCAATCATGGCAAGGGCTATTCTGTCCTTTATTGATCCCCCAGGATTCATATACTCCAGCTTGGCGTAAATCTTTACTTCAGGATCAGGATTAAGGCGCTCTATTTCAATTAGAGGTGTATTGCCGATAAAATCTAATATGTTTTGGCTCATTTTTTAATAAATTTCCGTATATTAATTGCCGCTCAGGCTGTCCAGCGCCCTGGAAAGGCTTTTTTTTATCTCTTCAAACACGCCTGGTTCACTCAGACCTGAATCAATAGTATAAAATCTGTCAGGCTCGAGACGAGCCAGCTCAAGGTACCCTGATCTGACCTTTTCGTGAAAGGCAAGAGCCTCTTCTTCAAACCTGGTCTCCACGGACTCCCTTGCGCCTCTGTCGATCTCTTTCCATGCGCGCTTCAAACCGGTTTCCACAGGAAGATCAAGGAGAATGGTTATATCGGGCTGCAATCCTTTTAAAACAAGATTATGGAGCCTGTTTATCAGGTCAATATCAAGCCCCCTTGCATAACCCTGATAGACCAGGGTTGCATCAAAAAACCTGTCGCACAGAACAGTTTTGCCTTCCCATAATAAGGGTTCAATGATCTCTTTCACATGCTGGGTCCTGTCCGCCATATACAAAAGAAGCTCGGCAAGGGGCGATAATCCCCTGTTATCAGGATCAAGAAGAATTCCCCTTATCTTCTCTCCAATTTTTGTGCCCCCCGGTTCTCTCGTTATAATGCAGTCATGCCCCATACCCCGCAAAAAATCGGCAGCTTTTACTATCTGGCTTGTTTTTCCTGATCCTTCTATGCCTTCAAATGTGATAAACATTTAATTATTTATTTTTCCTTTATAAAAATAACGCCCCAGAAGTCTGTGATAGGATGTCCAGGTTTCATTCTCATTCCCGGACTTCATAAACTCGCGTATGCCGTTAACCTTGGAATCTATCTCATCAATATAGTTCAGCAGAACAGCTTCAATGGTTTTGGGGGGTTCAGGTGAACCGAACTCACGCTCACCATGATGGCTGACAATCATATGCTTTAGCAAGAGAGCTTTTTCTTTGGGAAAATTTTCCACAGATTCCATTTTTTCACCAAGGAGCTCCAGCCCTATAACTATATGATTAAGCAATCTTCCCTGATCCGAATAATCTATGGATGTGCTGTAATCAAATTCCAGAATTTTGCCTATGTCATGAAGTATTGCTCCTGAAACAAGCAGATCCCTGTCTATTCCACTGTAATGACCGGCAACCTTGTCTGCCAAAAGAGCCATGGACAGGGTATGTTCAAGAAGCCCGCCAATATAGGCGTGGTGCATCTTTTTCCCGGCAGGAGCTGTTTTAAATCTATTCACGAACTCCTTGTCATTCCAGAAGGCTTTAAAAAGTTCTTTCAGGCAGCCTGTTTTTATCGTAGCGGTCACCTGCAAAAGCCTTTCAAACATTGTTTCGATATCCCTGTCTGTTTTTGGCAGATAATCAGCAGGCTCAACCTCTCCAGGCAAAACAGGCTCCATCCCCTTTACAACGGCCTGCAAAACCCCTTTATAGTCGGAAACACTACCCCGGACATGGACAAAATCACCCGGAGAGGTTTCCCCGGATATCCGGTCAACATCATCCCATATCACGCCCTTTATTCTGCCGGTTTTGTCCCCAAGTGTAATATTTAAAAAATTATTTCCGTCTCTTTTCTGGGACATGCTCTTTTCAGACAAAATAAAAATATCATCAAGCTTGTCACCTGCCTTAATCTCCCCAACAAACTGTTTTTTCATAACCGGTTATAACCCTTTTATATCTGTTCCACCCAGTTCTTTAAGTTCTCAAACATATCATAATCCGTAGCATCACACTTGATGGGAGTTACGGAGATATAGTTATTCTCAAGCGCTTCCACGTCAGTTCCCGCCCCATGGCCGGAACCGCTCAAATCACAGGTATGCCAGTAATACTGCCTGTTTCTCGGGTCTCTTCTCTTATCCATATATTCAGGAAAAATTTCAATGCTCTGTCTGCATATCTTTGTTCCCGGAATTTCAGCCAGGGGGATGTTTGGAAAATTTATATTCAAAAAAGTCCCGGACGGAAGTCCGCTGGTAAAAACTTTTTGGGCTGCATCAAGGGCAAAATCCGCAACGCCATCATAATTAACAGGCCTGTATCCCTGGACAGAGACAGCTATTGCCGGGATATTATACAGAGCGGCTTCCCTTGCCGCTGCAACCGTCCCGGAATAGTTCACATTAATACCCACGTTGGCCCCCGGGTTTATCCCTGAAATCACCATGTCGGGTCTTGATTCAAGAAGTTCCACTACACTCAGTTTAATGCAATCTGCAGGAGTGCCTGTAACAGCATATCCCTGGAATCCGCTCTCCAAGGTCACCCTGTTTGCACGCAGCGGAGAGTACAGCGTTATGGCATGACCCACCGCACTTCTCTCACGATCAGGCGCCACTACTGTAACAGAATGTTTTTCTGCAAAGCTCTTATAAAGCGCCCATATTCCATCTGCATAAATACCGTCATCATTTGTTATTAAAACATTCATGATTCAACACCTCTTTTTTCATCAATAACAGGCAAAAAAATATTAAAGGTGGTTCCGAATCCTTTTTTACTGCTCACGTTAATTATTCCATTATGATTGCTTATTACGCCGTATGCAGAAGCAAGACCGATGCCCATGCCTCCGGCTTCTTCCTTTGTTGTAAAAAAAGGTTCAAAAACACTCTGCAAAACATCTTCAGCCATGCCTGTGCCGGTATCTGCCAAAGAAATTTTTATAAATCTGCCGGGTTGCAAATTATACGGTTTTACAAAGTTGTCACCAAGCAGTATGTTTTCCGTTGTTATAATCAGTTCTCCGCCTTCAGGCATTGCCTGGCGTGCATTCATATAAAGATTAAGCAGCACCTGCCCTATCTGCCCACTGTCAACCTCAGCCCTCCACAAATCCTCTTTATATTCTCTATGCACCTTAATATCTTTATGGAGCGATACAAACATTTCAAAATACTGCTCGCAAAGCTCATTCAAATCAGCGGGCGCAAGCTTAATATCTTCGCTTTTTGTAAAACTGATAAGCCGCTTAGTCATATCGTTTGCATTTTTAATGATATTTTCTATTCTTTTAAGATTGTTAAAATGGGGATGTACAGAATCCATATCCATGAGCATCAATGATGCGTGCCCATTAATACCCGTGAGCATATTATTAAAATCATGGGCTATTGTTCCGGCAAGCGCGCCCAGGGATTTCATTCTTTGAGCATGATGCAGCCGTTTCTCCAACAAGGCTTTATCCTCCAAAGCCTGTTTACGCTCTGTTATATCCCTTCCAATAGACTGGAATTCCACAAGGCGGCCATGGTTGTTAAAAATTGCACGATCCGTCCACTCCTGCCATCTTAAAGCACCGTCCGGCGCTATTACCTGATGTTCATAGGTTATCATAGGGTTTTCAGAGCTTAAAGACATAAAATGTTTTTTTACATTCTCCTGGTCAGAGTCAGGAATAAAGGCAAAAAAATTACTACCCATTAATTCAGCCTTTTTTTTATTAAAATACTGGCAATAAGCCTTGTTTACAAAGGTCAGTGTTCCATCGAAAAAAAACCTGCATATCATGGCCGGCATATCTTCCACAACCCTGCGATATCTCTCCTCGCTCTCGGACAATGCCTTTTCTATCTCTTTATGCTCTTCTATCAGTCTTGACAGATTATAGATATCCCTTAAACGTTTCCTGCCGGCTTCTTTTGCTATTTCTTTGTAATAGCTGCCTCTTTGCCTTGCTTCCTGTAACAGCTTTTCCATTGTTCAACTGCCCTTATTAAAACAATAAGATTCTATTCAAACCGCAAAAACCAATAAAACACCTGTCCAGTCCAATCCTCTGCTCTTTTGCAGAAAAGGGGCAACTTCAACACCGGAGTAAAAACCGAAAAGAGGGGTATCGTACTTATTAAACACCTTCTGCACTTCTGATGCTTCTTCCGTGAAAGTTTTGGAATATTCTGCGGCACGCCCGGCACAATTGATATAAAGCCCGAAACAAGGTTTTTCCCCTTTATCAAAAATCTGCTGCATTAATTCTTCTGAATTTCTTCTTGCAGACTCTATCATTTTTTCACCATCTCTCAGCATAAACTGTATTTCCGTGCCTGCCCAGAGGTCAGGCTCAAAAATACCGATGCCTTCTTCTTCCGGCAAAACCCCTGTTATCAACCTGTTCACGTAATTGCTCTCCAAAGTCTCCTCGTATCTTTTGCCATGATTAACCCCTATTGTTAAAAGATCAACCGGATTCTGATTCCTCCAGTTCTTATTCCCGTATAAATTATCTATAATTTCCACAATCGGTTTGCCGTCAAGCTCATAAATAGCCGAACCCTTAATTTTTGTAATAGTGTGGTAAACGCCGTCTAAAGGTGTGCACCCGTGCATAATTCTAAAATAATGCTTAAAATCACCGGCAAAAATCGCTCCCACAAGATTCTGCGTGGCAACACAAGAACCGCAAAACTGTTTTGTCTGCCCCAGGTCAAATTCACCGATAAGGCCTGCGCCAAAAATATTAACACCATGGCCGAGTTTCTGCTCAATCCCTGCAATTAAAGGAGACGAGGCATTAAGCACAGGAGGCGTTGTCAAATTTCCCGGGCTTTTAACAGAATCATAAAAAATTATCATACAATTATTTAAAGCTTCTGATTCTTCCTGCAATTTTTTTTTCAACTTTGCGGCAAGGTTCATACCGGCTGTTTTCTCGTCCATATTGAGATCGCCGGCCGAATCAATTATTAATCGGAAATTATCTGACTGCAAAATTGCAGCTCCTGAAGGATAACCTTTATAAGACAAATTTTCATTGGTGATAATACCGATTGTGGAACCGCCTATAATCGGCACACCTTTTCCCACAACAGATTGAAGACCTGAAAAAAATTTTTGATGATCAAGGCTTCCGCTGCAAAAGGCAAATACAAGATCCGGCCTGTTTATTCTCCCGCTTTTAATTGCATCTTCACCAGCCTTTTTCCCTGAATAAAATGAATCTTCGTCGTTACAAAAACCTGTTCCTGCTTTCATCCGCCCTCCGATAAAACAAAGCGCTTAATTTTAAATAACTTTTTGAATACAAACTACTATTTTGGATTTTCGTAAAATATATAGTTTGTGGAATAGTCGCTGAATTCAAAATATGCTTTTTTTTCACCACTATCTTTTAGCAGGTTAAAATTTTCATCAATATAGCCATAACCGAATCTGTACGGCCTTGGTTTGTTGTCAGAAGTTCCGTATGCAGTGGAAAGTTTATCAACCTTTATAAATCGTTTCACAAGTTTTTCACCTGCATAAATATCAAGAACACCGTCAGTGCCTGTCCAGTTCTGTATTTTTCTGCCAAGCTCGTTTTGAGTCTCCTGGGTGCATCCTGATAAAAAGAAAAAAAAGGCTAATATTATAAATAAATACCGGCACATAAAACACCTCCTTAAATATTTTTATGAAAAAATAAAAAATGATACAATAGAATAACATCTATTACAATAATGGAAATATTTTTTTCAACTTGACATAAAACCGCCCTCTTGTGATACAATTTTTTTTTAAATACCTGTAAAACTCTGCATTCTCCATTAAAAATGCGGAATAGATGCCATGATTACCGGCAAACCAATGGATGTAAATAAAAAATGTTTGAAAATTTAAACCTTGAAAATATAGAAAAAACCAAAATAAATATCTTAAGAGAAAACACCTCAACCAGACCCAGCATCCTGCTTATTAAAGATAACGGCCATGAGGCTGTGGTTAAAGACTTCAGCAGGTGCGGCTTTATATACAAAAACACCATCGGCCGTATTATTACTTCCCGTGAAAAAAGGGCCTATGAAAAAATTGAGGGCATTGAAGGGGTACCTGAACTGTATAAGGCCATGGCAGGATACGTTCTTGTTATAGAAAAAATTAATGGAATCGACTTAAGGATATTGAGAAAAAAAAGGGGGGACATTGACCCTGTTTTTTTTGACAAGCTTAATGAACTGGTAAAAAAATGCCATGCAAGGGGAATAGTTCACTGTGATATGCGAAAAGCTGCAAATATAATCAAGGATAAAAACAGCGAACCCTTTCTTATAGACTGGGGAGCTGCAATTTTCCAAAAAGAAATGCGATTTCCGGTGTTAAACCATATTTACAAGAGGCTTGAAAAAGAAGACTTTAAGGCTGTAATTAAATTAAAACTTCGATTTTGCCCTAATGCAGTCAGTCAGCAGGAAAAAGACAACTTTTTTTATCAGGATAACCTGGAAAAATTTGCAAGAGCTGTCCGTAACACAGGGCAAAGATGGTTAAAAAAAATTTTTAAATACCTTGCTTTTTTAAAATAGGCATTTAATATACGCATTCTATATTTTGTATAAAAAAAAGGAAAAACTTTGTCTAACATTTCAGCCAACAGAATAAACAAACTTTTTAATAATAAAAGGCTAAGGTCTTTTTTCTTAAAACTCAGGTATCCGCTTTTTATATGCCTTGCAGTTGTCCTGATAAAACATATAAAACCATCATTTTTCCTGGCCGGATTTATTATTTCCATGGCGGGAGAATTAATACAGCTATGGTGTTTTGCGTCTCTTGATAAAAATAAAACCCTGAGCATCAAGGGGCCGTATATACTGGTAAGAAACCCCATGTACCTGGGACGTTTTTTTTTACTTCTCGGCTGTATTATACTTGTGGGCAACCTCTGGCTGGCATCCGGTTATACTATATTATACTATTTTTATATGGCGAACAGGGTGAAGCGTGAAGAAAAAAAATTAAAACCCTTATTTGGTGAAGATTTTGAAAAATACTGCCACACTGTCAACAGGTTCCTTCCTTCTTTTAAAGGCATTGATATAAAAGCCCTATGGTTTTTTAAATGGAGACTCTTTTTTAAAAACAACGGGCACTGGAATCTTGCCGGTCTGCTGGCGGCTTTTGCCCTGTTCTACTTTTTTACTTTTATATATTAAGGAATCGGAACTGTCATGGCGCAGGAACTTTTACAATTTGATAATCTTGAGCAGTATCTTTTATTAAAAAACGGAAATTATCTGTATAAGGTGCCTTTTAGAGACGGCTTTGCCGTATTAAAGGTTTATTATGGCAGCCGAAGTCTATTCCGTTATGTTACAGGAACAATCAGCAATTTTTTCGAAGGTCAAACCTCATTCATGCCCAGGGCGCGCCTTGCCAATGAAAAAAAATGCCTTAAAATCTGGCATGATGCAGGTTTCAGGGTTTTTAAAACCTATGACAACGTTAAGGTAAAAGATCTGCCTGAGGGCGGTTATATGCTGCTGGAATATCTTCCTGCCTTAAAATTTGAAGATTACTACGGCGACGACTCAGTGCCAATAGAAGAAAGGCTCAATACATACAGACGTTTTCTAAAGGGATGGCACAAGCGGCATGAGATTGCAGTAAAAGAAAGAGAACCGCGCCTGATCCACGAAAACGGGGACATGAAACATGTGATGATTATTGGAGATGAATTTTTATACTTCGACTTTGAAATGACCTTTCGCTCACGTTCAAAAGTAGAAGAGTTTGTTTCAAGGGAAATCCTTGCATACCTCAAGTCCTTAGGTAAAATCGTGGGACCTGAACTCTTTGAGCTTTTCCTCCAGGAAACAATTAACAACTATCCGAACACCGAATATCTCCATGAAACCTACAGATTCATGTTCAAACACCCTAATATTTTTCACCGCCTGGGACGTATGATTGACAGAAAGATACACCCAAGGGCATCAAAACCGTTTTCCAAATATAATGTTGCCCTGAAATTAAAAAAAAAATTGAGTAGTTAAACAGATAGCTTTTATTTATGATTTTTAAAAAAAAATCATCTATCCCAAAACCCGGGGATTTTGTTATGCTGGGAGACCAAAAGACGGTCTGTCTCGATTGCAGCCCCAGGGGAGATGGAAAACATGGTATTTTTCTTATAAATGCCGCAAATAAAAAACTTGTTCTAAAATGCTATGGACGCAAACGGAGTGCCTGGCAGACCCTCCTTGACAATTTAGAGCATCTGATAGTGGGTAAAAGTCTGACCTGGGCTAAAACAAGATTTAAAACTGAGAAAAAAAGCCTTGAAATATGGGCGAAACACGGTTTTGATGTTTTTCGTCAGCCTTCAGACAGCTCTAAAATAAACAGCCCCAAGATTAATATCGGCCGACCATTCATAATATTTGAATATGTTACAGGCCGAACAGCTCTTGAATATTTTGCAGACCCGAAAGTTGAGCATAAGGACAAGATAGAGCTTCTTAAACAGTTTATTCCTGAATGGAACAGACGTCATAAACTGGCCATGGAAACCCAAAACAGATACCTGCTGCAGGAGCATCCCTCTTTCAAACATGTCTTCAAGAGTAATGACAACAGACTGATCTATTTTGATTTTGAAACAGTCTATACTCCAAGACACAGCATTAAAGCCCTGATCGGCAGGGAGATTGCCGGTTATGTCCGTTCTCTGATAAAAGTTGTGCCTGAAAAAAAATCCAAAGAATTCCTTGATCTTATTATTAATGAGTATCCTGACACTGAGTACCTGTCTTATCCGGATTTTTACTTTTTCAGGCATCCGAATCTCCTGCTGAGGCTTTTATGTGCCATTGACAGGCAAATGCCGAGGCATAAGAAAAGGCATTCAAAATATCCCGTTGCAAAGCTCCTTGATGAAAGACTGAAATTTCATCAGGACATGCCGGGGCAAAAGGCATAGAGCAAAAATAATTTTAAAGGGGCTATGATGAAGCTAAAAATCTTTTTCATTACGGTCTCTGTCATATATTTTTTTCTCAACTCTGTATCTGCCCAGGCAGAATCTGTAAAAGCCGACCGCCAGCCGGTTCAAAAATCAACCTTTCCACTGTTTACCTTCGAGGGCTTTGATTTTGCCGATAAAAACGATAAAAACTGGAATATCACTGGTGAACCCATGGGCTGGAAAAAGGGAGGCTGGATTAAAACCATTGCAGACCATGAATTGTCAGTATTTGATGAAACCAGCAGAGATTCTTCTTTCCTTTTAAGAGCAGATCTGACATTTTAAAAAAATTCATATTATGATCTGTTTTTTATTTTTTTCTTTTAAATATATATCAAATAATAATTAACATAATTTAGTATAACTGACTAATTATTCTAAGATAATAAACATTATATAAAATATTTGGCAAAAAGAGAGGATGATAGCATGGTTAACAACGAGTTATTAAAAAAAATCGAAATGTTCAAAAGCCTTGAAGATAATCAGCTTAAGAAAATTTGCAAGTGCTGTAAATTAGAAAAATACGAATATGGAGATAAACTGTTTACTGAAAATGATGATGCAAACCACTTGTGGATGATTATAGACGGAACGGTTGACCTGCGTTTTGAACTGCCAGGAGGTCGCCCCACAACATCTGACAACACTGTTTCGTCCATTAAAGCCAAGGATGTCAGGGCAAAAATTCTTGGGTGGTCATGTTTTGTCCATCCATATAGAATGAGGCTTTCCGCTTACTGTGTCTCCATAAACTGCGAAGTAATAAAAATTGAGAAAAAAGATTTGCTGAAACTTTTTCAAGAAGACCCCCAAATGGGGTATAGTGTAATGACATACCTTGTAAAAGTTGTGGGTTTTCGTTTTCAGCAGTTTCAGGATGTGGTTGCAGAAAATATCGGTCAGAACCTGCTGTCAGGCTGGTAACAGAAGTTTAAAAAAAGGGTATAATCTCCGGCTAAAAATGAAGATTATACCCTTATAATCCATTTTGCTCTGTTTTTGGACTAATCGGTTTTCTCAACCGGTTCGATTTTATTTTGTGGAGTTTTCTACAAAACCGGTGATAGAGCAACACCAGGGATAGACCCAATAATAAACTCCAACATATTTTTATATGTTTAGAATTCTCCTTAAAAACAAATTATGTTAATAAAAGACTTTAAATATTTTTTGTACTAAAAAAACAGCCAACCCATGAATTATATGCGATATGGTGCCTGGGGCGAGAATCGAACTCGCACAGCCACTAAGGACCGAGGGATTTTAAGTCCCTTGCGTCTACCTATTCCGCCACCCAGGCAATAATGAATTGATTAATTATGATTTGATGATAAAATTACCTTCTCTCTACATGGAACAGATGTAATTGTCAAGAAGACTGTAATCAAATATTACAAAGCCTTTAGCCGATATTACAAAGCCCTTAGCCAATACAACAAAGCCCTTAGCCAATACAAC
>CAYZXU010000032.1:0-6542 GCA_964482535.1 uncultured Desulfobacteraceae bacterium | reverse complement strand
ACAAAGCCCTTAGCCAATACAACAAAGCCCTTAGCCAATACAACGTAATACACTTCACAATTACATAAAAAATATTACATTCATTACACATTTTTTGAATGATCAGAAATTTGAAAAGCATGCATAACCCCGTGACATTTGCACGCTGTGCTTAACAATATGGGTCTATGCGCATTTAAAACCATGTCCAAAGCGTCAAAAAGATCTTTCGGTGTATATCCCCCTACCCCGGGCGCAAGCTGTTTGCTTTGAATAACAACAGATTTAAAATTATCAAATTTTATCGATTCAAGTTTTTTGTGTAAAATGCCTATCCTTGGTTTATTTGTGTATGTACATTTGTCAGCCGGCTCAGGACAGTTATCAGGACAAATAAAATCTGCATAACTCATATAAATTTCACCCTTACTCCCGCTTATAACATTGGGAAGACTTTTTGCCAGCCCTTCCGGCACATCTATGCCTTCCACCAAATATTTTTTTTTCAATTCAGCGCTTATCCATTCATATGCCACATGTACAGGCGCTGCTGGGATAATCCAGTCGGCAGAATCGTTTTCAGTTAAATTTTTCGACAAATACTCTATCCCGTCCATGCATATAATCTTGCATAAAATCTTATCCAGCTTTTGGCACCTGTTTATATCCTTATCAACGATTGTGATATCAAACCTGAAATTCTTTTTAGACAAAATTTCAACAGCTCTTGTTCCGAATTTCCCAGCGCCTATTACCCATAGTTTTTTCATAAAATTTTCCCCTTTTTCCATCTTGCCAGGACTTACAACATCTGATAATAAAATCTTATGAATAAATACTGCAATAATCAATCAATAATTTTAGCTTCAAAATCTCCAAGAAGAGCATATCTGCTGGATCAGGCAGGAATTCAGTTTTCAGTTATTCCAAGCAGCTTTGATGAAAGTTCCGTTGAGTTTACTTCTCCTGAAGCCCATGTAAAGATTCTTGCCAAAGCAAAGGCTGATGAGCTGGGGAAACAGTATCCTGAAAAATGGATTATCGGAGCAGACACGATAGTTATGATAAACAAAACAATGCTTGGAAAACCTGGCTCTAAAAAGCAAGCCAGGAGTATGCTTCAACTGCTAAGCGGCCGGATTCATCAGGTATATACAGGGTATTCCATATGCTGCAAGGCAAAAAAAAGATTTTTTGCAGAAACCGTAAAAACAGATGTGCTTTTTAAAAAACTTACCAAAGATGAAATAGAGTGGTACATAAATACAGATGAGCCCTTTGATAAAGCAGGGGCATACGCCATACAGGGGCTCGGGACATTTCTTGTTAAAAGCATAAACGGTTCTTACACAAATGTTGTAGGCCTTCCGGTTTGCGAGGTTATCGAATTACTGATACAAGAAGGCATTATCGGTTTTGCAAACTGAGACCTTTGCAAAACGCCCCCTTTCGCCCGATTTCGGCGTCAGGCTAAAATTTTAATCCTCAAAATACTTAATGTATTCCTGCGGTTAAAATTTTAGCCTTTCTTGAACTCCAACGAAATTGAACATTTTGAAAAGGTCTCAGACTTTTAAAACGGAGCTTTAAATAATTTGAAAAAAAAACTGGAATCAGTAAAACAGGCTATAAAGGCTGCCGCTGAATCCTGCGGAAGATCGCCTGATTCAATACGCCTTGTGGCAGTCAGCAAAACAATGCCCGCGGACAAAGTTAAGGAGGCAATTGATGCCGGAGCTGCTATAATAGGAGAAAATTATATACAGGAATCCCGTGAAAAATTCCAGGCTCTCTCACAGTACAATATATCATGGCATTTTATCGGTCATCTCCAGACAAATAAGGCAAAGTATGCTGTCAGGCTCTTTGATCTTATCCACACTGTTGACACACTTAAGCTTGCAAGGGGGCTGAATAAAGAGGCAAAAAAGCATGACAAGGTTCAACAGATACTTATACAGGTAAATATCAGCGAAGAACTCTCAAAATCAGGAACCGGCATTGATAATGTACTGGGGCTTACAAGGGAGATAAGCATGCTCGAAAACCTCTCTCTAAAAGGGCTGATGACGATACCCCCTTTTTTTAACAGTCCTGAAAAAGCCCGTCCTTTTTTTAAAAAATTAATGGAAATAAAAAATATAATCAAAAAAGCATCAATTCCAAATATAAGCATGGATGAACTTTCAATGGGAATGACAGGCGATTTTAAAGTAGCAATTGAAGAGGGAGCGACCCTTGTCAGAATCGGAACTGCAATATTTGGCCAAAGAAATTGAAAATAACGAAATTGAAAATTTTGGTGCACATATGCTGCGCCCCATGCGCAATCTACTCTGTCAAGGTTCTTGAATCCCAGGGCTTTTCTATAATGGGTTTTTTCTATAAAAAGAATATACACCCGTATCAGGAATGTTTAAGGCGGCAGGAAGCACTGGAAATCTATGCTGCAAAAAAAAACATCCGTGTTATTTATCAGGAGGGGTATGATCTTGAAGGCTTTATTCAAAGCGTTGTATACAGGGAATCAGATCGATGCAGGTTCTGTTATCATGATCGTTTAAAAGCGACAGCCCTTCTTGCAAAACGCGGAAAATTTGATTATTTTACCACAACACTTTTGTATAGTAAATTTCAAAAGCATGAACTGATAAAATCCATTGGTGAATCAGCAGGAAAATTCGCAGGAGTTCCTTTTTATTATCATGATTTTCGAAAAGGCTGGAAAGAAGGTATCAAAGAATCAAAAGAGCTTGGACTTTACAGACAGCAGTACTGCGGATGTATATACAGTGAAAAAGAACGGTATTATAAAGCCCATTAAAAAAAGCAAACAGGATAATGTTCGGAAACTTAATCTACCTGATAGTCGCTCTTTTAATCTATTACACATACCAGCCTCCTGAAAAATCAGGTCTGCACCTTGCCGGATCTCTTCTTTGTTTTATTCTGCTTAATATTTTTTTTACTTTAATTACATATGCTCAATTCCAAAAACTGAAAAAAAGCATATCCAAAGAAAGCCTTTTTAGCCTTGATCAAAAATTTAACCGCTCTTTGACGAGACAGTCTATCCTGGCAGTAGTCATTTTTGCCATGGACATATATATGCTGAACCTGCCGGGTTTTTTATCCGGCATATGGCTCTTTAAGACTCTTCCCACACTGCTTGCCCTGCTTTTTATGCTGCTTTTTGTATCCTATCTTGCAATAGTGTGGGCATTTGCCCATGGGGCTGCATGCAAAATATACGGAAATAGAATATCAAAACAGTCATATATTATATCAAATATTTCATTTTCCGTTCCAATGATTTTTCCGTGGCTGCTGCTTTCAGCGCTCACCGATATTATCGGCATACTTCCGTTTAAAGGTTTAAAAGATATACTCGCAACCCCCCAGGGAGAGGCTGTTTATTTTATGATTTTTCTTGCTGCCATCACATTAACCGGTCCTGCAGTTATACAAAAGCTCTGGAGATGCAAACCGCTTGAACCGGGATATCATAGAAACAGAATCGAATATTTATGCAAAAAAGCAGGGGTAGAATATGCTGAAATTGTTTACTGGCCGATCTTCGGAGGGAAAATAATCACTGCCGGAGTAATGGGACTGATAAAAAAATTTCGATATATTCTAATCACAAAAAGTCTTTTGCGTTATCTTAAACCTGAAGAAATAGACGCTGTCATATCCCATGAAATAGGTCATGTTAAAAAAAAGCACCTCTTATTCTACCTTTTTTTTCTTATGGGATATATGATTTTTTCCTATGCCCTCTTTGATATAATCGTATACTCAATTATCCATTCAAAAATTGCATACTGGTTTATAAATCACACCGGTTTAGAGAGATCTGATGGAATATCGATCATCATCGGCATTGTCACCATACTTTTTTTTCTGCTCTACTTCAGATTTATATTCGGTTATTTCATGCGAAACTTTGAACGTCAGGCTGACACATATGTATATGCCCTCTCATCAAGCGCCCTGCCCATGATCTCAACATTTAAAAAAATTGCAGCCACAAGCGGAACGCCAGCAGACAAACCAAACTGGCATCACTTTAGCATAAAAGAGCGGATTGACTTTTTAAAAAAATGTGAGACAGACAGAACCTGGATTTCCCGCCATGATAAAAAGGTAAAACTAAGTCTCCTGATTTATGCAGCATCTCTTATTATCATGGGATGGGTTGGATACAGCATGCATTTCAGCGAAACAGGAAAAAATATAAGCATGCATTACCTTGAAAAAACAATCCTCCAGGAAATGGAAAAAACACCGGATAATGCTGAACTTTTCAGCCTGCTTGGCAATCTTTACTACGATGCCGGTAATTTTGCAGGCACGGTTAAAGCCTACGAAGCCTCTCTTGCCATAGAGCCTGACAACCCTGACACTCTGAATAACCTGGCCTGGCTGCTTGCCACCTGTGAAGATAAAACCTTTTTTGACCCTGAAAGATCTTTAAATCTATCAAAAAAAGCAGCGGCTCTGAAACAGGCTCCTCACATTATGGATACCCTTGCTGAAAGCTTCTATGTAAACGGCAGGATCAAAGAGGCTGTAGCGGTCGAAAGGCAGGCGCTGAATTCAGCAAAAGACAACCGGTCTTATTACAAGGACAGGCTGGAAAAATTCATAAAAGAGGCAGGAGAATAACTGCTATTTAATACAAACCTTCCTGACCTGAAGAAGATCGCAGTATCCCTGAAAAATCTTGTCTATCCCATCCTGTTTAAGCGTGGTCATTCCGTCTTTTATGGCCTGGCCGCGCAAAGATTCCATCTTTGCATTTGACTGTATTAATTTTTTCTGTTCATCAGTTCCCATGAGCAGTTCATGGATACCCATTCTTCCCCTGTACCCTGTATTATTGCATGCATCACAGCCGGCTGGTTTATTCAAACGCAAATCATCTGTATATGGAATATTCAATTTTTCAGCAAAGTCTTCTTCCCCATATTCACGCACAAGCTCATCATACTCTTCCTTTGACGGGTGGTAGCTTTCTTTGCAATCTTTGCACAAGGTGCGAACCAGACGCTGGGCGAGTATACATAAAATCGCATCCGCAAAATTAAAAGGATCCATTCCCATGTCAAGCAGTCTTGTAATGCTTTCAGGAGCGCTGTTTGTATGAAGTGTTGAAAAAACGAGATGGCCTGTTAAAGATGCTTCTATACCAATGGAAGTTGTCTCCTTGTCACGCATCTCACCGACCATAATCACATCAGGATCTGCCCTTAAGAATGAGCGCATTGCAGCAGCAAAATCGAATCCTATCTTTGGATGCACCTGTACCTGCCTTAATCCTGCCTGGGTTATTTCAACAGGATCTTCAGCAGTCCAGATCTTTGTTTCAGGCTTATTTATATATCCAAGGGCTGAATGAAGGGTAGTTGTTTTTCCGGAACCCGTGGGGCCGCAAACAAAAATTATTCCATAGGGCTTTGTTATTACACTTACAAAATTTTTGTAATTGCTTTCTGAAAAACCCATTTTATCAAGGGGAATCGGCTCGCCTGCGGCAAGTATCCGCATTACCACGTCCTCCATTCCTCCCTGGGTCGGTATTGTCGCAACCCTGAGTTCAATATCAAGCCCACCATACTTCTTAAACTTGATCTTTCCGTCCTGGGGTTTTCGGCGTTCAGCTATGTCAAGATCAGACATAATCTTGATTCGTGACACAACAGCCCGCTTGTAATTATAAGGTATAGTCTGGTAAACCGTACAGGAACCGTCAACCCTGATCCTCACCTGGGTGCTTTGTTTGCCCGGATATGGCTCGAGATGAATATCAGATGCGCCCCTTTCATTTGCATCAATGATTATCTTATTCACAAGCTGAACTATTGCGCTGTCTTCTTCATCCATTGCAAGCTGAGCGTCTTCCAGCTCTTCTTCTTCTTCAGCAAGTTGACCTAAGATATCATCAATATCCGCAAGCTCTTTTTTATCCTGGGTAAAAAGCCCTATGAATTCCTGAACATCCTCCTTAAACGCAATTCTGAAAATAAGCTGTTTGCCGGAGAACAAAGATTTTATCATGTCGATCTTCTGAAGATCCTGTGGGTTATCGACAAGAATAACTATTTTCCCCTTTTCCGCACGCAAAGGCACCCAGTTGTTATTGCGCATAAAGGGAACCTTCAGACCTGTTATAATATCACCAGGAATAGCAGTGTTGGAATTAAACTCAACAAACTGCGTATTATAAAATTTACTTAAAGAAGCGCCAATATCTTTTTTTGCAATCTTGAGCTTTTTTAACAGATAGTTTTCAATGGAATCCTTTGTTTTTTTTGCCTCTATTGCAGCCTGATCAATCTCCTTCTGGGAGATTATGTGGTTTTCAAGAAGATAATCAAACTTGGAAATCTGTTTTTTATTTTTACCTGCAATACGTTTCTGGTTATAAAGCGCAATGCCCAAAAATCTGGCCAGCTCCTGCAAAAAATGTTCATCCTCTTTTAAATATTTGACCCCTTTTTTTCTGTTTATAACCTGAATTACACCAAGCATAAATGTTTTAAAAATAATTGGAGCCGCCA
>CAYZXU010000031.1:0-22766 GCA_964482535.1 uncultured Desulfobacteraceae bacterium | reverse complement strand
GCAGAAAAGTGTCCTAAAAAAGTTGTGGACACATATAATGCAGGGCTGATAAAGCGCAAGGCCATCTATGTTGAATACCCCCAGGCTGTGCCTTTGAAATACAGCATAGACCCTGATAATTGTATCTATTTTAAAAAAGGAAAATGCGGGGCATGTAAAAAATTCTGTCCGGCAGATGCTATCGATTTTGATCAAAAAGAAGAAAATTTGACCCTTAATGTCGGTTCAATAATTCTTTCACCAGGGTTTAAGCCTTTTGATCCTTCAGGACTTGATGCATATGGTTATGCAAATCATCCCAATGTCATAACAGCCATGGAATTTGAAAGAATCCTTTCAGCTTCAGGACCGACAGCCGGGCATTTAACAAGATTGTCCGACAAGAAGGAACCCAAGAAGATAGCATGGTTTCAATGTGTTGGTTCCAGGGATCTGAACCGCTGTGATAATGCATACTGTTCCTCGGTATGCTGTATGTATGCCATTAAAGAGGCTGTTATAGCCAAAGAGCATTCAGGTGATGATCTTGACTGTTCAATATTTTTCATGGATATGCGTACCCATGGCAAGGATTTTGAGACTTTTTACAACAATGCCAAAGAAAAGGGTGTTCGTTTTATAAGAAGCCGTGTTCATACTGTAAATCCCATTGCCGGAACGGATGACCTTGAACTCCGTTATGTAGATGAAGATGGTAAAATAATAAATGAAACATACGATATGGTAGTTTTGTCAGTGGGGCTTCAGACACCCCCTGAACTGATTGAACTGGCTGATTCTCTCGACGTTAAACTAACAAAAGGCAACTTTTCCGAAACTTCAACTTTTGAGCCTGTTGCAACTTCAAGAGATGGAATATTTGTTTGTGGAGCTTTTCAGGGACCAAAGGATATTCCACAGGCCGTAGTAGATTCCAGCGCTGCTGCTGCGGCTGCTGGAGAAATACTGAGCGAGGCACGTAATACTCTTACCAAAGTCCCTGAGCCTGTTGTTGAAATTGATGTATCCGGCGATTCACCCAAAATCGGCGTATTTGTATGCAAATGCGGGACCAATATTGCTGGAGTTGTGGATGTTGAGTCAGTTAGAGATTATGCAGCTTCACTCCCCTATGTCGAATATGTTACCGATAACCTGTACTCATGCTCCCAGGATACCCAGGACAACATGGTGCAGATTATAAAGGAAAAAAAATTAAACAGGGTTGTTGTAGCAGCATGTACGCCTAAAACCCATGAGCCCCTGTTCCAGGAAACTCTGATAAACGCAGGTCTGAATAAATATC
Source organism: uncultured Desulfobacteraceae bacterium (assembly GCA_964482535.1). Lineage (GTDB taxonomy): Bacteria > Desulfobacterota > Desulfobacteria > Desulfobacterales > BuS5 > CAYZXU01. The sequence continues at coordinate 21,481 of CAYZXU010000031.1, read as the reverse complement.
TCTTTGAAATGACCAATATTCGTAATCAGGATTCCTGGGTGCACAAGAATAATCCTGATCTTGCAACTGACAAGGCCAAAGATCTTGTTAGAATGGCGATTGCAAAAGTTGCTTTAATGGAACCTCTTGAAGAAGCCGAACTTCAGGTTGACCAGAGGGCTCTTGTGATTGGAGGCGGAATATCAGGGATGGCAACAGCAAAAAGTCTTGCCTTGCAGGGGTATGAAACACATATCGTGGAACAGAGCTCAAGACTCGGCGGTCAGGCTTTAAATATTTTCAAAACATATAAAGGTGAAGATGTTCAAAAAGAGCTTGCCGGCATTATTGAGCAGGTTGAAAATAATGAGAGCATCCATGTTCATCTGAATACAAGTTTAAGCAATGTTGAAGGTTTTGTGGGTAATTTTAAATCAATTTTAACCACTGAGGGCCAGGAAAAGACAGAGAAAACGCTTGAACATGGCGTGGCTGTAATTGCCACGGGAGCAACGCCTTATATGCCGGATGAATACAGCTATGGCAAGGATCAACGTATTTTGACAAGCCTTGAGCTTGACAGGAAGTTTATAGAAAAAGATCCTTCTTTAAGCGAACTTGAAAATGCGGTATTTATCCAGTGTGTTGGATCAAGGGATTCTGAAAGGCCTTACTGTTCAAGAGTCTGCTGTACACACTCCATTGACAGTGCCCTTGAATTAAAACAAAAAAATCCTGATATGAATGTTTATATCCTCTACAGGGATATAAGAACATACGGGGAACGTGAATATATTTATAAAGAGGCAAGAGAAGCCGGAGTTATATTTATCAGGTATTCTCTTGAAAGGAAACCCGTTGTTGAATTAACCGATGGTAAACTTGTAATCAAGATTGTGGACCATGTGCTTGGTCTGCCGGTTGAGATTGAAGCAGATCTTTTAACCCTTGCCACTGCGATTATACCTAATAAGGATTCAAGGCTTGCAAATTTTTTCAAGGTTCCGGTAAATGACGATGGATTTTATATTGAAAAACATGCCAAACTTGGACCAACTGAATTTGCAACAGACGGCGTTTTTCTTTGCGGTATGGCTCATTATCCCAAGCCTGTTGATGAATCAATTGCACAGGGAAAGGCTGCCGCAGCAAGGGCAGTGACTTTGCTGGCAAAGAAAAATATAAATACAAGCGGTACTGTGGCAATGGTTAATCCTGCCAACTGCAGTTCCTGCGGTGTCTGTGTATCAATCTGTCCTTATTCAGCGCCTTCTTTTGTCCAGGAAGGTCCATTTACAGGCAAGGCGCAGATCAATCCTGTTTTGTGTAAGGGATGTGGTCTGTGTGTCGCATCCTGTAGATCAGGAGCGCTTCATCTTAAAGGTTTTGATAATAACCAGATCTTTGCGCAAATTTTTGCTGTGAACGAAGCTGTATGAAATATTTAAATTTTTCGTTTAGATACGAAAAGTTTTAAAAAAAGGAGTCATTGCAATGTCCGAATGGGAACCAAAAATAGTTAGTTTTTTATGTAACTGGTGCAGTTATGGAGCTGCTGACCTGGCAGGTGTTAGCAGGATGCAGTATCCTTCTAATATCAGGGTAATAAGAGTCCCATGCTCAGGTCGTATAAGTCCGAAATTTATTCTGTCGGCTTTTCGTCAGGGAGCTGACGGTGTCTGGGTATCCGGGTGACATCCCGGAGAATGTCATTACCTGGAAGGTAATTATTTTGCTCGCAGAAAATTTGCTCTTTTAAACAGCCTTATGGAGCATATGGGGATTGAGCCCGGCCGTCTTCATTTTTCATGGATTTCCTCTGCGGAAGCCACAAAATTTGTAGAAGTGGTTAAACAGGTCACTGAATCTGTTAAAAAATTAGGGCCGATTAATAACTTTGTAAAAAAAGAAGCCAAGGTAGCTTAACATGTTAGGATATATTGATAAGATAAAAGAAATATCGGAAAAGCTTTTAAAAGAAGAAAAGGTGGATATGATAATCGGGTTTCGGAATGGGACAATACCCATGATGAACAATCCGTGTTTTATAACAAAGCCTGAAGATGTGAAAGATCTTGTATGGGACAGTAACTGCGGAGTCAACCTAACGAACTATTTAACAGGTCGAAAAGAAAAAATAGGTATTATTGCCAAGGGCTGTGATTCCAGGAATATCGTCAATCATATAATCGAAAACAAGATAGAGCGTGACCGGCTTTTTATTATCGGAGTTCCATGTAAGGGTATGATAGATAAATCCAGGATCAACTCCATGTTTGATAAAGAGATAAAGCAGGTCAAAGAAGAGGGCGACAAGATCATTGTTTCCGGTGACGGGTTTGAGGAATCCCTTATCAAAAAAGACGTATTGCAGGAGAACTGTGCAATATGTGTTCACCGCAATCCTGTTTTATATGATGAACTTGCAGGGGAAATGGTGGAAGAACAGACCGATGTGGACAGATATGAAGATGTTCGCAAAGTTGAGGATATGTCGCCAGGGGATAAATGGAATTATTTTGAGGATATGCTTTCAACCTGTATAAGATGTTATGCATGCAGAGATGCCTGTCCTTTATGCTACTGTCCCACCTGTTTTGTTGACGAGTCCCGTCCCCAGTGGGTAGGCAAAAGTTCTGACCCGACAGATATAAGAACATTTCATTTTCTTAGAGCTTACCATTGTGCAGGAAGATGCACGGATTGCGGAGCATGTGAGCGTGCGTGTCCAATGGATATTAAAGTCAGAACATTTACGAAGAAGCTTGAAAAGGAATGTTATGAACTTTACGGATGGGAAGCAGGACTTACTATAGATCAACGTCCGCCCCTTGATACATTTAAACCTGATGATCCGGATAATTTTATTAAGTAAAAAAATTATCCAGGATATTATTGGGCCTGAATACAGGCAAGAAACAGTTTCTATAAGGGAAATGATATGAAGGTCGTAAAAATTGATAAAAAAGAATGGACCGGTGGGCTTGAGAGTCTAACAAGCTCATATCGTTTATTTGGTCCTGTTGCAGACGGGAATATGCACAATTTCAAGGAACTTGAAAAAGGTGAACAGCTGGATTTAAATTTATTAAATACCCGGATGTCGCCTAAATCAATAACCTTTCCTCAGTCTGAGGCAATGATGGAATATTCACTTGATGAAAGCAAAGAAAATCATCATGTGATGAAAGAGGTTGATACTGATTATTCACCGCGGGCTGTTTTTGGTATCAGACCATGCGATGCAGCCGCTTTTCTACTGGTAAGACCTAATTTCGATAATCCTGAGTATAAGGATCCTTACTGGATAAACTTTTATGAAGCAACAACCTTTGTGGGGCTTGGTTGCAGTGAACCCGCCAGTACATGTTTTTGCACAACAGCAGGAAACGGGCCTTTTAATGAAGATGGTCTTGATGTGCTGCTTGTTGATGCAGGCGATCATTATATTGCAAAGAGCATTACGGCAAAAGGGGATGCTCTGTTAAAAACAGCGGGCTGGAGCACAGAAACCGATGCCGATAAGGCAGACGCTTTAATTGAATCTATGAAAAAGGATGCTGAAGAAAAAATTACATCTTCTGTTTCCATAGATAATATTAAAAAACGTACAATACTTGAGATGTATGAAGCGCCTTTTTGGGAAAATTTTGCTTTTGCATGTATTAACTGCGGAACCTGTACCTATGTTTGTCCTACATGCTGGTGTTTTGACATTCAGGATGAAACTCATGGAAAGTCGGGTGAGCGTTTCCGTTGCTGGGACAGTTGCATGTTCCCATTATTTACCCTTCATGGTTCAGGGCATAACCCCAGAGGCACAAAGACGCACAGAGTAAGACAGCGCTTCATGCACAAGCTGAAATATTATTTGGATAAGTATGATAATGGAATTCAATGTGTCGGATGCGGAAGATGTATCCGCCTTTGCCCGGCAAATATTGATATACGCAGGATTTGCAACGAGATGAACTCTTACGAGCCTGCCCAGTAAAGAGATAAAAAAAGGGGGAATATTGTGCAAAATCCATATTTGCCATATCCGGTTCGCATAGATGAGATAATAACTGAAACCGAAGATAAGAGCCTTAAGACATTTAAATTTGTTTTTTTAAACCCGGAAGATGAAGAAAAATTTTCCTACAAAGCAGGTCAGTTTGCAGAACTTTCCATTGCCGGCAAAGGTGAAATTCCAATCGGCATAGCTTCTTCGCCAACTGAGAAAGGTTTTGTTAAATTCACTATATTTAAAGCAGGCCTGGTTACTTCATATCTTCATACAATGAAAGTTGGGGATATTATGGGAATACGGGGCCCAATGGGCAACTGGTATCCCTGGGATATTCTTGAAGGGAAAAATGTGGTGATAATAGGCGGAGGGTTTGCCTTTACTACTCTTCGTTCATCAATTGAATTTATGCTGCATCCTGACAACCGCAGTAAATTTAAGGATATCCATGTAATTTATGGTGCAAGGTCGCCGGGAATGCTTTTATACAGAGATGAACTGGCAGCCTGGGAAGCTCGTGATGATATTAATATGAATATAACAGTTGACGGCACGGATGACCCTGACTGGAAATATAATGTAGGTTTTGTACCCACAATTACAGAAGAAAAAGCACCCCCTGCAGATGCCGATACTTACGCCATTGTCTGCGGACCGCCAATTATGATCAAGTTTACCCAGCCCGTATTAGACAAGTTGGGATATGGCCATGATAACATTATTATGTCTCTGGAAAATCGCATGAAATGCGGTATAGGCATGTGCGGAAGGTGTAACATAGGAAAAGAGTTTGTATGCAAGGATGGTCCTGTTTTCACTCTGTCTGAAATAAGCAAGACTCCTAAAGAATATTAAATAGACATCCGGGTTGATAGTAGCTTCTTTTAGAAAAATCAAAAGGTGAAGGTTTTCATATTGACATTCGCATACAGATAATATAAATTGTGCTCATGCGAAAAATATTTATTTTTCGCATGAGGATCAAATAGTTAAATCATTTTATAAAAAATTTAATTAGTAATGTACGATAAACAGGCTGTTTGCCGAAACATAATTTAAGGAGGGTTTTTTTAATGGCTCAAATTGAACATCAGGGAAAAAACTTTGAAGTTGATGAGGACGGTTTTCTTGGTAGTTATGAAGATGGAAAATGTGAAGAATGGGTACAGTATGTAAAAAACCAGGAAGGTATTGATGAGCTCAATGAAGAACATCGCATGGTGATTAATGTCCTTCAGGAGTACTATGAGAAAAACGGAATTGCTCCCATGGTTCGTGTTCTTTCCAAGGTTACCAAGTTTAAATTAAAACATATTTATGAACTTTTTCCGTCAGGTCCAGGCAAGGGAGCATGTAAAATGGCTGGTCTGCCCAAACCTACCGGTTGTGTATAATCACTCTGGAGTTACATAGTTTTTTAAAAAAGCCCTGTATATGCAGGGCTTTTTTTGTTTGGAGCTCTTATGAATCTTTCTATAAAAACCAATAGAAAAACAGAAATGATTGATATTACTTCAATGATCACCAGGGCAGTTGAATCATCAGGCATTAAAGAAGGCCTTTGTATGCTCTTTGTGCCGCATACTACTGCAGCAATAACTGTTAATGAGAGCGCTGATCCATCAGTAAAGTCAGATATTCTCATGATATTAAACAGAATAATTCCATGGGAGGCTGACTACGACCATCTTGAAGGCAATTCTCCTGCTCATGTAAAATCCACCCTGGTGGGAGTTTCTGAACAGCTTGTAATAGAAAAGGGGAGGTTGATTCTTGGTACATGGCAGGGAATATTTTTTTGCGAATTTGACGGGCCCAGAACCAGAAAAGTTGTTCTTAAGATTTATGAATAAATTTTTGGAGAGCAGATTATGCCTTCAGCTATAGATTTAATGGATAGGACAGACAAAGCAATACTGAACAGGATACAGTCAGATTTTCCTATAACCTCGCAGCCTTATTTAACTATCTCCCAGGAACTTGATCTTTCTGAAGATGATGTTTTAAAACGTGTTGCAAGATTAAAACAAATAGGGGCAATTAGACGCATAGGTGGAAATTTTGTGCCTGAAAAGCTGGGCTATGTAAGCACACTTTGTGCCGCAAGGGTTCCTGATGAAAAGATAGATGCTTTTGCCAAGGTTGTTAACAGTTGCCCGGGGGTTACCCATAATTATGTTCGTGATAATGAATTTAATGTCTGGTTTACCTTTATTTCTCAATCCATGTCTGAAATAAAAAAAGAGCTTGAAAATATTTCTGCTGAAACAGGGGTAACGGATATATTAAATCTGCCTGCAACCAGGGTATTTAAAATTAAAGCACAGTTTAATCTATAGCGTTTTTGGGATTGTTGACATGAAAGATCTGCGTATAGGCGTTGTTGTTTTATCTTCAAAAATTGGAAAAATAGAACAAAATTTTGAAAAAATTGCCTTGTGGACAAAAAAGGCAAAAAAAGAGCATGCAGACCTGGTATGCTTTCCTGAGATGAATGTCACAGGCTACAGCACCAGTGACCATGACAGAAAAACAGCCTTATACGCTTCCTGCAAAACAACAGATAAAATTCGGCAATTAGCAGCACAACATAATATAACCATACTTGCAGGAATGGCTGAAAAAGATAAAACAGGTAATTTTTTTGTTAGTCACCTGGCTTTTTCACCTGATAAAAGCATTGAAATTTACAGGAAGCTTCATATGTCTCCTCCTGAAAAGGATGTTTTTGTTCAAGGCAGTAAAATTCCATTATTTGAAATTAATGGAGTTAAATTCGGCATTCAGCTTTGTTATGATGCACACTTTCCTGAACTTTCCTCAAATATGGCTGTCCGGGGGGCGGAAGTTATATTTATTCCCCATGCTTCTCCAAGGGGCACAAGTAAAGAAAAATATAGATCATGGATGCGGCACCTTCCTGCGCGTGCCTATGACAACAGTGTTTTTTTGGTTGCATGTAATCAGACAGGGGACAATGGTAATGGCTTGAATTTCCCAGGGGTCTCTTTAGTATTAGATCCTTCAGGTAATATTTTGTGTAAAGATTTAAGCGGCATGGAAAATATGCTGGTGGCTGACCTTAAAGCTGAAGATCTGTTAAATGTACGCGATCACAGAATGCGTTTTTTTCTTCCATCCCGCCGGTCTGCTGAATTATATAAAGTCTGATAGAGATCTCCCCTTTTCGTTCATAGAAGAGCATTAATAATTTACTAAAAGCCCTTTTTTTATCTGATTTCCTGTTGTACTCTGCTTTTTTACAACGCCATCAAAATTATTTCATCCAGAGAACGTTTGGGAACATGGTGGACACCAGTTTTATCCCTCCAGTATTTTATGCTGCCGCTTTTGTCTATCTTTTCTATGATTACGTTCTCTTTTGGTTTGCCAAGTGCAATAATAATTTCTATGCTATAGTCCCTTGGTATATTAAGGTCATCAGTCAGTCTGTTTCTATTCACTGCTGCCAGGATACATCCGCCAAAACCACGTTCAACTGCGCCAAGCAGAATAGTCTGGGCAGATATTCCCTGATCACAGATAATACTTTTTGCTATTTTATTATCCCTGAGCAGAATAATATAAGCCGAAGGTCTTTCTCCCTCTACAGGACCTTCCCAGTCTTTCAGGTATGCTGCCCATGCCAGGGAGCTAAAAATCCTGTCATTCTTTTTTTTATCTGAAGATAGTATATATTTCAAAGGCTGGAGATTTGCGGCTGAAGCTGAAAGCCTCGCCATATCTATCAATTCAATGAGGATTTCCTTAGATATTTTCTTTTCTTCATAGAAACGCCTGTAACTTCTGTTTTTTTCTATCAGATCACGTAACATATATTATTCCCTATTCAATTATATTTTTTTACAACTCCATCAGCATATAGCTCTTATGCGCTCAATACGAGAGGTGATCTCTTTAATTCTGACACCATATTTTTCCTTTTCGACTATAACTTCTCCCTTTGCAATTAATATATCATTAATCAAAATATTAACAGGCTCATCTGCGACCTCTATAAAATCTATAACCGAACCCCTGGCCACGTCAAGCAATTGACTGATTTTCATTCTTGTGCGACCTATTTCAACTGAAATTTCAAGGGGTATGTCCAGTATAAAATCAAGTTTATCTTCAGGCTCATCTGCAACCTCTTCTTCAGGTTCAACAGGTAGGGGTTCAGGCTCTTTCTCATTCTTCTCAATCTGTGAAGAGATAAGTGCATCAATATCGTCCTGGGATACAACCGATTCAGGCGTGTCTTCATCAGCATCATCTTCATCGGAATTTTTTTCCAGGCGTTCAGCCACACTAAGCCCTATTTCAACATAAACGGTCTCACCATTTTTATGAAATACAAAGGATTCGCGCCGTGCCATATTTTTAGACTCAATAATAAAATCACTTCCTGCTGTAAAGGAGGGAGTGGACAGCTCACACATCATCCCTGCATCACAAAATTTTGATTTCAGATTTCCGCCGACAATATTGCAAAGTTCGCTGATAACATCTTTAATCTCTTCTTCTTCAACTTCTTCATCATCATCCATGCCAAGCATGGAAGAAGTTATTGCTTCTGAAAATTTCCTGCTCACTATAAGATTTATACTGCCCATTAACGGTCCTATAAAACTCACAGACCCGGCGATACTTTCATCAGCCATTTTGCTTGCTGAAGTATCTTCCGACATGACAAGTTCCATTGAAAGCATTGAGTCAAAAACATCAATTAAGGATTTGCTTATATGCGATTTAATATCAAAGACCTGCAAAGTTTCAGTATCAATAGGCTCGATTTGTTTAAAGTTAAAAACCTGCCCATCCTCTGCTCCTTCGGATATTTTTACGCCTACTATTACAGAAATTTTATATTCCTGATAAGTAAATGTATAACTTTCATGCCTGTCGACATTCACTGACTCAATTTTAAAATCTGTTCCAGTGATAAAGGCTGGAGGTGCAAGCTCACATATTAAACCGGCATCACAAAAATTGGACTTCAGACTTCCTCCAACTATGTTGCAGACCTCATTTACGACATCCTTAACCTCTTCAAACCCTTCTATCTCATCAAGTTCAATGCCGAGCATTGCTGCTGTAACTATTTTTGAGAATTCTTCGCTGAACTGTATAATTATGCTTCCAAGAACTTTACCGGCCATACTCACAGAACCCACAATACGATTGGAATCTATTACCTCATCTGCTTCTTCATCTGACAGGATAAGTTCCATTGACATCATTGTATCAAAAAGATCAATAAGAGAATCGGTTACTGAAGTGGCAATATCGAATTTTTTAAGATCATTCATAAATTATCCTTGCAGCAGTTAAGGAGTATAATATACAATCAAAAAACTTTACAAGATTATGAAAGCAAAAAGCATACCTGACAATGAAATATTTACAATATGCATAGAAGTTGGCGGATTAAATAAATTTTATGCCTGATTTGTTAAAATTATAACGTCAATGTTTTGACAAAAATATTAATTACGTTATAAAAAGACTTTTAAAAAATATTTACCGGTTTGAAAATTCGCCGGTGATGATAAAATATCCGGAGGCCTTTGAAAATGGAATTTGAATCGGTTATTGGTCTTGAAGTCCATGCCCAGTTAAAGACTGGAACAAAAATTTTTTGCGGCTGTTCTACAGAATTCGGAGCTTCTCCCAATTCTCACACATGCCCGGTTTGCCTTGGCATGCCAGGTGTCCTTCCTGTGCTGAACAAAAAAGTTGTAGAGTACGCAATACGCACAGCCATTGCCACTAACTGCAATATTAACAGGGAGAGCAGGTTTGCGCGCAAGAACTACTTTTATCCTGATTTGCCGAAAGGATATCAGATTTCCCAGTATGAACTTCCAATTGCCGAAGCCGGATTTATTGATATAGAATTAAAAAATTACAAAAAAAGAGTTGGAATTACAAGAATCCACATGGAAGAGGATGCAGGCAAACTCAACCATGATTCACACAGGCCGGTCAGCATGCTCGACTTTAACAGGACAGGGGTGCCCCTGATAGAAATCGTCAGCGAACCTGACATGAGAACCCCCGAAGAAGCTGGTGCATATCTCAGAGAGCTGAGATCAATTGTGAGATATCTTGATGTATGTAACGGTAATATGGAAGAGGGCAGTTTTAGATGTGATGCCAATATTTCAATCAGGCCAAAGGGGGTTAAGACTCTGGGAACACGCACTGAACTTAAAAATCTTAATTCATTTAAAAATGTTGAAAAAGCGCTTTATTACGAAATCGCCAGACATATTGAAGTTGTAATGGACAAAGGAAGTATTATTCAGGAAACAAGACTTTGGAATGCAGAAAAGAATATTACAACAGCCATGCGGAGCAAGGAGGAGGCGCACGATTACAGATATTTTCCTGATCCTGATCTCTTGCCCCTTGTAGTCGAAGATAAGTGGATTAATGAAATTAAAGAAACTCTGCCTGAGCTGCCAAAAGAAAAAAAGAAAAGATTTATCACACAGTACGATTTGCCTGTTTATGATGCGAATTTTTTAACATCAAGCCGTGAGCTTGGGAACTATTTTGAAGAATGCGCCAGCAAAATTCATAAACCCAAGCAGGTCAGCAACTGGATAATGGGACCTTTATTTAAAATCCTTAATGCTGATAAAATAGATATTGATAAATCACCAGTCTCTTCAGATAACCTTGCGCAGCTTTTAAAATTTATTGAAGACGAAACAATAAGCGGCAATATGGCAAAAAAAGTTTTTGAGGATATGGCCCAATCAGGAAAATCTTCTGAAGAGATTATAAAGAAAAAGGGGATTGTCCAGGTCACAGATTTTGATACAATAAAAAAAATTATTTCAAAGGTATTATCAGGATGCCCCACCGAGGTAGAAGAGTATAAAAATGGGAAAACCAAACTAATCGGCTTTTTTGTGGGGCAGGTTATGAAGGAAAGCAGGGGAAAGGCAAACCCGAAAATTGTTAATGATATTTTAAAAAAAGAGCTTGGAAAGTAACGAGTTTATCAAACATTAAAAGTGGGATTCAATTAATGAAAAAAAATAGTCCATTATTTGTCATTACATGTGTAATATTTTTTCTATATGTTGTTTTTTATGGGTATGCATTTGCCGGTAATTCTTCCAGGCTGCTGATTATCCCTTTACAAATAGATTCTGAAAAAGACTTTTCATTCCTTTCCAATGGAATAGATAATATGCTTTCCAGCAGATTAACCTTAAAAGACAAAATTGTACCGGTTGGCAGAAAAAACCTGGAAGCTGCAATTAAAAATATTGAAGGGCCGATAAATGAAAAGACTGCTGTAAATCTGGCAGATACTCTGAAAGCTGATTATGTGATATTCAGCAGTCTGAAAATAGCAGACAATAAAATTGTTACAAATATCAGTTTCATCAATATTAATAAGCCTGAAGACAGAATAAACTTTGTAAAACAGGGTGAAAAAACCGGAGATATATTTTCCCATGTGAATCTTTTTTGCAATCAGGTCAATAAAAAGCTGTTTGGGAGAAAAATTTCATTAATACAGAAACAAAAAACAGATGAGACCCCTGCAGAACTTCAAAGCAGAAAAGATCCTGAAAGCTTGTGGCCGCCTGAAAAAGAAATTATGGAGAATCTGTCTTCCGCAATTACGGTTACAGGGGGAAAGTCTTTAAAAACCTGGGAAAGCAATCGTTTAAAAATATTTATAAAGGGGATGGCCACAGGTGATATTGACGGAGACGGCATAAATGAACTTGTTGTTATAACTGATAAAAAGCTCTGCGTTTATAAATATATAAAAAAAGAACTTGAAAAAATAAAAGAAATAAAAGATGCAAGTTTTGATGATATTATAGGGCTTGACGTTGCAGATATAAATCAAAATGGAAAAGCTGAAATATTTGTTACAAATATAATAAGAAAAAAGATAAGGCCCAACTCAACAGTTTTTGAATTCAATGGCTCTGAATTTGTTAAAATTTTTGACCATGCAGAATGGTTTTTCAGAGTTTTAAGGCTTCCTGAAACAGGGGATATTCTGCTGGGTCAGGAATATGCTGAAAAAGATGTTTTTAAACCTGGAGTCTATGAATTAAAATTCATTGATGGCTTATACGTACCGGTTCAACGCAGATCTCTTCCTGAGCAGATGATTATTTACGGTTTTACTTTCGGTGATATTTTTAACACCAAAAGCGAGGCGGTTGTTACTTTTGCAAAAAATGATTTCATTCGCATATTAGATAAAAACGGCAATGAAAAGTGGCTCAGCAATGAACCCTATGGCGGCAGTATTAATGGCATTGAATACTATACAAAAGCTGAGGAGGCTAAAGGCAAAGATAAAAAGAGTAAAGCTTCAATGAAAACCCTTAATCGAATAACTCTTCCCCAGCGACTCTTTATTGCAGACCTTGACAATAACGGAATTAACGAGCTTGTAACGGTCAGCAACCAGAATTTCACAAAACGTTATTTTACCGGAAAAAGATTTTATCTGAATGGGCATGTTGAATGTCTTGCCTGGAACGGATACAAATTGCAGGCAGAATGGATGAGTAAAAAATATTCAGGATATATAAGCGACTATGATATAGGAGACCTTGACAATAACGGAAAAATTGAAATTATATGTTCAGTTGTTGCTAAAACAGACTCTATGTTAACAAGACCAAAAAGCTATATTATAATCATGGAATTGAATTAATTTATTTTTGAGCGCCCCTTAAAGCTCTTTCCATATCCCTTTTTTCATCCTTGCGCTTTATAGACTCGCGCTTATCATATCTGCGCTTTCCCTTGGCTATTGCCAGGCTTAATTTTACCTTTCCGTTTTTAAAATACATCTTTAAAGGGATAAGGGATAACCCCATTTCATTTATTTTCCCATAGAGCTTTTTTATTTCATATTTATGCAAAAGAAGTTTTCTTACTCTCAAAGGATCATGATTTCCATATGCTGCAAAAGGGTATGGACCTATATGCATCTGGTTTATAAAAACTTCTCCATTTTTAATAATGGCATATGAATCTTTCAGGTTTACCCTTCCGTCTCTTATGGACTTGACCTCGGTTCCAAGAAGCTGTATGCCGGCTTCATATATATCTTCAATCGTATAGTTAAATCTCGCTTTTCTGTTTTCACTTATTACTCTGTTTTTATTTTTATTCAATTGCTTCACTTTGTTGAAAATAGAATTAAACTTGAAAGATACTAATCAGAATTTATAATACTGCCAAAAGAATTTTTAATGACTTCAACAACCCCTTTTGACTCTGTCTCCTCTAATAAAACAGAAATTAATTTTTTTGCATCAGCAGCATTAATCGATCTTATTATTTTTTTTACAATGGGTATGGATTGGGGGTTCATGCTTAACTCTTCAATGCCAAGTCCCACGATAACCGGTATATTTAAAGGCTCACCTGCCATTTCACCGCAAATAGAAACTTTTATATTATGTTTTACGGCAATATCCGCCACATGTTTCAGCATATGTATTAAAGCAGGATGTAGAGGGTTATAGAGGTATGAGACCTGCTTGTTTCCCCTGTCAATGGCAAGTGTATACTGAACAAGATCATTGGTGCCGATACTGAAAAAGTCAACCTGGTCGGCGAATTTATCAGCCATAACTACCGCCGAAGGGACCTCTATCATAATTCCTGTTTCAATATTACGATTAAACTCAAGCCCTTCCCTGTTCAGAGACTCAGCAGCCTCATCCATCATCTGTTTTGCCTGAACAATCTCTTCATAACTTGAAATCATGGGCAGCAGTATTCTCACATTGCCGAATGCAGCAGCTCTGAGAATTGCACGGATCTGGGCAATAAATACATCTGAATTTTTCAGACAATACCTTATGGCACGAAGACCAAGGGCAGGATTGGGTTCAATGGAGCCCATAGAACTCAAACGAATCTTATCTCCGTTTATATCAAGGGTGCGAATGGTTACAGGGTGTGGCGAGATTGATTGCGCAACCTCTTTGTAGTTTTTAAAAAGCTCTTCTTCACTTGGAAAATTCGAACGATTTAAATATTGAAATTCTGTCCTGTAAAGACCAACACCTTCTCCACCATAGTTTACAACAGATTTAAGCTCTCTGGGAAATTCAATATTCCCCATAACCTTAAAACGCAAACCATCCGTTGTTTCTCCAGGGAGGTGGCTGCTGCCTGCAATAACCGCCTTGTATTCGCCATATCTTGTTTTATGGTCATGATATTCTAAAACAGTATCTTCTGAAGGGTTAACAATTACAGTTCCGGAATTGCCGTCCAGAACAATAACATCTTCATTCTGAATCAAGCTGGTTACATCGTCTAAGCCCGTTACAGCGGGAATTTCAAGAGATCTTGCGATGATGCTGGTATGGGAAGCCCTGCCCCCTCTATTAGTAATAAAACCCATTATTTTATCAAGCCTCATATGGCTTGTTTCCGCAGGGGAAAGGTCGTCGGCAACAAGTATAACTTTTTTGTCTATATCGGAAATATTGGTATTTTCTGCTCCTGCCAGCTGTTTTAGTATGCTTTTTGCTACATAATCCACATCGCTAACCCTGTCCCTTAAGTATGAATCCGGCATATCCTGAAACATGGCGATAATCTTTGATATGTTTTTCTTTGTTGCCCATTCAGCATTTACATGCTCTTTTTCAATGGTTTCTATTATTTTATCATACATCAGCTTATCTTTGAACAGAGCAAGATTACTTTCAAGAATATACCGGTGATCATGAAGTTCAGCCGGTGAGCTCTTAATTATTTTTTTTATTTCTTTTTTAGCCTTTTTTACAGATATTTTGAACCGTGTGATTTCATCATGCAGATCTTCTTTTTTGATATAATATTTTTCTATTAAATCTACACCTTCATTTTCTACTATATATGCCATTCCTATACAGATGCCCGGAGAAGAGTTTATCCCTTTTAATATTATCTCATTTTCATGATTCATGATCAGCTATTCTCCAAAACCGTTTTCAATCAGACATACAATATTATTAAAAATTTCGATATCAGCCTTATCATTAACTTTAAGAGTTATCTTTGTGCCATTTGAACATTCAAGAGAAAGCATATCTAAAATACTGGCAGCATCCACCTTTTCCTTATTTTTAATAATCCATAATTTCGATTTGGCACTCCCAGCAGCTTTAGCTATCATTGCCGCAGCTCTTGCATGAAGCCCGAGTTCGTTGACAATAACAAGCTCTTTAGAAAGTTTTTTAACACTGCAATTCATAATTATAATATATTGTTCAGCTTTTATAATATCGATTATTTTTTATAATCACTTTGTTTTTTTTATCAGCAAATTTTTAATTTGTCAATCTGTTAAAAAGAATAAGATCCACCCTCGTCTTCCTTGAACCTGAACGAAAACAAAGCCCAACTGACTGTTGATTTATAACTTTTCAAATCTAAAATTATGCAGCCATTCTTTTAGACGTTTCAGCCCCTCTCTATTAGAAATCTCAGGAAAATAGCCAAGATCTTTTTTGGCTGCACTTATATCAAACCAGTGGGCCGTTGCAAGTTCATCGGCAACAAAACGGGTCATCTGCGGTTCGCCTCTTATTCTGAATGTTTTATATGCCAGCTCAAGCAGGGCGCCTGCAATCCATGCGGTTCTGTGGGAAACAGAGCGTCTGACAGGAGCAAGCTCCGCTGCTTTTAAAATTTCATTGATAATATCCCATAAACAGACGGGATCATCCTGGCTGATAAAATAAATTCTGCCTGACAAATCCTCTCTTTCAGCAAGTCTGTCTGCTGCAAGAATATGCGCTGTGGCAGCATTATCAACATAAACAGTGTCCACAAGGTTTTTTCCTTTACCAACAATAAACATCCTGCTCGCCCTTGCTATAATCCTGGGAACAAGATGATTATCTCCCGGTCCCCAAATCAAATGGGGTCTTAACGTAATTGTTCTAATTTTGTTTGATACTTTTACAACTTTCTGTTCAGCTATCGCCTTTGTCTTCTGATAGGAAGTTTGAAATTTTTCGGGATATGGTGCTGATTCATCTATCCCTTCCATATCACCTCCGTCAAAAATCACACTTGGTGAACCCGTATAAACAAGCCTTTCCACATTATTGCTGATGCATGAAGAAATTATATTTTCTGTGCCTTTTACATTGGTTTCAAAGTATTCTTCATAAGTTCCCCACACTCCCGGCTTTGCTGCAACATGAAAGACTATATCCATGCCTTTGCAAGCTGCCTTAACCTTTTCATAATCTTTAAGGTCTCCCAAAACCTGTTCAACGTTCAGGGATGCTATATTTTTATGGTATTTTCTTGAAAAGCTCGTGACATGATCACCTCTTTTTAAAAGAAGTTTTATAATTGCTTTTCCTAAAAAACCACCTCCGCCTGTGACAAGGACTTTTTCAGAATTTTTGTGCATCAATAATTTAACCGTTTTTCTATATTTGAACCGAATGCAGAGATCGTGCAGATAAGCGCAGACTTCGAAAGGAGGCGTTTTAAAATCGGCTCATTTAATTAATAAAAAAATCCGCGATATATTTAACAGCGGGAAAAAGAATACATACGGCCAGCAGCCATTTTATAAATCCGGAAGGCATGAATTTCTGCATCCTTGCTCCGCAATAGATACCAGCAATCCCGCCTGCCCCAAACAATAAACCCAGCGCCCAATCAGGAGCCACAGCTATCCCGGTATAATAGACAGACAGGCTCTGATAAAAAATAACCCCGACAAATGAAGTAACAAAGGTGCCCATCAATGCAGCACCTGCAACAGTATAAACAGGAAGCCTGAAAAAAGTTACAAAAAAAGGTGCCATAATAGCCCCGCCGCCTATTCCATATATACCGCCCACTACGCCGACGATAGAGCTCAATAGCATAATTTTCAAAGTGCTTACATCATATGACTCGCCATAAAATTCATAAACCATATGGCTGAAGTTGAACTTTTTAACGGAAACTCTGGGGAAACTGTTAATCTGCGCCCCCTTGAATTTTCTGATCAAATTTTTAAACTCATCTGAATCTGATTTTTTTTTATTTTTTTCAAAAAGATCTTTTATAATTCTACTGCCTATATATAAAAGAACCAGCCCCACAAACATCTTGAAATTACGCGGATCAGGCAAATATTTTATTCTTATGACTGCTCCTATCAATACGCCGGGCAAGGTCCCTATAATCACCGCCCACATAAGCGGCCAGACCATACGGCCTTCCTTTATATATCTGTAAACACCGCCGGGAATTGCAACAACATTATAAAGCTGATTTGTAGCGCTTACAGCAGGAGTATTAAAACCAAGAACGCTTACCTGAAATGGAAGTATTAAAAAAGCGCCTGATACACCTCCCATTGAAGTAAAAAATGATATTATAAAAGATACTGCAGGTGGAATCCAAGGGCTGACCTCAATACCTGATACAGCAAACAGCATATTTTTCACTTTTTTAAAGGTATATTTTTTAAGGAACTGCGACAACAAAAGTCAAGATATCAGAATTCGCAGAATTTGGAAATAAATTTAATTATATTTTATTATAAGGAACCCTAAAATCCCACTGCAAGCTGGAATGTAATAATGTTCTGGTTTTTGTCCCCACTAAAATTACCAGTAAGTCCATGGATTTTTTCTTTTTGATGAACAAGTGTCCAGTCCAGGGTAAATTTGGCGCTGTGACCCTTTATAAAATAGTTAACACCGGCGCATGGGAAAGATGTATCCGGCGCGTCTTTAACATCCATATGCTCATAGCGAAAATATGGTTGCACCCTGCCCGGACCGATCTGCCCAGGGAAAAGGTAGCCTGCCTGAATATAATAAATCTGAGCGTCTTTACCCTTTACAAGACGACTAAATCCCAGAGCCTGGGTAGAATTTTTTAAGTTAACATAAGATAACTCTGCTGTTACTGCTCCTTCTCCCACAGGATAATCAAAAAAGATGTCGGTCGTCCATGCCTCGTTGTTCTGATTATCCATGCCGTCTAATATAAGACCCTGCTGATAGTCATAGCCTGCTCCCATCGCAAGTACTTTTTTCTTTCCAAGATAACTCCCTTTATTATACCATCCCTTTTCCGGCTCAAGCAGATTAACGGATACACGTCCTGTAAATCTCAGGTTATCGTCTGGGTTTTCCACATTGCTCTCTACTCCCTCGGAGACTCCGAACCGGTACTGGAGCAGGCCTTCAAAGGGATTACCCCAAATTACTACTCCATCGTCCCGTCCCACCTTGCTTGTAAAAAACGGGGCGCCCCGGACTCCTCCCTGGGTAAAGGGAATTTCCAGGGTGAGCAGACCAAAAGTAGATTCAGTGCCAAAAAATCTGGTAAAGGGAATATACATTCTTCCAAACTGAAATGTACATGCATCGTTAAATTTATAATTAACCCATGCATCACGCACGGCAAAACCGCTTCCCAGTCCAACAGAAGGCTTGTCAAGGCCATCCTGCCCGATGCGGTCAGCTGCAAGGTGCGCAAAAAAACCCATTTTTTCCGTGGCCTGACCCTTTATATAAAAATATGCCCTTCTTACCATAAAATCGTTTAAAGCCTTGTCATGATTATCTCCCTTTCCGTCTTCTACATACTGGTACCAGGCCTGTACGCGCATACCCGCCTTGATCTTGTGAGAGTCAATGTATTGACTGATTTTATCATTAAAGCCGTCCTGCTTTTCCAGGCTGCCTTCCAATTCCATCAGTCTCTCTTTTATAGCCGTAATTTCATCATCAATGCTGTCTGCAATAGCTGGAACCAATATCCCCCACAATAAGAATGAAAACATAAAAACTGTAGTGATAAAGTTTTTCATAACTCTTTTTTTTCCTTTTTAAAAAACGATTTAATCCATTAAAATTTTGTCCAGAGCTTCCGGTATATGTCTGATAATATCTGTTATCTGTGAAGCCGGTGTCGGTGCGGCAAAATGCCCTGCCAGTCTATTAACATGTGCTGCAGTAATCGCAGCTTTATCTATTGTTATTTTTGAACTGATAAGGGCGGCAGTCAGGCCGGTCAGTGTATCACCTGTCCCACCTATAGCTTCCATGGCCGCGTCGACAGGGCTGTCGACTATTCCCAGAACCCTCTGCCGGTTAGCCACATAGTCCTTTTGACCTTTGACAAGGAGATAACGCGCTGCATTATCATGTTTATAAGCTCTAATAATAAGATCAGGCGCCTTGTTTTCTTCCTGCAGGATGAAGCCCCTGGTATAAAAGGGATGCGGAGCCGTTTCATCCGCCAGAAAGGCCAGCTCTCCAACGTCCGGCGTGAACAGGTCGTATTCCGAAGCCTGCCCACTCATTTTTGCAGCATACATAAAACCGGCATCTGCAATAAGCAGCGGTCTGTTTTTCATTTTCCAAATAGCAAACATGATTCGGTTATGCCAGTCCACATCAGGTTGAAGATAATGAAATACAATTGCGTGAAAGTCAAGCCCTGGCAGGTGATTTGCAAGATATTCATAGAGCTTTCGGCTGCCGTTTCCCAACCCGATATCTCCTGCGAGAAAGCCGTAAAGCTCAGTATTGCCCACTATTTTCCCTGTCTGTATTGCCGCAGCCATTAAAGCCGGTGTCCCACGATTTACAGGAATCTGTTTATCCTTGATAAAAATTTTGTTGTTTTTCAGGGTGATTTTCCCAGCAGTCAGCGGAAAATTTTGATCCGGCACGGTTCCAACTATAGCGAGCATTGACGTGTAATCTCCTCATATGCCAACTGGAGTGCATATCCGCACAGGGTATGACCGATATCCCTCGGTAATGGAGCCTCGGTCAGGTGTCGTCCCACCATTTCCTGTGCAAGATACGGGACATCCGGGCAGCCTCCTCCTGAAATATTGACTATGGTCATGGTCTTTTTTTCAACGGTCAATTTCATATTTGCAGCGCGTACCATCAAGTATTGACCAAAATCTTTGGTCTGAAAAAGATTCACGGGCTTTAGCAGATGCTTTGTGACAGGAACCGTTTTAAGTGGCTCAATTCCTACTTCTTGAAGCGTTCTTAAGATATTCAGCTCTTCAATGACGGGAAATTCAATGACCAGATCGCATCCGGTCCTGATTTCCGGCGGAGGCCCCATAACCCGGATCATCCAGCCGTTTATTTTCGCGGCTGTTTTCAAAACGCTCTCCGCCCTGATCACCTCACTGGTATGCTCAAAAACAAGTATGCCCCTATCCTGAGATTTGGCTTGAGGTTTAGCCTGAGACTTGGCTTGAGGTTTGACCGTCTGGTCGGATTTGAGCGGTCTTTTCTCTTTTTTCAATTTTAAAAATTCAAAAAAGGCCAAAATTTACTCCTTCTTTATGGTAACCTGATACCCCATATTCTGCTCTTGGATATCAGTAGTTTTCCATCCCTGGCTTTGAGCTGCCCTGCTTACATTCTCTTTGGAAGTGTTGGTATCCACCTTTATTATGATCTCCCCTTTTTTGATCTCTTTGATTTTGTCAAGCGTCATCAAAACCGGCTGGGGACATGAAAGACCTTCGGCATCAATAATTATGCTCATAATTTTACCTCTCAAATTTTCTAATTGATTATTTTTTCCTCATCGTAAAGCCGATAAACAGACATACTATAACACCGGTGATTACCGCTGCCATACCGTGCGGCCCGATCCCCTTTGGCGAACTGGCAAGGCCAAAATTATGTGAAAATGCCGCTCCAGCGATCATTCCCAACACAAAAACTGCTGCATCACCATCGCCTTCTCCAGCGAGAAAAAGCTGCCGTCCCGGGCATCCACCGGCCAAAGCAAAGGCCAGACCGGCCAACGCCATTCCACTAAAATTCCATAAACTCAGGCTATGGGACACAGGCTGATTTGCAAATCCCATATGAAACTGACCTAAAATCAGATTGACGATAAAGGCTGATGCTACAAGAGCTATAATGCCGGACAAAAGATGTGTCTGTTTAAAAAGGATGAGGTCACGAAACGCGCCCATGGTACAAAAACGGCTTTGCTGGGCGACAAATCCGATGGCAAGCCCGATGATAAGCGAGATGATCAAAGGCGCATGCATTGCTCCGGGGCCTTTGGCACTGTAAAAAAGTATCCCGTTTTTCCCCTGGTCTTCGATTTGGGGAAAAATAAATAGCAGAAATAGAAAACCCAGCATGATCAAAGGCATAATCCACCCCGCGGATGTATGGGTTGTTTGGGCACGTCCCAGATTATATCCGCCCTTGAGAAAAAGTGTCCCGACCCATATTCCAAAGATCAGGCCTAACAATCCGAATATGGCGTTGCCGTCACCTCCTGCCAGCCGCAGCATCGCCCGCCACGGGCAGCCTAAAAAAACCAGCGCGCCGATCATGGCAAAAACGCCAAGAACAAACCTTGCAATGGGAGCCGAACCTGTCCGCGGCCGAAACTCCTTGAAAATATAGGCGGCTATTAGTGAACCTATGACAAATCCAATAAGCTCCGGTCTCATGTACTGAACGACTG
>CAYZXU010000030.1:3163-22857 GCA_964482535.1 uncultured Desulfobacteraceae bacterium | reverse complement strand
TTTTTCGAGATTACTACCTGATTTCATATCCGTATTTCCTTTAAAGTAATAATTATTTTAATATATGTTTTAAAATGATTCCTGTCATCAATTATGCAGATATGCGGTCCTTATAAGCCGGCTGCATAATTGTACGGGGTTTCTGGTTGCGCCAGTCATTGGGTGGACAGATTTCTATTATGTTATCAAGCCTGTTCTGTCTGGCCAGCCGTTCATAAATTTTAAACCAGGCACATGGCTGGTCAGCATCAATCTCACAACTTCCTGAATTTGTGCCGCCACAGGGTCCGTTAAACAAGCCCTTTGCACACAGAGTGACCGGACATATACCGGCTGTTATACCAAGAACGCAACTGCCACATGCACGGCATTTTTCTTCGTACCATCCCACGTCTTTGTTAACACCAATAAAAGTTGTGTCAACAGCCGGAAAAACAGGGATATCAGGAAACCTTTCAGCTAAAAACTGTATGCCTGCTCCGCATGCCATGGACAGCAAGGCATCATACTCGTCAACCATGGCGTCAAGTTCAGATAAAAACTCCATGTCGCATTGACGTTCAACAGTGAAAGCGCCTGTAGTAATCGGATCCTTATCAATTTTGCGAGCGATTACTAACTCGGAATTTAAAACTTCCACTTCCTTTTCACCACCCGCAAGACAGACGGCGACACAGGTTCCGCAACCAACTGTAAGAACTTTTTTATAACCCTTTAGCATTTCTTTTATTTCATTAAAGGGTTTTCTTTCTGCAACAATCATGAAACCTCCTAATTTGATGTCTTTGAGAAACACCCCATTCCGTTTCATCTTAAAGCGTCATGCTCAAATAAAAATTCCAAGAATACAAAATAAAGTCTATTTCAAAGCGGCTTTAAATTTTCACCTTCCATGAATTTGTACAAAATTGAACATTTTTCAAAAGCATCAGTTTATGGTTACTAAAAATTATTTATAAAAAACCGGAAAACTTATTATAGTCCAAAATGAATAAATCTATTTATAAATTTTGTTATTACTGTCGCAATCTATTTTAATCCTGAAAAAATAAATATTTAAATATGTCAAATAGAAAATTATGTGTCAAGATAGAATCCCTGCATACGGGTATATTGGATATAAGAAAACAGTAAAAGTTGGAGTTATAATAATAATCTCAGCATCTTCAGTAATAGGTAACTGTTTACGGTTCAACAAAGAACATATAAAAAGATAATTTATTAATCAAAGGATGTCACTAAAAAGCGTATTTTGGAAAGGAATTGCGGGAGAGAATTAATCAAATTCAGATCATTAAAAATAAAACACTACCATGCAATATATCAAACTAAATATCAAATTAATTTTTTACAAGACAATCAGGTAAAATGCCTGTAAGTTCAAAAATTACATCGGTGAGACCCTTGAAAAAACACATACAAACAAAGCAAAGACGCCCCTTTTTTGCTCAATTCCGGGTTTTTCAAAGGTCTCAATTTTTCTAAAAGAGCATAAAAGCTATGAGCTTATTCTTTTATTTCCGCTTTTTCTGCTTTTAAATTTTCTATCTCTTTTTTCAACTCACTAATTTCTTCTTCGAATTTGTCTGTATTATCAGGTGTCTCAAAAGTATCGGCTGTCTTTTCATCACTTTTCCAGGTATCTTTAAGCTCATCTATACCGAGATAAAGGGCTAAGCCTCCACCAATTAAAAGCATAATCGGAACCGATCCTTGCAGAAGGATTAAAAATGGTTTCCACCATACAGAAAGACCGATTATTCCCAAAACAACTCCAATAGCACCGCCAATTAATGTTTTCATTTAAAAGAGATCCTCCTTAATCAGAAATTAATTTTTTTAACCATTTGAAATAAAGATATATTTAAAAGTCTTACTGCAAATTATCATAAGAGATTATAGCACGCAAGTTTAATTTTGCAAAAATATTTATGTTTTTCATCTGTAAAATTCGGCTTCCGTATTTTAGTTAAGGCAAAAGACTGTTTAAAACCTGTCCGGTTATAACCTTAGGGTAAAAATATGTCGATTTTCTCGGCATTACAAGCTTTGCTTCTGCAATATTTTTTACCTGTGCTATTTTTGTGGCATTAAGGATAAATGCAATGTCACACTCTTGAGTTTCAACTTTATTAAAAGCCTGAATCACATCGGTTGTATAAGAAAACATTTTTTCATCATCCATCCTTGCTTGATTAAAGCCTGATATCTCCATGAATATAAGCCGTGTAAGAACTGTAACATCAAGATTCTTTACAGCATCAGGCAGCTCATCACCGAACTCCTGCTCCATGACGTCGGATTTCAGGGTCATAAGGTAAATATTTGGCTGATTTTTTATAAAAAGCCCTATTGTATTTTTTTCCTTGCCGGCATTAAGACCGGCTGTAAATTCTTTCAAAGCCGTTTCTTTATCTTTACAGGAAATTTTATTTATATCAAAATAAATTTTTGACTTTGCAACAAGTTTGTCAATTATAAAATCATCAACACCTGTGAGCAATCTGTGTGCAGGAAGTATAACAAGTCCTGGATCATCCATGCTTGTAAGTGACATCATGATATAGTTGGCAGGATGCTCTGCATTAAAGTCCGAAGAATTTTTTGCCACCCAATCTCTGTAGTTAAGAGCTGTTTCATACCTGTGATGACCGTCAGCTATAAAGATTCTTTTTCCCTTCATTGCTTCATATATTTCATTATGCACATCTTTGTCGGTTATTTTCCAAAGTTTTTGTTTTTGTCCATGGGAATCTATGAAATCAAAATCAGGTGACTGGTCTAACACAACATTCTTAAGTTTGTTGAGAATAACTCCATCATTATCCGGGTATAATGAAAAAACAGGGCTGAAATTTACATGACATTTTTTCATAAGCCCAAGTCTTTCAGATTTAACCTTGGAAAAAGTCTTTTCATGGGGCAGCACAACCCCTTTTTCAAAAGGTTCAAGGCCAACAAGGGCTGTTAAACCGTAACGCGTACTTTTTTTGCCAGATACTGAAAATTCAACACTGGTTAAATAAAAAGTTTCAGAATTATCACGGATTAATATTTGTTCATCAAGCCATTTGTTATAATATTTGGCAGCATCAGCATGATTTTTTTCATCAGGCTCACCATTTTTTCCCAATATAAGCCTTATAATATTATTAGCATGCTTTTTATGAAAATCTGTTTGTTCCTGCTTTGAAATAACATCATAGGGAGGTGTTGTAACTTCTGCAAAATCTTTTATTTTTTTTTGATTATAATGAATGCCCATGAAAGGGATAACTTTTGCCATCTAATATTTCCTTTAGTTAAAATTTTACGAAACTGATACAATAAAGATAAACGGAGTTCAAGCTAAATTTTCAACCGACCTGTGCCCATTTCGGAAAAACAGAAAAAAATCAAAGGTCCAACAAAGAGTCCTGCTTTTTGCAAAACAGATACCTTTTGTTGTTTATTTTCCATGTTTTTTACCTGCTATCATAGTCCATTCCTGACTGTTTCCGGTTTCTATTATTTTAAAACCTTTTTTAATTATTTTATCTTCTATTAATTTTTTTTGTTCCTGAAGAATACCTGAGCAGATAAATATTCCGTCTTTACTTAAAAAATTTTCCACATGATCTATTATTTTTAGAATAACTCCATGAACTATATTTGCGACAACAATATCAAATTTACCATATCCAACATCTGCAAGGCTGCCTTTTTTTATTATAAACTGTTTTGGATCTATTCTGTTCCTGAGCATATTTTTTTTGGCTATTTTAACTGCAAGCTCATCTATGTCTATTCCAACCATATGCCCTGCCCCGAGTTTTGCCGCCGCAATTAACAGTATCCCTGAACCTGTTCCAATATCCAATACAGTGCTCGCCGGTTTAATATATTTTTCAATTGCGTTTACGCATAAAACAGTGGTGGGATGGGTTCCTGTACCAAAAGCCATTCCAGGATCAATCTCAATGATTATATCCCCAGCCTGCCCGGAAAATTCATGCCAGCTGGGTTTAACAACAATATTTTTACTGATTTTCTCAGGCTTAAAAAACTCCTTCCATGCTTCAGACCAGTCTTTTTCAAAAATTTTTTTGCTTAAAACATCAGATTCCATACTGTTATTCTTCTTTAACGAGGTTAATCTCTCCTTTAATTTTTTAATATTATCTTTAAAAAAATTATCATCGGGAAAATAACCTGTAACAGCATTATGCCTTTGTTTATTTGCGGGAACAGCTTTGTCTTCATTTAATAGTTCCGGGTCTTCGAAAAGAACACCATTGGTGCCAAGTTCCTGAAATATTTCAGCTATAAGCTCCGATGCTGTTTGGGTATCAGCAGACTTAAAAGTTACTCTGGTTTCTATCCATTCCATTTTTTTTGCCCTGGATTTTTGGTTTTAAAGTGATATTTTAACCCCAACGCTGCTTGGTATAAACTGATCAGGCATATTTTGGGCAAACTTCTGTGTTGCCTTAAAGCCGGTGCAATGCATGGGAATAACTATTTCAGGATTGATCTTTTTCATCTCACTTACGGTTGTCCCTATTAAAGGTTCAAAGGCATGCCCACTAAGGTGAAAGCCACCTATGACAGCATAAACCTTGTCTATGCCTGTAATTTTCCGGATATGCCGCACAGTATTAATTATACCCGAATGCGCACATCCCGAAATTATCACCAGACCTTTATCCTTAAGATTTAAAACCAGACTTAAATCGTCTTTAATTTTATCAACTTTAATTTCACCGTTTTCTTCATAAAAAGCGCCGGGCAGACCATTTTCAAAAGTTGTAACTCTTTCTATTTCTCCGGTTGTTGCAATCATGCCGGATGCAAGAAGATAAGGGGACGTGGTTTTAACCGGTACATACCCGGCTTTCTCAAGGGATAATTCCTTTAGAATGGGAAATCTGACCTCCCTTCCATCAGGAATTCTAAGAAAACGTGTAGTTAATAAGGCATCGGGGTGCAAAATTAAGGGGACTTTTCCAGAAAACATGCCGGACATTTTTTCAAAACTGCCAAAGTGATCCATGTGCCCGTGGCTTAAAACAACAGCCTCAACATCGGATATATCAATATCCAGAGTGTTAATATTATTAATAACACCTGTCTCAGACCAGCCTCCGTCCATTATAATTTTATGGCTGCGGTTATCTTTAAATACATTTACAAATAAAGACAAACCATGTTCGCAAATTAAAGGACCGGCCATTTTTGAACCATGTGCAAGGGGAGGTCTCTGAGCCTTTTCCGTTGAGGTTAATAAAACATCAGAATAATTATCCATTAAAACAACAATTTCAATTTTATCTGAAAGTTTTAGATCTATCATTTTCCCTCCATAATTTTTTTTTAAACTTCCTTAGAAAGATAATGATGAGCTTTATGCTTTGTCAGCAATTTTTTAATATTTTTATCTAATATGCTTCTGTTTTTTGCAAAAAACAGATGGCTTGAGCATTTGCAATCGCTTGCTCCAAAATCCGGAACTGATTTAAAAATCTTTGACAGGTCATTTGCCAGTTTGCATTCGATTCGTTTGTCAGATTCAATGCAAACAATATTTTCAATTAAAGCTTTCACCAGAAGATAATCAATGTGCCAATGGAGCTTTTTTTTGCTTTTTATATGCCTTTGCAAACGAGTTCTAAAACTGTTCATTGAAGAGCCGACATATATATAAAAACCCTTGAGAAAACTTCTCAATCCTGTTTTTCCTACAATTATCTTCTCTTTCCCAATGAGTTGAAATAAAAGAAAATAACATCCTCTCCCCTCAGGAATATTCCAGTCTGATTGATCAGTCTCGCTATAATTTTTTATTATGGAGGGCATAGTTAATCTTTAATTTTATGTTTCTTTACAAACCGTTACAGAACCTTCCCTCTATCACAATTTTTCAAAGGTCTCGTTGTAAAAATAAAAATATACTTTTTATAACTTTTATTTTTAAGTTTGTAACTCTCTGATATTAACTTAAGACTTTTTCATATGTCATTCCCGTGAAAAAAGTCAAACTGATTATCACAAAGCAAGTAAATTTAGTTGCCTTATTACATAAGATCTCCCATTATAGTTTGTGAAAAAAAATCTATTTTTTCTAATAATTATTTAATTTTCATCTTGTGTATCAATGCAGCATTGATATAAAAAGGTCTAATTATTATTAATTGTTAAAAACTATAAGGAAAATCCATATTGTCACATCATAAAGATATCATTGAGGTTAATGTTAACGTAAAGATGCCTGTTATTGCCCTGCAGACAATAGTTGAAAATTCAAAAAAAATAGTGGGGCTTGATAAAGAAAAAGGGTATTACCGCATAGACACCGCAGATAAGGTAAGCGAAATGATTTCAAAATTTCTTCTGGAAAACAATTTTGAAAAATTTGTTCAAGATATAGATAATTTTAAATAAAACCAAATAAAATGAATTGTTACCATCTTAGAAAGCTATTCTTTTTGACTTTCAGTTTTGCTTACTTTGCGAAATTCAGGTTTATGACAATACATTTGCCGATTTCCATTTCTGCAATCTGGTATAAACAGACACCCACAATTATGGATTAATCAGTTTCGTTTTATCTTATCTTTTTCCATAAGTTCTCAGCAGCAATAACAAGCAGGTAGGTTATGCCAGCAACCATTATTATTGTAGGTCCGCTTGAAAAACTATATTTATAGCTTATTGCGAGTCCTGTGCATGAAAAGAACATGCAAAAAATAACGGCAAACAGTATCATCTGCCAGATTTTTTTTGAAAAACGCCCGGCTATTGCTGCAGGCAGAGTCAAAAGTGCAATCACCATAATAATTCCCACAACCCGGACAAGCAAAACCACTGTCAACGCAGTAATACATAACATTAAAATATATAATAGCCCGACATTGATTCCACGCAAACCTGCAAATTCATCATCAAAGCATATAGCAAGTATTTTATTATAAAAAAGGATGGCAAGTACAGCCACAACAATATCAAGCGCTGCCAACATATAGAGATCTTTTGAAGAGATTAACAGAATATCTCCAAAAAGATAGCTTGTTATATCAAAATATCCTGGAGTAATATCAATAAAAAGAAGACCTGATGCCATTCCCACTGCCCATAGAGCTCCTATGGCAGTATCTTCTCTTTCCCCGGCATACAGCTTTACAATGCCAATAATCACGGCGGAAAGAACTGCATATACCACAGCTCCGTACATGGGATCGAACCATTCAAGCCCAATCCTTTTTTGCAGAAAAATTCCTGCGCCTATGCCGCCAAAGGCTGCGTGTGCAATTGCTCCTGCAATAAAACTTATTCTGTTTGTAACAACATATGTACCCATTATCCCGAATGCCAGACTGGCAAGTATCCCTGCAAAAAAAGCAAGCCTTAAAAATTCGTTACCAGGTTCAATAAGAGCTGTCAAAAACTCAAACATTACTATGGCCTTCCTCGCTGCACCTGTGGTCATGACGTATCATGCGAAGATCTCCACCGTATATATCCTTGATGATATGACCATTAATATTGCTGGTGGGATGAACGATTACCCTTTTATTAACGCATATAACGCTTTTGACAATCTTGGATACAAAACCGATATCATGGGATACTATAAGAATCGTCATGCGCTCATTGATTTCTTTTAAAATCTTCAGCAAATTCTCCTGAATATCAGGATCAACATTTGCAGTAGGCTCATCAAGCAAAAGAAGTTCAGGGTTACCGCATAATGCCCTTGCAATAAGAACCCGCTGTCTCTGGCCTCCGGAAAGATTATTGAACATGGTATCGAAAAAACCTGCCATTTCTACTTCATAAAGGGCCTGCTTTGCCAACTTTCTGTCCTTTTTGGAGTATCTGCCAAAAATACTGCTTCCAAGACGTCCCATTAAAACAACATCCATAACTGTAACAGGAAACTGCATATCCAATTGCATATACTGGGGCATATATCCAATTTTAGTCTTTGATTTAACCGGAGTCTCACCTAAAACAAGAATCTTGCCTTTGTCGGGTTTGAGAAGACCGAGCAAGAGTTTAAGCAAAGTTGTCTTGCCACCTCCGTTCGGACCGATAATTGTAGCAAATTCACCATGTTTTACATTTATATTCACATTTTCAAGAACAGGATTTTTATTATATGAGAATGAAACATCTTTTAAGACTATATCGTAATTAGTTTCCACAGCCATCTCCCCCTTTCACGGTTTTCTGTCTGGGATTCACGATTTTTCTAATGTTTAAATTGAACGAGGATTGGTGTTTTGCAAAGGTCTCTATTATTCAGGCTAATTATTTGTATAAGATTTATCCGGCTGAACAAGCAAAAGTTCTTTTCTTACTCTTTCATATCTCATTTGACAAATCTGTTCCGAAATCAGCCCCATCATAAATATGACAAGGGATGAAATAAAAAGCAGCATGCTCATATTTGTAAAACGACTATTTATTAAATAGGATATGACATAGTTGAAGAAACCCAAAAAAAATATCAAAAAACTAACCGGCAAAAAAATTCTCATTGGGGAAAAAAGCGTGCATATTTTGAGTATAATCATGAAGAAACGAACCCCGTCATTTATTATTTTTATTCCGCTTTTTCCTTTTCTTCTTTTTTTGATTTCAACAGGAATATATTTTACACTATATCCGCTTCTTAATACACAAAGAGTCATGGTGGTGGGATAGGAATATGTGTTTGGAAGAAGATGCAGGGTCTGATAAGCTATTATTGCCTTTACGGCTCTGAAACCGGATGTCAGGTCCCTTACCCTGAACTTTGATACATATGATGCCATACGGTTAAAGATAAAATTCCCCATGGCTCTGAATAATGAAGCCTGGGCATTCCCTGATCGTTTACCCACAACCATATCATACTCCGGCAGGTGCTTTACAAGTTTCCCGATATCTTCAGGGCTATGCTGGGCATCCCCGTCAATGAATACCAGAATTTCGCCTGTGGCTTCTCTTATGCCGCTTTTAATTGCAGCTCCGTTACCAATGTTATAAGGATGGCTGAAAACTCTTGCCCCTGCGCCTTTAGCTACTGCCGCCGTATTATCTGATGAACCATCATTTATAACAATTATTTCAAAATCAGGATATAGGGTTCTAATTTTGGAAACAAGACCTCTTATGGAAAGAGCCTCATTGAATGCCGGTATTATTACAGAAACTTTTAAATTATTGTCCATATTTAATAAAAAAAAAGGGCTTACGTTAAAACGCAATCCCTTTATTTTTCAGGTACTTTTTTTATGGCGGGGACGACGAGACTTGAACTCGCGACCTCCGGCTTGACAGGCCGGCGTTCTAACCAAAACTGAACTACGCCCCCTTTTTTGAAATCTTTTAAGAACCTCCCATTTCACCCAATTTAAAGCGTCTAACTCAAAGTTGAACGGATTAGAGGACCTTTCAAAGAACTCTTATTAAAATAATTTTTTATCAGTCTGGTAGGCGGAACAGGGCTTGAACCTGTGACCCTCGGCTTGTAAGGCCGATGCTCTCCCAACTGAGCTACCCGCCCATCTTGATAAAAAGACTGAATTGTTTAAAAAATAGTTTATACCGATTAATAAAAATAAAGTCAAGCCAATTTATATTATATTTAAAAATTATTCAGATTTGACATACTTCAAATTTAAATCATTATGCCATTTAAAGTGACGTTCCAACAGGCTGATCTTCTACAATAAGGGCATGAGAAAGAACCTCGTCCATATGCTCAACCGCAACTATTTCCATCTGGTTTAATATGGCTGTGGGTATTTCTTTTAAGTCCTTTTCGTTTTCCTTAGGAATAATAACTTTTTTAATCCCGCCTCTCATTGCAGCAAGAAGTTTTTCTTTTAATCCGCCAATTGGCAGAATACGGCCGCGCAAGGTAATTTCACCTGTCATGGCTATTTCCCTGTGAACAGGCTTTCCTGCAAGAGCGGATATAATAGAAGTACAAATTGAAATGCCTGCCGAAGGCCCGTCTTTTGGTATAGCCCCTTCAGGAACATGGACATGAATATCCTTTTCTTTGTAAAACTTATTGTCTATATTTAATTGATCGGCACGTGAACGGACATAACTGACAGCCGCTTGTGCAGACTCCTTCATAACATCGCCAAGTTTGCCTGTAGCACTCAATTCTCCTTTTCCAGGCATAACAAGTGTTTCAATACAAAGAAGCACGCCTCCCACCGATGTCCATGCCAGGCCGGTAACAATGCCCACCTGATCCGTATCCTCTATCTGATCAAATTTGAAACGAGGGATTCCAAGATATTTTTTTACAGTTGTTGCAGTTACACTGTAAACTTTCTTCTTCTCTCCACTTACTATCTCCCGGGCAAGCTTTCTGCAAATTGACGCAATTTCACGCTCAAGATTTCTTACCCCGGCTTCTCTTGTATATAGACGAATTATTGTTAAAACTGCATTCTTTGAAAAAGATACGTTTTTATTTTCAAGCCCGTTCAGTTCTATCTGTTTTGACAGCAGATGGTCTCTTGCTATAAAATATTTTTCATATTCGGTATAACCGGACAAACGAATTATTTCCATCCTGTCCTGCAGGGGCAGAGGAATATCCGGCAGGGTGTTTGCGGTGGTGATAAAAAGTATATCGGAAAGATCATAATCAACGTCAAGGTAATGATCATTAAAACTGTTGTTCTGCTCAGGGTCTAATACTTCCAGCAGAGCAGCAGAAGGATCGCCCCTGAAATCCATGCTCATCTTATCCACTTCATCGAGACAAAAAACAGGATTGTTGGCACCGGCCTTTTTTAAACGCTGAATTATCTTTCCAGGCATGGCTCCTATATATGTCCGCCTGTGCCCTCGAATTTCAGCTTCATCCCTGACACCGCCAAGAGAAAGACGTATATATTTTCTTCCAGTAGCGTTGGCAACGGATTTGGCGAGTGATGTTTTGCCTACACCAGGAGGTCCCACAAAACATAATATTGGGCCTCTTATCTTTTTAACCAAAGTCTGAACAGCAAGGTATTCCAGGATTCTTTCCTTTGGTTTTTTCAGCCCGTAATGATCATTATTTAAAATTTCTTCAGCCTTTTTAATATCATCCAGGGTTTCACTCTCTTCAAACCAGGGAAGACTTATCATCCAGTCAATATAATTACGCACCACAGTTGCTTCTGCGGACATGGGGGCCATCATCTTAAGTTTTTTAAACTCATGTTGAACCTTTTCAACAGCCTCTTCAGACATCTTCTTCTCTTCAATCTGCTGCTGAAGCTCCTTGAAATCGTTTGCCGGCTCTGCTGAGCCCATCTCTTTTTTGATGGCTCTTATCTGTTCATTGAGATAATAGTTTTTCTGGGTCTTTTCCATCTGTTTTTTTACACGACCCTTAATCGACTTATCCACACTGATAATTTCAATCTCCATTCTTATCAGTTCTATAAGAAAAAGAAGCCTGTCGCCAAGATTCAGGGTCTTAAGCAAACGCTGCTTATCCGCTATTTTAAATGAAAAATGCGATGCAACCGTGTCAGCCATTTGTGAAATATCGGTCATGGACGAAACAGTTTCCAAAAGATCTTTAGATATGCTTGGGTTGAGCTTTGCATATTCCTCGAAACTCTCAATAATGGTTCTTTGAAAAGCCATCTCTTCTGCTTCGGATATTTCACTATCTGTTAAAGGATCGAGTTCAACCTGAAAAAAACCCTCATTTTTTATAAAACGTGTGACCCTGGCTCTTGATTTTCCTTCAACCAGCGCCTTAACAGTGCCGTCAGGAAGACGAAGAAGCTGAAGCAGATTCCCAACCGTACCCACTCTGCTTATGTCATTTTCTCCAGGAGAATCCACGGTGGCTTTTTTCTGACTGACAAAAAAAATCTGTTTATCCTTGCCCATTGCATCTGAAAGAGCATTTACGGATTTTAAACGTCCCACAAAAAGGGGAGCCACCATATAAGGAAAAATCACAATATCCCTGAGCGGCAAGAGAGGAAGAATCAATCTGGAATGATCCGGTTTAATTTCTTTAAAATTATTCATGTTATATATCTTATTATTTTACTCTTCTATTTTTGATGTTCGTTATAACAAATTCCCTAAGCCTGCTTTTTTATCTGTTCATATAAAAGGATAGGCTCTTCATCGTTTAAAACAACTTCTTCTCCTATAACGCATTCCTTAACATTTTCAATAGACGGAATTTCATACATGATCTCAAGCATACATTTTTCAAGTATTGCTCTTAGACCACGGGCACCGGATTTTCTTTTTAATGCTTTTTCTGCAATGGCCAAAAGTGCGCTGTCGGTTAATCTAAGATTAACCCCTTCAATCTCGAAGAGTTTTTTATACTGTTTTATCAATGAATTTTTAGGTTCCGTCAAAATTCTTATAAGGGAATCACGACCGAGTTCTTTAAGGGTTGTAATTACGGGGAGCCTGCCCAAAAACTCAGGTATAAGCCCAAATTTTATCAGATCCTCGGGCTTGAGGTTTTTTAAAATTTCACCTGGCTCTTCCTCTTTAGATTTAACAACTTTTGCCCCGAAGCCCATAACATTTGATCCCATTCTCCTCTGGATTATGTGCTCCAGACCGGAAAAGGTGCCACCACAAATAAACAGTATATTGGATGTATCGACCTTTACAAAGTCCTGCTGAGGATGTTTTCTTCCACCCTTTGGAGGCACACTTGCGGTTGTCCCCTCAATAATTTTCAATAAAGCCTGCTGAACCCCCTCTCCTGAAACATCACGCGTAATTGACGGGTTGTCGGACTTGCTTGCGATTTTGTCTATTTCATCAATATATACAATGCCGCTTTTGGCTTTATCCACATCATAATCAGCATTCTGAAGAAGGGAAAGAATAATATTTTCCACATCTTCCCCCACATATCCGGCTTCAGTGAGACTGGTTGCATCGGCTATGGTAAACGGAACATTTAAAAATCTTGCCAGAGTCTGTGCCAGAAGAGTCTTGCCGCATCCCGTGGGTCCTATCAAAAGGATATTGCTCTTTTGAATCTCCACATCTCCTTTAATTACAGAAGAATTAAGCCTCTTGTAATGGTTGTAAACAGCAACAGAAAGAACCTTTTTGGCAGCATCCTGTTCTATTACATAATCATCAAGCATCGCTTTTATCTCTTTCGGCAGCAACAGCTTGTCTTCAGCACCTTCATCATTTTCAATTTCTTCTTCAATGATTTCACTGCAAAGCTTGATACATTCATCACATATATAAACAGCCGGCCCTGCAATGAGTTTTGTGACCTCTTTTTGATTTTTGCCGCAAAAAGAACAGAAAAGATTTTCGTTTATGTCGTCTTTGTTTGTCACTTTTTTGCCTCCGTTTTTTCGGGTTGGTCAATATCATCCCTGTTAACCATGACATGATCAATTATTCCATATACCTTTGCTTCTTCTCCTGACATAAAAAAGTCCCTGTCCGTATCTGTCTGTATCTCTTCTAAAGATTTGCCGGAATGTAATGCCAGTATTTGATTAAGGGACTCCTTCATGCGCAGTATCTCTTTTGCCTGAATTGCAATGTCGGAAGCCTGACCTTGAAATCCGCCCATGGGCTGATGAATCATAATTCTTGAATTTGGCAGAGAATAGCGTTTGTTGTGGGTTCCGGCACATAAAAGCAAAGCACCCATGCTTGCTGCCTGACCAATGCAGACAGTAGCTATATCAGGTTTAATATACTGCATTGTATCATAAACAGCGAGACCGGAAGTTACCACGCCGCCAGGAGAATTAATATAAAAATTAATATCCTTTTCAGGTTCTTCTGATTCCAGAAAAAGAAGCTGAGCTATCAAAAGGTTTGCAATCTCATCATTCATTGTTGTTCCGAGAAATATAATCCTGTCTTTAAGGAGCCTTGAATAAATATCATAGGAACGCTCCCCCCTGCTGCTCTGCTCAATTACCATGGGTATTAACGGCACAAGAACACCTCCTTTTATGAATACAGACTATTCTTTATCATTATCGTCTTTTTTTTCTTTTGAATCAGGCATGTTTTTAATTTCAGGCTCGACTTTTTCAACATTACCACTATTAATAATAAGCCTGATGGCGCTTTTTTCAAGTAAGGTATACTTTAAAAATTCAAGATTATCTTTATTTTGTTCATAATATTTTTTTATTTCTTCAACAGACTGACCAAAATCCCTGGACATTTCCACATAACCCTCTTCAAGTTCATCGTCGGAAAGTGTTAAACTCTCCTGATCGATTATTTTTTCCAGGATAATATGCCGCCTAACCTGTTTAATGGCTGTATCACGAGATCTTTCAGCAAGTTTTTCCTTTGTCATGCCAACCTGCTCCAGCGTCATATTATGATGTGCAAAAGAACGTTCAGCTTCTGCCACAATGCCTGCTGTTTCATGCTCAATCATCGCCTCAGGAACTTCGAAATCCTGACCTTCTAATAAAGATTTAAAAATCTGTTCATTTATTTCCTGCTCTTTTCTTTTCTCATACCCTGTATGAAGGTTGTCTACAATGGCCTGTTTCAATTCTTCAATAGAATTGTACCTGCCAAGCTTTTGTGCCAGAGCGTCATCAATTTCAGGAACATTCTCAATTCTTATTTCATTAAGAGTTGTTTTGAATAATATTTCAAGACCCGCCAGTTTTTTAATTGAGTAGTCCTCTGAAAAATCAATAGAAATTTCTTTTGATTCTCCAATATTCATTCCTATAATGGCGTCATCAAATTCTTTTGTAAAATGTTCCGACCCGACCTTTAAAGCAAAATTTTCTGCTTTGGCATAACCCTTAAAAGGCTCCCCGTCTTTAAAGCATTCATAATCAATAAAGGCAAAATCATCAACACGCACAGGTCTGTCTTCATCTACAGGCACTTTGTCAGACATGGTTTTCTGAAGCATTTGAAGTTGAGCGTCAACCTCTCCGTCTGAAATTTTATACTGGGTCTCTTTTAAGGTAAGACCTTTGTAATCTATATCTTTAATTTCAGGTTTGACTTCTATTGTAACCTGATATTTGTATGGTCCCTTTCCTTCAAGCTCTGAAGGCTCAACAACAGGCTGACCGACTATCTTAAAATCTTTTCCCTCGAAAGCTTCAACCATAGTTTTTTGCACAAGCTTGGAAACAACATCAGAATTAACATCTTTTTTATAATACTTTTCCAAAACATTACGGGGTGCCTTGCCTGGTCTGAAACCTTTAACTTTAGCAGTTTTCTTAAGTTCTTTATAAGCCGAATCGAGCTCACTGATAACTTCTTTTTCAGGAACTTCAATCTGCAGGCTCTTTTTTACAGGAGTAACATCCTTAACGGTAACTTCCATCTTTTTCCTTTCTGACAAGCCTGTTTCATTTTCAGGCGCCTTTATAAAAAATAAAATATTATTGATTGGTGCGAGAGGGGAGACTCGAACTCCCATTCTGTTGCCAGAGCTGGATCCTAAGTCCAGTGCGTCTGCCAATTCCGCCACTCTCGCACGATAAATTAAACAGCTAAAAAAATATTTATGTAAAATCTAAAACTTGACATAATAATCAGATATATTACGATTTAAGAATAAAGACTTTTTTATTCACTTAATTTTTTATTCAAATTCAGCTAAGTAATATCAAACAGATATTGTGTCAAGCAAATTTAAAATAACCTGTTATGTTAAGACATTGCAACTTTCAGTTAATAAAAAATAATTTTATGTTTTTTAATATTATTATATCAATACTGTTTACCTGTTCTTTTATGGTGTCAGACGCTCTGCCTGATACAGTGTCTAAAATATGGACAGTTAAGAATGCAAATACTATTCC
This sequence comes from uncultured Desulfobacteraceae bacterium, assembly GCA_964482535.1. Classification (GTDB taxonomy): domain Bacteria; phylum Desulfobacterota; class Desulfobacteria; order Desulfobacterales; family BuS5; genus CAYZXU01. The sequence goes on along the minus strand of CAYZXU010000030.1, from coordinate 7,057 downwards.
AGACATTAAAATAAAAAACATTATTATTGATCCAGGTCATGGAGGTTATGACAAGGGAGCTAAGGGACCGGATGGAAGCCTTGAAAAAAACATAACACTAACACTTGCCCACCTCATTGCAAATCAACTTAAAGGCAGCTACAGCCCTTTTATAATAAGGACAGGTGACTATTTTATTGACATACCTTCGAGAGCCTCTTTTGCAAATAAGAACAAAGGTGACCTGTTTATAAGCATTCATACAGGAGGCAGTTTTCTCCACAAGGCAAGTGGTGTCTCAATTTACTATGGAAAAAAAATTTCAGAAAATATCTGCCTTTTTGATACAGCGTCTCATAAAATATATAAAGACAAAAGCTCTGAACTTTTATGGGATAATCTTCAAAATTATCATATTGCATCAAGTAAAAAATTTGCGGAATTATTAAAAAAACATATAGTGGAAAATATATCTTTTTTTGACATTAACATAAAAGAGGCTAATCTTCTACTTTTGCAAGGGGTTGATATGCCTGCAATATTAATAGAAACAGGCTGTATCACCAATCCCTTTGATGAAAAAAAACTGCTTGATTCTGACCTGTTGACAGATTTTGCAAGGGGAATCGCTTTGGCAATAGATGTTTTTTTTAAAAAATAAGATTAAATTTAAATTTAAAACCTTGTATGAATAAAAAAAACATGATAGTTAAAAAAAATCGGGGCGTGGCGCAGCCTGGCAGCGCGCCTGCTTTGGGAGCAGGAAGTCGGAGGTTCAAATCCTCTCGCCCCGATCAATACAATTCAGATGGATTGAGCCGATTTCAAAATATTCAATTTCGTTGGAGGTCTTTGTTCAATCGCTTTGTTAAATCTCATGGAAGGCAAAAAATTTAACCACTTTGAAGACACTCAAAGTATTTCGAGGATTAAATTTATTTTTTAAGGCTTAAAATTGGATAAATTGCGTTTCGTAACAGCCTGTCGGGTGAAAAAATTTATTATAAATACTGCCAGACCTTCAATGTCTTCTGTTGAAAACCTTGGCACCTCAGTATCAATATCAAAATCGCTGATTACAGCAAGCAGACGTTCATCTCCTGCACAAAGTAATTTCATGGGCAAGTCTTTTCTGTTTGGCCTTATGATTTCAATCTTGAAATTATCGCCGGATTTATAGCCTTCAGTTAGAATAATATCCACATTATTAAAAAAATGCAAAAGCTCATCAGGCTTGTGGTCATACACCACATCCATAACAATCCCGATCTGATCAGGCGATGATATCATCGACACATCAGCGCCGGCCTGCTTGTGCCTCCAACTGTCTTTTCCAGGTTTGTCCATCTCAAAGCCGTGGATATGGTGTTTAATGGTACCGACCTTAAACCCCCTGCTTTTAAATTCGGGAATCAGTTTTTCCATTAAAGTCGTTTTTCCTGTTCCTGAACTGCCGACAATGGAAAGAATAGCAGGTAATCTGTTTTTTTTTATAGTATTATCGTTCATCACAATGCACACGTACTTTTAATTATAAAAAAAGAAAGGATATATACACCATTTTTAATAGATAACGTAATTGAAATTAAAAAGCCAGAACCATTTGTCGATATAATTCCATTACTGAGCTTTCGTGCCTTGCCGGCCTGCTTATTCAAAGTAGATAAAAATTCAAAGTAGATAAAAAAAAATATGTGATCCCCATATTTTGCAGCAATGTTGCAATTATTGCGAAGTTTATTATAATATTTTATATTAAATTTTGTAATATTTAAAAAACATTTTTTACCAGGAGCAACTATGCTGTATGGAACATACCGGTTTTTTTGTGTCTTTGAAAATGACGCATACCTTCCGCATTATAAGGGATCAACTTTCAGGGGAGTCTTTGGCAGGGCATTAAAAAAGGTTGTCTGCGCTTTAAAAAAACAGGACTGCACGCAATGCCTCTTAAGACAAAGGTGTATATATGCCCTTGTCTTTGAAACTTCAGTCTCTCTAAATGTACCTGAAGGTTCAAGAACAGCATCACCTCCCCACCCGTTTGTCATAGAGCCGCCCTTAACAACTCAAATAAAATTTTCAAAAGGCTCTTCCTTTAATTTTAATCTTCTTCTTTTTGGTGAAATCAACAACAGCCTGCCGTATTTCATATATGCATTTGATCATATGGGCATAATAGGAATAGGAAAAAGAATAAACAACAGCCGTGGCAAATTTACATTAAAAGAGGTAAAAAGCGAATCTGCTCTTATCTATTCTGCAATAGATAAAAAATTAAATACAGCAAACAAACTAAAAGTATTATCCATTGACGATCATGCAAACTTTTCTGACAAAAAAATATCTTTAAAACTGATTTGCGAAACACCCCTTCGGCTCAAATTTGAAAACAGGCTTAAGGCGGATCTGCCCTTTCATGTTCTGGTGCGGGCAATGCTGCGAAGAGTATCTTCTCTTTGTAACTGGTACGGTGCCGGCGAACCGCCCCTTGACTACAGAGGTCTTGTCAAAAAAGCCGCATCCGTTCAAACCCTGGGTTCGAATTTAAAATGGTTTGACTGGAAACGATACTCATTTCGTCAAAACAAAAGCATGCTTATGGGCGGCATAACAGGTTCCGTAACTTATGAAGGAAATTTGCAGGAATATCTTCCCCTGATTGAGTTTTGTGAAAAAGTCCATCTCGGCAAACAAACCTCCTTCGGCTTGGGTAAAATAAAAGCAGAGATAATAATACAATGAAGAATATATTATTGGCTGTAACCGGGCTCAGTCCCCAGGTTATAACTGAAACCCTGTATGCGCTACATCAAAGCAATCGTAATGTTGACGCAATCCATATAATCACCACAAGGGACGGAAAAGAAAAAATTTATACAGGACTCCTTGGCGGCAAAAAAGGGCATTATTACAAATATTTAAAAGAATACAATATTCCGTCCGATTCCATAGATTTTAGCCATGAAAATATTCATGTGGTCATAGATGAATATGGAGTTGAAACAACTGACATTGCGAATGAATCGCATAATGAACAGCTTTTAAAAAAATGTATGGACCTGGCATTTTTATTTACAAAAGATCCTGAAACAGCAGTGCTTTTTTCCATAGCCGGGGGCCGAAAAACCATGAGCTCATGTTTGACTATTGCAGCTCAAATGTACGGCAGACCCCAGGACCGGCTCTACCATGTGCTTGTCTCGCCGGAATTTGAAAGTAACCGAGATTTTTATTATCCCCCCAAAGAGTCAAAGAGTATTAAGCTCATAGGCAGAAACAGGGAGCCGTTTTTTAAAGAAACAAAATTTGCTGAAATAAATCTGATTCCTGTGCCTTTTTTTTCCATCCGCAAAAAACTTTCAGACGATTTTTTAAAAGAACCAAAGGATCCGGCAACCCTGATGCTTTCACTTATTAAAGAGGAAAAGGCCGACCTGACAGTTAATCTAAAAATCTGCAAAATCATATATAAAACCATAGAGCAGGATCTGATGCCTGCCCGTATGGCGCTTTATGCATTTTTTATTATGCAGAAAAAAAACTGCTCAAAACGTGTTGAATCTTGTGATAACTGCAATGAATGTTTTATTGACATGCAGTCAGTTTTTGAAAAGCAGGCCGAAATAACCGATATTTATAAAAAAACATGTGGAACCAGGCCATTAAATGAGATGAAAGACGGGGGCATAACCAAACTGGATAATCACAATTTCATGATGTACAAAAGCAGGATCAAGGAAAATCTCCTTAACCGGTACGGACCACATGCTCTTAAAAATTTAGAGATTGCTTCTGTTGGTTCGCGCCCGAATACCCGTTACGGCATCAAAATGGACAAATCGGCAATAGAAGTGGTGTGGTAAAATATGCTTGATAAATTCATCATTATCAATTATTCATTATCAATAATTG
>CAYZXU010000030.1:0-3153 GCA_964482535.1 uncultured Desulfobacteraceae bacterium | reverse complement strand
ATTCATTCCTGTATTTTTTCTGTTATTTTTTTTATAAAAAATAGAAACACAAAAAGAAACCAAAAATATTCAATTCGTTAAGGAATAACATATTAATATGCAAAATAAAATTGATGATGTAAAAAAAAGAATAAATGAACTTGAAATCCTGATAAAAGAAACCAGGGAGCGGCTTCCGGCACACTCTGTCAAGCCCCCGGTCATGATGGATCTTCTTGGATATGAAGATGAATACGATGCGTTGTTAAAAAAACTCAATAAATTAAAAAACCAGGTAACCTGATATGAAAAATTAAAAGATATTTGATAAAAAATACCAGACCGTTAAAACATGCTTGATAAATTCATCATTATCAATTATTCATTATCAATAATTGATAATGATGAAAGGACATAATATGGCTAATCCATTTACCCTGCGGGTTATCCCGCCTGATTCCCCTTTTTGCAATCGGATCTCTGAACAAAGAGAACTGTTTTCCCACGCAAAAAACAAGGCAAATGTAGTTCTGTTTTCACCGCGGCGTTATGGAAAAACATCTCTTATAAAAAGGCTCCAGACCGACCTGGCCGCAAAAGGTTTTTTTACAGTCTATGCAGACTTTTTCATGGCAACATCTGAAAACGATATAGCAAGACGTATGGCTCAAAGCATATACACGCCCCTGCATGAACGGGAATCCCTTCTAAATAAAGGCGTCCGCTTTCTTAAAATATTTAAAACCTTCCGCCCTGTTTTTAAACCATCGCCTGAAAGCGGTTTTTCTTTTTCTGTAGAACCGGCCTAATCCGGGCTGGCCGGAATCGACCTTATTGATAAAGTAATGACGGAACTTGGCCTTTTTATCCGCAAAGAAGGGATTAATGCGAATATTGTCTTTGATGAATTTCAGGAAATCACGGAATTGAAAAATTCTTCCATCGAAGGGGTTCTCAGAAAACATATCCAGGAGCATCAGGCCTCCTATTTTTTTGTAGGCAGCCGTCGCAGAACGCTTCTGGATATATTCAATCAGAAAAAAAGGCCCTTTTATCAAAGCGCCATCATCTACCCCTTAAAGCCTTTGCCTCACGATGAACTAACTGCATTTCTTGTTGAACGGTTTAAAAACGGCGGCAAGAAATGCTCCCGGGATATTGCCGCTGCAATTTCCGAAAAAGTGCGGCATTATCCCTATTATGCCCAGGCTCTGGCATATAACATCTATGAAGTATCCAGGAAGACTGTAAAAGAACAGGATATTAAAACAGGCTTTGAAAACCTGATTGCCTCTGAAAGATACGGATACGAAGCAATTGTACAAGGCCTTACCGGGTCTCAAATATCCTTGCTACGGGCTATTGCAAACGATCCTGCCTCAAAGATTCTTACAACAGACTATCTGCAACGTCACAAGCTGTCGGTGGGCGGAGTTCAATATGCAAAAAGCAAGCTTGAAAAATTTGATCTTATTGAAAAGCATAACGATGTCTGGAGGATTGTTGATCCGGTTTTCGGAAAATGGCTGGCGATGTTTTAGCAGCAAAAAAGATTTTTCATGTTTTGTTGCGACCGCCAAAGTATAGCAAGTATTAAAAAAATTTAAAAAATTTTTCCCTGACCTCCCATACGGCCAATCAATAATTTATGCCGGAGACACAAGCCAGAACAGAACTGATGTCAAAATTACTACTATTAACCGGTTTTCAGAACTATTGGAAAGCATTGATCCTTGACATAATAACTATCAATGTTTGATCGTGCTGTTTTTGTTGAAAAAGTTAGCCATTATGTGAGGATAGAAAAAAACAGCAACCTTGCAAAGGTTGAAACCGGTGCAGAAAAAATAGGATAAAGCGTGGTATGAATATTTGTGATTAGAGGCGATTTACGCATGGAAATATTTTTTGTATTGAAACAAATCGGAGGCTGGAATGACTTTTTACATTTCACGTTATAAAAATATGGATTCAGTGGAATTTGACATTGAGATTGTAACACCGATGTTTCTCGGCGGTGCAAATACTACAGATGCGGAACTGCGGGCTCCTTCAATTAAAGGTATGCTCAGGTTTTGGTGGCGGGCAACCTGCGAGATTGAAAGTCTTGAGGAAATGAAAAAAGAAGAGGCTAAAATATTTGGCTCAACAGAGCAAAAGGCAAGTTTTTTTATAAAGCTTGAAGATTTAAACAATATTAAATCCGTAAAGAAAAATTTACTGCCAGGCAAAAAATTTCAACCTGAAGGCAAACCTTTTAAAGTTGGTATAATAGACTATTTGGCGTTTGGTATCAGAGACCACAGAAATGGGTATGTCCGGGAACATTTCCCATCCGGCAGTCAATTTAAATTGATATTTTCTTTTTATAATAGTGAATACAAACAAAGTATTTTAAATGCCTTTTATGGTTTTATTGATAACGGCGGGCTGGGTGCAAAATCAAGGAATGGATTTGGGTCCCTCGGGTTGAAAGAAAATCATAAAAACAATATGCAATTTAAAGGTGATTTGAAACAATATTTGGCGCTAAACAGTAATTCAAAATTATTTAATGGGTTAAGTGGATATGTTAAATGGGAAGATGCATTGTCAGAAATTGGAATGGCTTATAAAGACGCAAGATTAAGCGTTGAAAGAAAGCATAAATATAATAAGAGGTTACTGATTGCAAAACCAATCGTTCAGAGTGGCAACAGTAAAGAGCGCCATGCAAAACCGTACTTTCTTCATGTAAAAAAAGATGCAGCTGGTAAATTTAGGGGGCAAATTCTTTTTATGCCTTATCAGTATTATCAGTCTGAAAAACATAATGAATATATGCAAGTCTGCAAAAAAGTTAATGCAAAACTATCCAAATTATTAAAGGTGCAAAAATGAAATTTAAAAAGCCTGATACTTCCTACTGGGACAATAAATTCGCAGCCTACATGCATGACCCCATTGATAAAGTTTTTCAAATACCGGGGCATGAAGAAAGGGGTGCGAAACAACTTGAAGCTTTTGGCCTTCAAAAACCGAATGATGAATTCTGGAAAAAAGCAGACAGCATCGCCGCCGGTTTTGAAAGAGGTCAGGTGCCATCATATAGTGGAAATCCGAATTTAAACGGCGCGGTTGATTTTTTAAAAAATCCGGTCATAACACATCCAACTTCAAATAAATCTCAACTGA
>CAYZXU010000029.1:8597-23018 GCA_964482535.1 uncultured Desulfobacteraceae bacterium | reverse complement strand
AAACCGTCAATTTATCAAAAAAGGTGATTAAATGTCTTGGACTGGAAAAAGAAATCGAGATTATCCATGGGGATGAATCCAGGCTTAAAGGTCTTGATTGGAATATGGTACTGGTCGCGGCTCTGGCGGAACCCAAAGCCCGAATTTTTCAAACTCTTCGCAAGGTTTTGAAAGAGCAAAAGAGGTATGTTCCTGTTATTTTCCGGACGTACACCGGAATGCGCGCCGTCCTGTATGAACCGGTGCAAATCAGCGACATCCAAGGATTTACAATTGTCAAAAAGATACTTCCTGCAGGGAGGGTTAATAATACAACCGTTTTTGTGGAGCTGGATGAATGAAAGAGAACAGATTCGACTCAATCAAAAAAGAATTGCTGGATATTTATGCCGCCATCTGTGATCTCACCGATGATGAAATTCTTAACGGTACTGAAACCGTCTTCCGTTCTCATTTTAAAAGACTGCAAGGTCTGATTGCAATGGATGTTGAAGATCATCTAACGGACAAACTGCTTTGCGACAAAGAATTCCGGCCCATCACAAAACGCATCTCCCATCTGAAAAGAATTAACGGGCTTGGAATGGAGATCAAGTATGCACAGTCGATTATCGCCGATTCCCATCCGTGGATAGCAGTCAAAAATTTTATTTTTTATCCTAATTATCTGCAGCTGGCGGATATGGAATACCTGGGGGCGGAGCTGAAGCCCGGAGATCGTGTACTGTTTCTGGGAAGCGGTCCCCTGCCTCTTTCCCTTATCTCCCTTTACAAACAGTATGGAGTCGAAGGCATCGGCATGGAACAGGTACCGGAATATGTGAAGATTTCCCAAAAGCTTATTAAAACCCTTGGATTAACAGGGCAGATTCAAATTGTTCAGGGAAACCATTTTTCTTTGCCCCTTGATGAGGAATGCATGCTTGTGATGGTGGGCGCCGATGCATGTCCCAAGGATGAAATATTTGCCCATCTTGCAGGCACGCTTCCCAATGGAACAAGAGTTTCTTACCGAATCTATGAAAAAGGTTTAAGACGTCTTATGGATAACCAGGCTGCCTTTGAACCTCCCGGATTTAAGGAATACTTGCGCATCCGCCCGGAACCACCGGTGAATAATACTTCGGTTTTTCTTATAAAAGGAGATTGAATGCCGGAAAAAATATTAAAAATCACCAGTGCGGTTCCGACACCTTTTCTTCTTGTGGAAGAAAAAATCGTCAAAAAAAATATCAACCGCATTCATGATTATGCAAACCAGTATGGATTTGCAGTTCGTCCCCATATCAAAACCCACAAATCGCTTAAAATAGCCCGCATGCAGCTCGGTTCCGGTGCGGTTGGCCTGGCGGTTGCAAAAGTCAAAGAAGCCGAAGTCATGGCAAGGCTTGGAGCGGAACCGCCGACCCCGACCAGATCGTAAAGCTCTCTCAACTTGCAGCACTGCATCCAGGTCTTCGTTTTGACGGCATACAGATGTAGCTTGGACATCTCTATGGAGATGCCGCCGGAAACCCGCAAACTTTTGAACGAATTAATCTATTATGGGAACCGGCATATGAAGCTCTGTGTACCGCCGGTCTTCAACCTGAAACTGTCTCTTCCGGCTCAACGCCGTCCCTTGAGAATACGCATCTTGTCTGCCATGTCAACGAAATCAGGGTGGGAACCGCAGTTTTGAACGATTATTTTGTGCTGAAGTTTAACCATTGCGCCCTTGAAGACTGTGCCGTCCGTGTGGTGGCAACCGTTATTTCGGACGTAGTTCCGGGACAGGTAATCATCGATGCCGGTTCAAAGGCCCTTTCCGCAAAACAATTATTACGTCATAAGAATCTTGAAATGGGATATATCGTTGAATACCCGAATGCCAGGGGCTGTTGTGTTTAAGCTTCTCTTGCAATGCATGAGAATTGATTGACATTGCGGGCTTAAGTTTATAAACAGATTTTACACACAACATTTGGCAATATTTCGTAAAAAACAGGCAAATGGAAAATAAGAAGCATAATGAAAATACTTGCAGTTGATACGGCCACACAAGTTTGCAGTGTGGCACTCATAGATGATGAGTTGCTGGTTGCGGAAGTGACTATAACAAAGACTCAGACCCATTCAAAGCACTTAATGGGAATCATCAAAAATGTAATTGAACTGGCAGGACTTACTATTTCAGATATGGACGGTTTTGCGGTAAGTGTGGGGCCTGGTAATTTTACAGGACTTCGTATTGGAATAAGCTCTATAAAAGGGCTTTCATTTGCCACAAACAAACCGGTTGCAGGCATTTCAAGCTTAGATGCTCTGGCGGCGCAAACTGCTCCATCCCAATCTCTTATTTATCCATGGTTGGATGCACGCAGGGAGCAGGTCTACTGTTCTATCTATGAATTTAATAAAAACATTTTAAAGAAACAAACATCTGAAATGGTTTTATCCCCCGATGATGCTTTGAAAAATATCAATGGAAACTGCATATTTGTGGGCAGTGGAGCTTATCTGTATAAAGAACTTATTAAAAACAGAATCGGAGAATATGCTCATTTTATGCTGCCTGAGCATAATGTTATCAGGGCATCAACAGTGGCTGCACTTGCCGGAGAAAAATTCAAAACCAAAGACATTTTCAAAACCAGCGAAAAGAATAGCCCTGTCGATGATACTTTTTCTCCAAACTATATAAGAAAACCGGATGCAAAGATCTTGAAAAAAACAGCAGGATTATTTTGATGAAACCACCTCTAAATAATTGGCAAGAAATTTTTCATTATCCTTTTCTGTAATTATATCCGGCAATTTTTTCATGGCCAGCTTAATCGATTCATCAACAAGTTCGGATTTAAAATTTAATTTTGCACTATTTATCTGATTTTCTATTTTTTTCCTGGCAGCCTTTATCAGATTCTTGCTTTGATTTTTGCCATCTTCGATGATTTTTTGTTTCTCTTTTTCAGCCTCACCTGATATTCTTTCTTTTATCACAGCAAGGCGTACACTGCTTTCATCGATAAGCTTTTGAGTCTTTGTTAAATTGTCATCCGCAATTTTTTTATTCTGCTCTATTTTATCTATCTCATTTTTCAGCTCTTCTTTTTGACCGGCGAGAAACTCCATGAACGGTGTTTTAGCAAACTTAACGACAAGAAAGACAATTATCCCGAAATTGACCCACATCATTATCAAATTATAAACCGGTCGCCAGCCTCCTGAATTCTCTGAAGCAAATACTTCATATGGAAACATATGGAAACATATCATTACTGCCATTATAAAATAAAAAAATCTGGTTAATTTTTTGATAAAATCCATTAAGTTAACCCCCGCTCAACAACTTTTTCCATAACATATACAGATAAAACTTCAGATTGTTCTTTTAGGTGTTTTCTTGCCTCCATAATTTGATCATCAACCTCTTTTACAGCTTCATCCCTTAATGTTTCCATCTCTTTTTTGGCCAAACCATAAATTTTATCAGCCTGCTCTTCACCAACCTGTTTCTGTTCTTCTTTTAAGATTAATGCCTCATTCTTTACAGATATTTTCTGTTTTTCAAGCTGCTTTGTTATATCCAGCATTTTTTTTTCAGCAGTAACGGCATCTTCTTTGAGTGTTTCAATATATCTGTCTCTTTCAGTCATTACGCCCACCAAGGGACGAAACATTATCCTGTTGATAATATAAAGAAATATTAAAAAAGAGAGCAGTTGAATAATTAATGTTTCATTAATGGTGATAAGAGCTATGTTGCTAATGATATGCATCTTATAATATTTCCCATAACTGTTATAGTTCGGCTTTGCTATAGTGAGCTAAAAAACATACTATACAGCTTGCGACATTTAAGCAGCAGGCAACTTATATTTAAAATTTGAGCTGCCTGAAAATTCCAAATTTTTAGACAAAAAAAATTTAAACTACAAATAAAAGCAGTAAGGCAATAACCAGAGCATATATTCCTGTAGATTCTGTAACGGCCTGACCAACAAGCATGGTACGTGTTAAAAGACCGGCTTCATCAGGATTTTTACCTATTGCTTCACATGCCTTTGCCGCTACCATACCTTCACCAACCCCAGGTCCTATAGCTCCTAATCCCATGGAAAGACCTGCTCCAAGAAAAGCCGCTGCTTTTATTATATCCATTCCTTCTATTGCCATTGTTTCCTCCTTTAGTATTTTTACTTCTTTAATATAATATTATAATTAAAATTTTTAGCGCAACGCATATATCGAACAAAATAGCCGTTTATACTACAAAAATAAGTATCAGGGATATAACCAGAGCGTATATTCCGGTAGATTCGGCAACTGCCTGACCAACAAGCATTATTCTTGTTAAATCACCTGTGGCTTTTTCGTTCCTTGCAATCCAGCGCACTGCGTTTTGTGCAGTACAACCTTCTCCTACTCCAGGACCTATAGCTCCCAGTCCCATACATAAGCCGGCGCCGAGTAACGCCATGGGGGGTGCCATTGAGCCTGTTTCCGGAAAAACTTTAAACATAAGTATAAAACTGACTAACAGCCCGTATATGGCTGTGGTCTGGGTAACCGCCTGCCCAAGCAGCATAACATTTGTAACCGGAGTTACTGTCAAAGGCTGTCTCGATATGCCCTCACAACTGGCTCCAGCGACAAGGCCGCCTCCTAATCCGGATCCGATTGCGGCAAGCCCGGAAGAAAGACCTGCTCCCAGAATAGCTGCCCATGTTGGTGATATCGGACGTCCTGAAAAGTTTGTAAACAGTAAAATAAATGAGGTTACAAGAGCAAAAATAGACGGTGTCTGGCATACAGCCGAACCTATGAGCATATTTGTTGTTAATCTTCCACTCATTTCCGGTTGCCGTGCCATGCCTTTACATGCCGCCGCTGCAGGATACCCTGATCCAATACCAGAGCCGATAGCGCCCAGTCCCATGGATAATCCAGACGCAAGCAAAACACAAACCGTTATATAAGAGCTATTACTAAATTCTGTAAATAACAGTATCATTGCTATTACCAGCGCAAAAATAGACGCAGATTCAGCGATTGCCTGACCGACCAGCATTGATTTAAAAATTTCGCCTGAAATAGCAGGATTTCTTGATATGGCCAGATTTGCATCCGCAGCCGTATAACCCTCACCTATAGCCGCTCCTATGGCGCCAAAACCCATGGCGGTACCTCCACCCACAAAAGCAGCGACATTAACCCATGTCTCAACATCAAAAGCCATAATTATTTAACCTGCACTGAAATATAAACTACTGTTAGCATTGTAAAAACAAAAGCCTGAATTGTGCCGACAAAGAGTCCAAAAAATGCATTAAGAAAGGGCGGCATAATAATACTGTATGTAAGATGAGAGACAACGAGTATAATAATTGAACCTCCCATGATATTTCCGAACAAACGGAATGATATTGAAACCACTTTTGCCAGTTCTCCGATTACATTTAACGGCATCATAAAAAACATCGGTTCTATGTATGCGCTTAAATATTTTTTAAAACCCTTTTCCTTTATACCGGCGTAATGAGCAATAACAAAGCCCATTAATCCAAGACTCAAAGGGATGTTCAAATCCTTTGTGGGTTCTTCAAGGTGCGGAAGTATTCCCAACAAGTTGGACAGCATCAGAAACATGAATAACGCACAGATAAGCGGAGCATATTTTTTTCCCAATTTTTCATCCAGGGCATCTTCGGACAGCATATAAAGCTGAGATACAAAAAGTTCTCCAAGTGCCTGAAGAGGACCGGGAAGCCGGCTCTTTTTTTTGGCGGCATAAAAACCGAAAAAAAGTAATATTGCCATAACTATCCATGCCATTGCAATCGCTTCAAGATTAAAAACCATATTATGTCCGAACAGAGGGACAATTAACTGATGTATTCTTCCTAATTCATCCATTGAACAATTTCCTGCCTATATCTGTTTTTTATGCGTAATTGATATCAAGTTGAATAGATGCTCGACAATCAGCACAACCTGTATGGAAAAAATTCCTGCAACAACAGAGACAAGATTAAACTGGTCTGATTTTATAGCTGTTACAAGAGGTATCGCAAGTATAATATATCTGAAAAATATTGAGCCAAGAGATATAAAGAAAGTCTTTTTTTTTGATTTTCCAATTCTTCCAGGAAGGGTTTCGGCTATCAGGATAAAATTGATAACACTGAAAATTGTGCCTAATATTAACCCCTTGCCCACAGGCTTTTGCTCTATAATAATAAAAAAAAACGCTAAAAAAATTGCTGTGATCATGACCGTGGAGCAATATTTTTTTTGTGTTTTCCTAAGAGACTCCATCATCAGATTTTTTTTTATCTTTTTCCCCGGGTTTTGTTATTTCAAGTATTTGGCGATAAACTGTGTTGCCGCCACCAATGACACCTAACAGCGTAAAAATTGTGATAAAAATCCCTTTTGTATTCAGCCATCTGTCAAGCTGCAGCCCAATAAAAAAACAAAAAACAATACAACCCGCCATGGTAAGCCCAAGCTGCATTATAATGGACACATTTTCAGTCCATTCACGATTTTTACTATATTTGAAAAAGCTTTTTTTACGATTAAGCATTAAACATATTCCCGTGGCTATACTCCTATGTTTTTTTTGTGTCAAGCATATATTTAATAGAAATTTTTCAGTAATGAGCCAATTTTAAAACGCCCTCTTTTATCCGATCTTTACGCCAGCCTAAAATTTTAATCCTCGAAATACTAAATATATTCACATGGTTAAAATCCTTACTCTCCTTGACCTTGGGCAAAGACATTGAACAAAATTGAACATTTTGAAACAGGCTCGAACAATTAAATCAAAAAATGCACCTCGTAGAGCTTCCATCTTTAAGCGGTGTATATAATTTTATTTTCAGTAGTCATCGGGTATATCAGCATTTGTATATGCCTTTTGAACATCCTCACAGTCTTCAAGCTTTTCCATTAATTTTACCATCCTGGAAGCTTCTTTGGCCTCAAGGTCAACTACATTTTGAGGCAGCATGGTTATTTCAGCCATAACAAAAGGAATAGTGGCCTCGTCAACAGCAGCTTTAACCATCTCAAAATCCCCGGGAGATGTTATCACTTCAAAATCATCTCCGTCATCACGGACATCTTCAGCCCCTGCATCAATGGCAATTTCCATTAACAGATCCTCGTCAACCACCGATTTTTCGATAATTATATATCCTTTTTTTTCAAACATCCAGGAAACGCAGCCATTCTCACCGAGATTCCCTCCTGACTTGCTGAAAATATGACGGATATCAGCGACCGCCCTGTTTTTATTATCTGTTAAAGACTCAATAAGGATTGCTGAACCTCCCGGTCCATACCCTTCATATATTATCTCTTCATAATTGGCGCCATCAAGCTCTCCTGTTCCCTTTTTTATACCACGTTCGATATTATCCTTTGGCATATTTTCACTTTTAGCTGCAGCAATAGCAGCCCTTAATCTTGGATTTGCCTCAGGGTCACCGCTGCCTCCCATGCGTGCTGCAACAGTAATTTCTTTTATAAGCTTGGTAAAAATCTTACCCCTCTTGGCATCTGCAGCGCCTTTTTTATGTTTAATGGAAGACCATTTGCTATGTCCTGACATATCTACCTCCTATTTTTTTCCCAAACCTATAATATAAATTTCTTTGCTTGATTTCCGGCTGCTCTGGGGTTTAAAAATTTTATATTTATGAAAGAGTTGCTTAACTGAATTTTCGAAATTTTTAAAATCCTCCCCCTGAAAAATTTTACAAACAAAGCGACCGCCAGGCACCAGATTGTTTTCAGCGATAGTTAGAGCCGTCCAGCAAAGCTCCATGGATCTGGCGCTGTCAACCCGTTTATTCCCCGATGTGGCAGGAGCCATGTCGCTTAAAACAACATCAAAGTTATTATCAGCTCCTTTAAACAGCTTGTCGTCAGACAGTGAGAAAACATCTAATTTAAAAAACTCCACATTAGATGGAACCTGTATTAAAACAGACTTGATATCTATCCCCGTAACCTTACCCCTTTGACCTGCTAAATCAGATGCATAAATAAGCCAGGAACCTGGAAAACAGCCAAGATCAAGGACTCTGTCTCCTTTATTTATAAGCTTGTATTTATGTTGAATCTCCTTTAATTTGTAAACTGACCTTGCCGGAAAATGTTCTTTTTTTGCCTTTCGCGAGTAAAAATCTTCCCATTTATTCTTTTTATTAGCTTTATGTTTCATATACTCATGCTTTTTTCAAGTTCAAGCGCTTAAATTTGATAAACTCGTAAAAAATAAAACCCATGGGACAATCAAAATAAAGCATCTATGGTTTCATTCACAGATGTTATGCCCATAAGCTCAATTCCTTTAATTCCAGGCATCCTTTTAAGATTGCCCTCAGGTACTACACATTTTTTAAAACCCATTTTTTCAGCTTCGGCAACCCTTGTTTCGATATGACTTATTGCCCTTACTTCACCGGTAAGCCCCACTTCCCCCATAACTATTGTACTGTCCTCAACCGGCTTATCTAAAAAGCTTGAAGTAATGGCACATATTATTCCCATATCAACTGCAGGTTCATCGACCTTTACTCCACCTGCAACATTCATGAATATATCACACCCAAGCAGATTAAAGCCCAGCTTTTTTTCCATTACAGCCAAAAGTAAAGCCACCCTGTTACTATCGATACCGAGAATGGTTCTTCTTGGAGTTCCCAGGCTTGTATTTGCAACAAGTGCCTGTAATTCAATCATGATAGGTCTTGTGCCTTCCATGCTTGCCGTAACAACAGAACCTGGAGTATCCCTTTTTCTTTCGGAAAGAAATACTGCCGAAGGGTTAACAACTTCCCTCAAGCCCTGTTCATTCATTTCAAAAACACCTATTTCATTTGTGGAACCAAACCTGTTTTTTACAGCCCTTAATATTCTGAATACATGGTTTCTGTCACCTTCAAAATAGAGCACAGTATCGACCATATGTTCAAGCAGCCTTGGACCTGCTATTGCGCCGTCTTTTGTAACATGGCCTATTAGAAATGTCGGAATATTTTTCTTTTTTGCCATCAACATAAGCTGAACAGTAGACTCCCTTACCTGGCTGACACTGCCGGGCGCAGAAGAAAGCTCGGGGTTAAACATGGTCTGTATTGAATCTATTACAAGAACATCCGGTTTTGTCTCTTCAACCATGGAAAGGATATAATCCATTTCAATTTCCGATACAACGAAAAGGTCAGGTGCCACTGCCATAAGCCTTTTGCTTCTTAAGCTTATCTGCATTATTGATTCTTCGCCTGACACATAAAGTACTTTATGCTTTTTTTTTGCAAGTCCATGCAAAACCTGAAGCATAATTGTGGATTTACCTATTCCTGGATCGCCTCCTATAAGAACGAGAGAGCCAGGCACAAGTCCGCCTCCCAAAACCCTGTCGAATTCACCAATGCCTGTAATAAAACGATATTCATCATCTATCTCAATAGAGTCAATGGGTACCGGTTTTGAGTAGCCTGATAATAAGGTTCCTGCAGATACTTTTGGTTTTACACTCCGTTTTTCTTCAACAAGAGTATCCCACTGGTCACATTCAGGGCATTTGCCCATCCATTTATAAGTTTGATGTCCGCATGCCTGGCAGCAAAAAACTGTTTTTAGATTTTTTTTCAGCATTACGTCGTCAAGTAAAAATAACTTAATTTATACTTGCCTCCTAAAGTCTTCTTTTAAAGTTGACAAAAAAATATTTTAGTTGCATTGAATTCTTATGAAAATATTCAATTTTATTTGCCTTTGGTAAAATTTGAAAATCATTTAATTAGAGGTTCAAGTTCAAAAAAAACAAAAAATTATTTATGATTGATTATCACATACATACCAGGCTTTGCAACCATGCCCATGGATCAATGGAAGCCTATATAAAAAAAGGGATACAGGAAGGCTTAAAAGAGATATGTTTTCTTGATCATCTGACTATTCAGGATGAGGGCAAGGGTCTTTCAATGCTTCCCGGTGAAGTTCCTCTCTATTTCCAGGCCATACAGTTTTTCAAAAACAGCTATAATGGTCTTATAGATATAAAGGCAGGTCTTGAGGTGGATTTCAACCCTGTACATGCTCAATTTATAGAAGACATAATTAATACGCATTCTTTTGATCTTATCACAGGCTCTTTGCACTTCCCAGGCGGCATCGATATAGTAAGCCGCAGTTCAGCATGGTGCAAAGGAAAGCAGGATAATGACTATACTTACAGCCTTTATTTTAAACATCTCGAAGAAATGCTCGGTTATGATTATTTTGATGTTATAGGTCATATTGATCTAATAAAAAAATTTGGTAAAAGACCTTTGAAATCATATGGTAAAGAGATTAACAAAATTTTATCAATAATTAAAAAAAAAGGTCTAACAGTGGAATTTAATACCAGCGGCTATAACCATCCGATTGGCGAAGCTTATCCCTGCCCTGCACTCTTAAAAAAATGTAATAGAGTTGGCATAGGGGTTACACTGGGGTCGGATGCGCACAAGCCTGAACAGGTGGGACAGTATTTTGACAGGGCGCTTTCCATGCTGATTTCTGCAGGATACACTGAAATAACTACCTTTACCAGGCGTGTGCCATGCAAAATCTCAATAGATAATAATTGATCTAAAATCATATATTTTTTGGAGGGATAATACCACAATGCTGATTTTACATAAAAGCCGGATATTTTTTCTGATTATTTTCAGCTTTACAGCCGCCATGACAGCAACAGCATCAGTTGCTAAAATTGATCAGAAAAACATCAGACTGTTTGAGTCTCTGGAAAACAGACTTGTCTCCGACGGTTTTAACAAAAAAACAATTGAAACCATATATAATAGCCCAAAAGTATATTTTGAATATAAGGGGCTTTCAATGTTTTTTGCGCATAAAGAATCAAGCTTGAATTATAATCAGTTCACAGACAAAACATCGATTAAAAAAACAAAAAAATATATTCACAAAAATAAAACAGCATTTTTAAAAGCGGAAAAAAAGTACGGGGTAGACGAAAACATCATAGCCGCCATTATACTTGTTGAAACCAGGCTTGGGGCAACAACAGGGAATCGCTCTGTTTTAAATTCGCTGTCAACCATGGCAGCGCTGTATGATCCAAAAGTAAGGGCAGCAGTATGGGAAAAAATATCAAAATCAAGCAATCTTACAAAAACCAGGTTCGATAAAAAGGCAAAAAAAAAATCGGAATGGGCTTATAAAGAGCTTAAGGCTTTTATTAAATATACATTACGGGAAAATATTGATCCCTGCCCTGTTATGGGTTCTTACGCCGGCGCCGTGGGAATAGCTCAGTTTATGCCAAGTAATATTCTTGTTTTCGGAAAAGACGGAAACAAAGACGGCCGCATTGATCTCTTTAATCATACGGATGCAATCATCAGCATAGCAGCGTTTTTGAAACATTATGGCTGGCACAACGGTATAGAGAACAAACAGGCATACGATGTGTTGTATCATTATAATCACAGCAAATATTATGTTAACATTATTTTAAAGATATCCGAATTGCTAACTGACTGAAATAATTAAAAACATGGAAATGAGCAGGGGGCACGATGCATCGTGCCCCTTGCTCATTTCCATGTTTTGTCGTGCCCCTTTGACAGGTCATGGATTCTATTTAAAATTATTGACAATATTTAAAATTATTGATAATAAGCATTTTTTGTTATATTCTTTCAAAAAAAGGCATGCGGGCATAACTCAGTTGGTAGAGTACGAGCTTCCCAAGCTTGAAGTCGCGAGTTCGAATCTCGTTGCCCGCTCCAACGTTAATTAGTTGGCGTTAATTAGTTGGCGTTAATTAGTTGGCGTTAATTAAGCGGGTTGTATTGGGTTTTCGTTGAGAGATTTGGCAAAGCGTTTTTTTTTATTGTAATTATTCTTGTTTTTTTGATGTTGCTGGAGATATGTAATGAATTAATAGAAATACAACCTATCTCTGATACACACTAAAAATTAAACTGAATAATAAAAAACGGGCAGACAGCCCGTTTTTTATTTTTTAAAATCAGGTTTTAATGAATTGAAGTCGAAAACTAAAATAAAAAAAGCTGCATCAAAGGTTGAAAAAAAATTTTCTTTAAATAAAGAAAAAATGATAAAAAGAGTAACTGACATCGCTGAACCTTTATGTGAATCCGAAGGGCTTGAATTGGTAGCGGTTGAATTCCAGCTTGAAGCTTCAGGCAGAGTACTCCGTTTATATATTGATAAACCTGGAGGAATAAGTCTGCATGATTGTACTCTTATAAACAGGCAACTCGGGGATCTTCTGGATGTTTATGATGATTCAGATCTTAAAAACAGCGGGGCATACAACCTTGAAGTTTCATCTCCAGGGCAGAATCGTCCTTTAAGCAAGATGTCTGATTTTGAACGTTTTAAAGGTAAAAAAGCACAAATAAAAACAGCGGTAGAGATGGAAGGAAGAAAAAAGTTTGAAGGTATTTTATCAGGAGTTTCAAAAGATTGTGTAAACCTTTTGACAGAAGAAAAAATTTTTAAAATTCCATTTCAAAAAATAACCAAAGCAAATTTATGTACAAAGTGATATAAAGTAAAATCAGATTTTTTGCAAAAACTATCTAATCAGAACTCAATGGAGAAAGTTCGGATGCTAATGACAGATGTCAAACGTGTAATAGATCAGGTTAGCAGAGACAAAGGCATTAACCGTGAATTGCTTGTAAGCGCTCTGGAAGAAGCTCTAAAATCTGCTGCAAGAAAAAAGTTTGGAAGCAAGGTTGATATTGAGGTTCAGTATAATCAGGACACTGGTGAGATAGAGGTCTTTCAGTTTAAAGAAGTAGTCGAAAAAATAACGGATAGTGCAATTCAAATTGATCTTGAAGAGGGACGTGAACTTGATTTAGAATGTGAAATAGGAGACAGCCTTGGCACTAAAGTTGACATTTCAAGCTTTGGAAGAATTGCTGCACAGTCTGCAAAACAGGTTATTATACAAAAAATGAAAGAGGCTGAAAGAGATGCAACCTATTCCAGCTTCATTGAGCGAAAAGGTGAAATTGTTAACGGCATAGTACAAAGAATTGACAGAAACTCTATAATTGTTAATCTTGGACAGGCTGAAGCTATTCTCCCTGCACGTGAGCAGATTCCAAAAGAAACCTACAGGCGAAGCGACCGGATAAGGGCAACAATAATCGATGTACTGCACGATACAAAAGGACCTCAGATTATACTTTCAAGGGCACATCCAGATTTCCTGATTAACCTTTTTAAAACCGAGGTTCCGGAAATCAGTGAAGGGATAGTCAAAGTCATTGGAGCTGTGCGTGAACCTGGTGTTCGCACAAAAATTGCAGTCTCCTCAACGGATATGGATATTGACCCTGTTGGAGCATGTGTCGGCATGAGAGGAAGCCGTGTTCAAAATGTAGTACAGGAACTTAGAGGTGAAAAAATAGATATTGTACCATGGAATATTGATGCTGCAAAATTTGTCTGTAATGCACTTGCGCCTGCTGAGGTTTCCAGGGTTATTATTGACGAAGAAAATAATGCCATGGAAGTTGTTGTGCCTGATGAATTTCTTTCAATATCAATTGGAAAAAAAGGTCAGAATATAAAACTTGCATCAAAACTAACGGGCTGGCGTCTCGATGTTAAGGGTGAATCATCCTATAACAAAACCATGAAAAACGGTTATGATTCACTGCTTTCAATATCTGGAGTTAATATGAGGCTGGCCGATTTATTATATGAAAAAGGTTATTACTCTGCCGAAGAACTTGGCATGGCATCCGCTGAAGAAATAATGCAGATTAGCGATATGACCGATGAAGATGCGGCTGTTTTAATTAGTGCAGCAAAGCTTAAATCGGAAGAACCTGATGAAAATATTGATGAAGATGTTATCGAAGAGAAAGAATCCGATGAATCTGATGAAAATATTGATGAAGATGTTATCGAAGAGAAAGAATCCGATGAACCTGATGAAAATATTGATGAAGATGTTATCGAAGAGAAAAAATCCGATGAATCTGAAGAGGCCTTTGAATAAGAAAAACGACGTTTTACAAAGGTTATCTATGTATAAAAGTTTTAAACCAATAAAATAGGGGGAAGAATGGCAAAGATCAGGGTATATGAACTTGCCAGGAGTCTTAATATAACCAACAAGGTTCTCCTTGAAAAGATGCGGAATATGGGTGTTTCCGTAAAAAGTCATATGGGTTCTGTTGATGATGAGATAGCTGAAAAGATCAAATCTTCTTTGTTCGGAGAAAAACCGAAAGAGGTCGACGTAGTACGTGTTAAACCAACAGTTATCCGGAGAAGAAAAAAAAAGGTTATTGCAGAGGAGCCTGCTATAGTAGAAGAGAAGCCTGCTACAGCAGAAGAAATTGCTGAACCGGAAGA
>CAYZXU010000029.1:0-8497 GCA_964482535.1 uncultured Desulfobacteraceae bacterium | reverse complement strand
CTACAGCAGAAGAAATTGCTGAACCGGAAGAGCCTGCCATAGTAGAAACTGTTGAGCCGGAAGAGGAGGCTGCCAAACCCGATGTCATTGAGCCTGAAAAAACTCTGAAAAAAGATAAGGCTGTTGATATTGCTCCTGAAAAAACGGAAATTAAAAAACCTGTCCATAAGCGTGCAGTAAAAAGGAAAAAAAAGGATACCCCTGCTAAAATCATAAAGCTAGCTGTGCCCCCACCTGCCCTTCAAAAGATAAAAGAAAAACCTGAGTCTGCAAAAAAAGCGTTTAAAGCCAAAGATAAAAGCAGGGCACCAATAGCGAAAAAGCAGGGTAGTGTTGAAAAAGTTGAACCAACTTTGACCTCAAAACAGAAAAAAGAAAAGAAAACCGGGGTATCAAAAGAGGATGTAAAGGATAAAAGATTTGTAAAAAAGAAAATTTCATTCCGTAAAAAAGAGATTGTAGAAGGCCGTGAACTTTATGCAGGTAGTTCAAAAGGACGTAAGCCCCGCAGGGGTCGCAAGGGTAAAAAGGTCTCAACAGTCGGTCAAAAGACTCAAATCACAACACCTAAAGCCATTAAACGCAGAATAAAAATTGATGAGACTATTGTTCTTTCAGAACTGTCCAAGCGTATGGGGGTAAAAGCTAATGAAGTTATAAAGAAACTTATTGGGCTTGGTGTAATGGCAACTGTAAATCAGCAGTTAGGTTTTGACACCGCTGTAATAGTTGCATCTGAATTTGATTATGAAGTTGAAAAGGTTGCATTTGAAGAAAAAAACATTATAACTGTTCAAGAAGACGAACCTGGCAAACTTATATCAAGACCTCCTGTTGTTACTATTATGGGTCATGTTGATCACGGCAAAACATCTCTTCTTGATGTAATACGTAAAACAAAAATTACAGAAGCTGAAGCAGGAGGAATAACCCAGCATATCGGAGCATATAATGTTTCAACAGGCAAGGGTCAGATCATTTTTCTGGACACACCAGGTCATGAAGCTTTTACTGCCATGCGTGCACGCGGCGCAGATGTGACAGATATCGTAGTCCTTGTTGTTGCTGCTGATGACGGGGTTATGCCCCAAACAATCGAAGCAATCAATCACGCTAATGCAGCAGAAGTGCCTATTATAGTCGCAATAAACAAAATCGATAAACAGAATGCAGAACCTGACCGTGTACAGCGCGAGCTTTCGGAAGCAGGTCTTGTGCCTGAAGATTGGGGAGGGGATACAATATTCCTTAAAGTCTCTGCCAAAATGAACAAGGGCATAGACGAGCTTCTTGATATGATACTTCTCCAGACAGAGCTGCTTGAATTAAAGGCAAATCCTGATAAATTGGCCAAAGGCTATGTTGTTGAAGCAAAACTTGATCCTGGTAAAGGCTCTGTGGCTACTGTTTTAATACAGGAAGGGACCCTGCATGTTGGTGAGCCTGTTGTTTGCGGAGTGCATTATGGCAAAATTCGAGCAATAATAAGTGATAAGGGTAAAAATTTAGATTCAGCTAAACCGTCAATTCCTGTTGAAATTATTGGCTTAACAGGTGTGCCCAATGCAGGAGATGAGCTTGTTGCTCTCAATAGTGAAAAGGATGCAAAGGAAATTAGTTCCCATCGTATTGTAAACCATCGAACAAAAGAGCTTTCCAAATCTTCCAGACTAAGCCTGGAGAATCTTTATTCTCAGTTAAAGGAAGGCGATGTAAAAGACTTTCATATAATTATTAAGGCAGATGTTCACGGTTCTATTGAAGCGCTTAAAGAGTCTTTAATAAAACTTTCAAATAATGAAGTTAAAATTAATGTAATTCATTCAGCCACAGGTGCAATTACAGAATCCGATGTTTCTTTGGCGGCTGTTTCTGACGCAACAATTATAGGTTTTAATGTTCGGGCTGCCGCAAAGGTTTCCGGTCTCGCAAAAGATGAAAATATTGAAATACGTTATTATAGTATAATTTATGACGTAATCAAAGATGTCAAAAACTCTATTGTCGGTTTGATGGCATCGACTTTTAAAGAAGAATTGCTGGGTTCCGCTGAAGTGCGTGATGTGTTTCATGTGCCTAAAATTGGTGCAATAGCCGGCTGCTTTGTCACCGATGGCAAGATTGAACGCGGTCGTAAAGCACGGCTCGTAAGAGATGGCAATGTAATATATGATGGCAAAATTTCTTCCCTTAGACGTTTTCAAGACGATGTAAAAGAAGTGCAGAACGGTTATGAGTGCGGTATAGGGCTTGAAAATTATAATGACATTAAAAACGGTGACATTATTGAATGCTATTTTATGATTGAGATTAAGCCTGAATTGGAGTAAATTTTAAAACTGAGGCCTTAAAATTGAACGAAGGGGGCTTATCGCTACCATGGTTGTTGGTATTGGGTTTATCACATTAAGGCTTAAAGGCTGTCGTTCTTTAAAAGAAAAAAGAAAAGCTTTAAAATCCGTTATTGCCAGAGTGCGTAATAATTTTAATGCTTCTGTTGCCGAAGTGGGACATCAGGACGCACATAAAAGTTCAATAATAGGTTTTTCCATGGTCGGCAATGACAAGTCAGTGATCAATTCCAAGGCTGATAAAGTCTTCAATATGGTTTATGAACTCGGCTTTCCTGAGGTTGTTGACACTGAACTGGAAATTATTTTCATATGAAACCTTTTGCAAGATCTGAGAGGATTAGCGGTCATATTCAAAAAATTCTCTCGGACTTATTAAAAAAAAAGATCAAAGATCCAAGGCTTGAAACTGCTACCGTTACCCGTGTAGAGATGACAGGAAACTTAAGGACTGCCAATATATACTTTGCAGCCAGGGGAGGAAGAAAAAACGGGAAAAAAGCGAACGCCGGGTTTAAAAGCGCTTTGGGATATTTAAGACGTTCACTTGCAAACAACCTTGGCTTGCGGTATATGCCTGAACTGAAATTTTTTTATGATGAATCTTTTGAGTACGGCGCACGAATAGATGAACTGCTGAAATCAGTTGATGAAGATATTACACCAAATAACACAAAAATTAATCAATAGTAAGCACGTTCTCATTACTGCGCATAAAAATCCTGATGGGGATGCACTGGGTTCCATGATTGCGCTGGGGCTTTCACTTAAGGCCTTAGATATCAAAATAACGATGTATAATGAAAGCCCGATTCCTGCGAAGTATGATTTTTTGCCCTGTGTTGACAGCATAAAACAGCATTTTTGCGAAAAAGAGAATTATGATACAGCGGTTATTCTTGATTGCAGTGACCTGAGCAGAATCGGCAAAGCAGCACAAAAGATAAATAAAATATCATCAATAATTAACATAGATCATCATTTATTCAATACCGGGTTTGGTGATTTTAAATTAATAGATTCAAAAGCATCTGCCACTGCTGAAATTATATATCATCTTATAAAAGATATGCAGGTCAGTTTTAACAAAGATATAGCAATTTCAATATATACAGGCATATTAACCGATACAGGCTCATTTCGTTTTTCAAACACGGGTAGATCGGCATTTGAAATTTGTGGTGAAATGACAGGGTTCGGAGCAGAACCTTATAAAATTGCTAAAAATATTTATGACAATTATTCATTAAACCGTATAAAACTTATACGGATGGCGCTTGAATCAATTGAGATTTTCAATAACGGCAAACTTTCAATAATGACATTAACGAGAGAAATTATGGCTAAAACCGGCGCGCGCCATGAAGACATATCAGGTCTTATAAATTATGCAGGTGCCATAAATGGCGTTCAAGTTGCTGTTTTGATTCAACAGAGCGTAAAGGACAAAATAAAAAACAGAAGCGTTGATAAATTTCATGTGAGCCTTCGTTCAGACGGCTCGGTTGATGTTGCTAGCATTGCTTCTTTGTACCAGGGTGGAGGTCATTACAGAGCAGCCGGCTTTGACATTAATGCCAAACTTGATGATTTAAAGGCTGAACTTATTAAAAAAATTGAGTCTTAATTAAAAAACTTGGACTGATGGAATAATCTTTTTATAATAGGGGGTTTAAAGAAAGTGGTTTTATCTATAGAAGACAAACAGGGTTTGATTGACAAATACAAACAGCACGATACAGATACAGGTTCACCGGAGGTACAGGTCGGTCTTCTCACACATCGCATAGCTTATCTTACAGAGCACTTAAAGGAGCATAAAAAAGATCACCATTCGAGAAGAGGTCTTTTGCTTCTTGTTGGAAAACGGCGCAGACTTTTAACTTATCTAAAAAATAAAGATGTTAACCGATACAGATCATTAATTGAAGCGCTCGGTTTAAGAAGATAAAAGCTGTTTGCGTATTAAAAACATATTTAACTAAAAAAATGAACCGCATGTTTTATCCAAAGCCCTTGCAGGTAATTTGAGCTTAACCTTGCAACCTTTTTTTTAAATCCATGCTAATATTTTTGGGAGATCCATATGGAACTGGAACTAAAAGCTAAAATAAATGGGAAAGATTTAAGTATTAAAACCGGCAAGGTCGCCAAGCAGGCTTCAGGATCTGTGATGGTACAGTATGGGGAGACTATTGTGCTGGTAACAGTTGTGTCTTCAAATGAAGAAAGAGAAGGTTTTGATTTTCTGCCCCTTACAGTGGAATATCAGGAAAAAATTTATGCGGCAGGTCGAATACCTGGCAATTATTTCAGGCGTGAAATTGGAAGACCAAGTGAAAAGGAAACTTTAACTGCCCGTCTCATAGATCGTCCTATCAGGCCTCTTTTCCCAAAAGATTACAGGTGCGAAATTCAGGTTATTGCAACGGTTCTTTCCATGGATAAGGAGAATGATCCTGATGTGCTTGCCATGATAGGAGCATCTGCTGCTCTGGAAATTTCCGATATTCCTTTTGCCGGCCCTGTTGCAAGTGTTCGTGTGGGAAGGATTAATGAAGAGTTTATAATTAATCCCACAATCGAAGAATGCACTGAGAGTGATATAAATATTATAGTGACAGGTTCAAAAACAGGTGTTGTCATGGTTGAAGGCGGAAGTAAAAATGTCAGCGAGGCTGATATGCTTGAAGCCATATTTACAGGTCATAAAGAGATGCAGCCTTTAATAGATATGCAGGTTGAATTAAAAGAGACTGCCGGAGTTCCAAAGTGCGAATTTGTGCCGCCTGAAACAGATAAAGATCTTCTCAGCAAGATTGAGATCAGTTCGGAATCAAGATTAAAAGAAACAATTATTATACCTGAAAAGATGAAACGTCATAAAGCTATACGAAATCTTAAAGCGGAAATATTTGCTGAACTTGGAGATGATTATAGCAATCGCAAAAAAGAAGTATATAAAATTTTGTCAAATATTCAAAAGAGGATCTCGAGAGATCTTATTCTGAAAGAAGGGCGTCGTATAGATAACCGCAAATTTGATGAGATCAGACCGATTGCCTGTGAGACAGGCATTTTGCCGAGGGCTCACGGCAGCGCTCTTTTTACACGTGGAGAGACCCAGGTGCTGGGCGTAATGACTCTTGGTTCAAGTCAGGACGAACAGAGAGTTGAGACTCTAATGGGAGAAGAGTTCAGGCCATTTATGCTTCATTACAACTTTCCTCCTTTTTCAGTGGGAGAAACAAAACGCATGGGAGGCCCCAGCCGAAGGGATATAGGGCACGGAGGTTTGTCAACAAGAGCTATTGAAAACATACTGCCCGCTAAAGAAGATTTTGACTATACAATAAGAATTGTATCAGAGGTGCTTGAATCAAACGGTTCTTCTTCAATGGGAACGGTTTGTGCCGGCATTCTTGCATTAATGGATGGCGGCGTTCCCATTAGTGAGCCTGTTTCAGGCATTGCAATGGGTCTTGTGCAAGAAGGTGATAATATTGTTATTCTTTCCGATATCCTGGGTGATGAAGATCAAGCTGGAGATATGGATTTTAAGGTTACAGGAACAAAACAGGGCATCACAGCCCTTCAGATGGATATTAAAATTCATGAACTTTCCAGGGAAATCATGGAAAAAGCGCTTGATCAGGCCAGGGAAGGGCGTTTTTTTATTCTTGAATGTATGATGAAAGCTTTAGATAAATCACGAAAAGAAATTTCACCCCATGCGCCCACAATAACAACATTAAAGATAAAAACTGATAAAATTCGAGACATTATAGGTCCTGGTGGAAAAATGATCAGAAGCATTCAAAGCGAAACAAACACACGCCTTGAAATAGATGATTCAGGCATAATTAAAATTTCAGCAGTATCGAAAGAAGACTCTGACGCTGCATTAAAAATTATAAAAGAGATAATAGTGGAGCCGGAGGTTGGGAAAATTTATAATGGCAAGGTAGTAAAAATAATGGACTTTGGCGCCTTTGTCCAGATTTTACCCGGCACTGACGGTCTGTGCCATATTTCTCAACTTGACCTGAAACGTGTTGGAAAGGTTGAGGATGTTGTTAAAGAGGGCGATGAGCTCAAGGTGAAAGTTCTTGAAATCGCAAGGGGCGGTAAAATCCGTTTAAGTCATAAAGCCGTACTTGAAGAAGAAAATAAATAAGACCGTGTCTGGTAATAATAAAACTGGGCTTGGCAATAATAAGACTGGGCCCGGTAATAATAAGACTGGGCCCGGCAATATGGATAATTCGCCTGTTATAAAATTTTTTCGTCTAAATCAGGACGCAGATGCAGATATCCCATTGCCAAAATATATGACTTTTAGTTCTGCAGGCATGGATATTTGCACTTCTATTAAAGAAAATTTTGTTTTAAAGCATGGGGAAATTCATCTTTTCCCCACAGGATTTTCCATGGCGCTACCGGAAGGGTTTGAGGCACAGATACGACCAAGAAGCGGTCTTGCTGTTAAACACGGAATAAGCATTATAAACTCTCCCGGTACCATAGACTCTGACTACCGGGGAGAGGTTATGATTGCCATAATCAATCTTGGTCCACAGAGTTATACTTTCCATAGAAAAGACAGAATAGCGCAGATGATAATCAACAAAGTTTATCATGCAAGATTAGATGTGGTTGAGCAGCTTGATATAACAAAGCGAAATACCGGCGGATTTGGTCATACCGGTTTATAGATGAAAAATGTTATATAAAAGTAATGATACAGGCAGTAAAGAAATTTTTACCGAACAGAGTTTAAGTGAAAAAAAAGTTGGGCTGTCAGTATGTGTACTTGCAAGTGGCAGCAGAGGAAATGCAATATTTGTCTCCGACGGTGTTACATCCCTGCTAATAGATGCAGGATTCAGTGGGGTTGAAATAGAAAGAAGGCTTAAGGTAAGGGGTATTAAGCCGGAAGATATCAATGCCATCCTTGTTTCCCATGAACATGGTGATCATATTAAAGGTGTCGGTGTCCTTGCCCGTCGTTATGATTTACCGGTTTATATAAATAAAAAAACACTTCAGGCTGCATCATCACAACTTGGAAATATTGATAATAAAAAAAATTTTGAGTGCGGCTCATCCTTTATAATTAACAAGTTAAAGATTCATCCCTTCTCCATATCCCACGATGCTGCAGACACTACAGGATTTACAGTTAAAAAAAACAATATTAAAGTTGGAATAGCAACAGATTTGGGCATTGCCACATCCATGGTTAAGGAACACCTTAAAGGAAGCTCTCTATTGGTTCTTGAAGCAAACCATGATCCGGAAATGCTTTCTAACGGACCATATCCCTGGTATCTCAAACAGCGGATTAAGGGAAGAACTGGCCATCTGTCCAATGTTGATTCAAAAAAACTGCTAAAAGAGATAAAACATGATCAACTTGACCATGTGATTTTAG
Organism: uncultured Desulfobacteraceae bacterium; assembly: GCA_964482535.1. Lineage (GTDB taxonomy): Bacteria > Desulfobacterota > Desulfobacteria > Desulfobacterales > BuS5 > CAYZXU01. Next base: position 712 of record CAYZXU010000029.1, on the reverse strand, counting down.
CCCATCTTAGCGGCAAGAACAATACCCCTGATAAAGCTCTCTGTGAAGTCGGTCTCTCCATAGCTGATTGTAATACAAAGCTCCATGTGGCGACACAGAAAAAATGTGGAGACATGATTAATCTGTTTTAGCCCTGGTTTCTTTTAATGTAAGAGCATTACCTTCAATGGCATTGGAATTGTATGTCCAGCGCAGTATAAGATCTTCATGCAGATTTTCTACAATCTCTTGTAAAAGGGGACGAAAAGAATCCAGTTTTTGTTTGAGTTTATCAAGTTTGTTAAAATCAAGCATGTTACATCCCTTTTGCCCAGGCTGGAAGGTTTTAGCCTTATGTAAGAAACGAATGTAGACCTCCTGGCGCTTTATTCAGAGTCTTTAAAAAAATCTCGGCGATGATATACATTCGCAAATCGTGCGCCGTTTTTGCTGTTTTTTTTATAATAATCGATACATTGTTTTACAATTTTCAGGGTGTCATCTTCAGTAAAGATGCCTGGAAGTTCTTCAGCCAGTCGTGGATGCCTTCCCAGTTTTCCTCCAAGGAAAATCCTGAAACCTGCTTTTTTTTCAAAAATAGTTCCTGTGGGGCATTTTTTTATACACTCCCCGCATTTTATGCAAAGGTTATAATCTATTTCTGGCCTGCATTCTTTTTCATTCAGGGTAATTGCATTTTCTTTACATATATCAACAGATTGCCCACATAATG
>CAYZXU010000028.1:0-23611 GCA_964482535.1 uncultured Desulfobacteraceae bacterium | reverse complement strand
ACATGAGTTGCATTACATAAGCAGCAAACCGGTTGAATATAAATTGCCCGGATTCCCATGTCTGAAAAATCCGGGCTAAACGCTTATTTCGTCCACATCTTCATCTTTTCCACAGTCAGCATCCTGGGCGTAACTTTGGGATCGTCAAAAATGATTTTCAATTCACTTGATCCGTTCACCTTTCCGCAGCCGCCTTTAATATTGGTGGCATGCTGAAGCTTATCGTCACAGATCATATCAGACACCTGGCCTAACAGCCCGTAACTGTTATCATCTCCCCATCTCACATGACATGGCTGAAGGCAGACCCCCTTCCAGAATTCTCCTGCCTTATCGTGAGACCATTTATAACAGATATAATGCGTTGCCACATCAACCCAGTATTGTGTTATGCCACTACTGTAATAAGGATCTCTTGGATATCCTTCAACAACATAAAACTCTCTTGGAACCCATACAGCATTCGTTGCCGCCCATGTTGCGCATGTTGATCCAGGGGTTTCAAAGCCGTAATTCATGGAAGGAGTCATCCCTTCCCATGATCCGTCTGGCTGTTTTGTCATTTGAAATGAATATTCTGAAACCCATTCAGGAAGCCAGAGAAGGGCGGTTCTTTTGCCCTTATATGTCCAATCCATGGAGGTGTTCAAGCCGTTCCAGCCATATGCATCATCAAAGATAGCCTCAGATCCCATATAGGGGTCTGATCTGTTGGCACCGGAAAGTCTTTTTACCCTTCTTATTGCAGGAACATAGGCATAAACCTGATCATCTTTTGTGCCCAGAGTCCTTAATGAAAGCTGGGCTGTGCCCGCCATGTCAAAGGGAGCTACTGCTATGGTCATATCACGCATCTCGAGGTTTTCAGGATTTTTTACAGGACCGCCCTTTCTGCCCCAGTAAAAATAGGTAGCCCAGTAGGCTTCAACAATTCTTTCAAGCCCACCCTTAAAATCTATCCACAAAACAATATGGTTAAACTTAAAATTGCCTGTCCTGTATTTGACAAGAAGCTTGTTATACATTACTTTTGAAGCTGACTTGCTACCACCGGCCATGTCTATTGTATCTGCAGGAAAAGGCTCACCATTGACAAAAACAGGATATTTGCCGGTTGCTATATCTATAATTGAGCCTTTTTCATCAATTGCATATTTGCCTCTGTTTTCCTCGCTTGCTTTTCGCCAATAGTCATCATGGGACAGATCGTACTTACAGTCCCTTATCTCAAGATCCATTATGTCTCCCCTTGCAAACCACTTATACAGATACTTGGGAAGCAATGTTTCTGCCTTGGCAAGGTCATTTTCTCTCGTTATTATATCCCCTGGTTCTACGTCGAGCTTTTCAAACGCGGCATCCTGTTTCGTCCTCCAGTCAGGATCGCCTGCATATGATGAGCCTTGAAACCCAAAAACTGATATCAGACAAAAAACAAAAACCAATACAAATAGTCTTTTAAGCATCTTTTTCCTCCTTCAATTTTATTGTTTATGTTGATTTGTTCTGCCATCCTCAGTCTATTGAAAAACCGGAACCTAAAAAAATCGTGCTAAGATTTTTGCAGAACCCTTTTATTGCCGTTGTTTAAATTAATTCTATTAATTATGTTATTGATACATATTTAATGAATAAAATTCATTAAATAAAAAATAGTTTTGCACAACCCTGATAAAATCAATTTACTGATAATTAAACACGGGTAGCTAACCTAAAGTTATATTAGAATTTAGATAAAGAGAAATCTTTGCACAAAAAAACAAAAGACTTGAATGAAATGATTATTTAAAATAATATGTAATTAAAAAGAGAACGACATTAATAAACAATATTGTATTCATCCTATAATTTGTTGTCAAGAAAAAAACATGCTGTCACTGCGAGCAATCACGCTCGACTCGGTGATATATACAGTACGTTGAAAAAATAAGACTACATCAGAAAGGAGCTTAACAATGAGCAATATAAAAGGAATAGGAAAGTTTTGTGACTCTGTGTGTCCAATTTGCGTTGCTTCCAGAAATAAGGCAAAATGGCTCAGCCCCTTCGTTAAGTTTATGTACTATTGCGTTTGTGGAAAGCCGGCCATGTTTCTCAGGATACCAACACCCTGCATTTCCAGAGAAAAACAGACAGGAAAAAAGCCCTGGGAATAACAGATTCGTTTCAGTCTTATCAAAACAGTGATGCAAAAAATCTATTAAAGTTTTTATAAAATCATACCGATAGTATTATAATAGTATTATAAAAATCTTTAAAATAATTAAGGAGGCAGGCTAAAATGAACGAAATAAATTCATATCAGCCCAATTTAACTGCCCGCATGGATTTCAATGCATCAAATTATAGTTGCAGGGAGTTAAACAGTATTTCCATGTCCGAGCAGCAGAATAAGGATATAACTATTTTCACTAAAGATGGCGACAAGGTAACCCTGTCATCGGAAAAACAAATCCAGGCACTTTATTCTAACTATTCAGACATTTCATATCAAAAATTTTCCGGCATTTCTGATAAGTATTCAATGGAGCTAAATAATTATACCACTGCTGTGAATAATAGTTTTGAATATGAAAAAAATGGATCATTTTCCATATCTGTTGAAGGGGATCTTGACAAGCAGGAAATGCGGGATATCAAAAAGGCAATAAAATCCATTGATAAAATAATGACAAACCTTTTATCCGGTGGGGATTTATCTAAAGCTGCGAAGAAGGCAATGAAAGTTGTCAACCTGGATTCAATCTCCGGAATAGCGGCTGATTACAGTTATGAAAAGACAATATCCGTAGAACATACGGTCATAGAAGAGATATCGACCTATTCAAAAGAGGGGCTGCAGAAAATTGTGACACAGGCGGCAGATAATGAAGCTAATAATATCATGAACCTGATTGACGAAATGACCGGCATTGTAAAAGATTCAGGGGTAAAGCCTTCCAGGATGGTTGGTCCGATTAAAAAATTATTCTCAGGCTTATTAAAGGATATTGCAGATACAAAACATCAAAGGCCTAAACTCGAACTAACAGAAATGATTCGTGAAGAGCTGATAGAAAAAATCAAACAGCTTCCGGAGCCTGACGCTTCAAATTGGGCTGCATATGACGTTTCGCAAGATTTTACGGAAGGGAATGCCATAAAAAACTCTTAAAAAGTAAAACCGATGGCTAAGTAACAATTAATATATTGACTGAAAAAAGTCTTAATGTTATATAGTTTTTTTTATCATTCACTCTAATTTATTGGTTAAAAAAATAAGTAATTTAAGCTAAAAAATCCCATATGGGTTTTTTAATATTTTGGAGGGATGGCCGAGTGGTTGAAGGCGGCGGTCTTGAAAACCGTTGAGCTTAACGGCTCCGTGGGTTCGAATCCTACTCCCTCCGCCATAAATTAAAGTATAAAGACCTCATGGAGAGATGGCCGAGCTGGCTGAAGGCGCTCGCCTGCTAAGCGAGTAACTGGGGAAATCTGGTTCGAGGGTTCGAATCCCTCTCTCTCCGCCAAACTATAATCCCACATAATCCAATAACAACCGAAACCCCAAATTCTGACAAGGATTTCGGGTTTTTTTGTTTCCGATGAGTTCCAGCCGGTTCAAAATAACCGTGACCAGAGGTGAAGGCCACTTCAAGTATTGTGTTTTCAGCCGGGTGAAAAGTCGCCGGCAAAATCCAGTAATCGTGAGCCCATACCTGCGAAAACATGAGCCCGCAAAAAATCAAAAGTGCAATTAAACACCTGATTTTTTGCATAACTATCCTCCTTAAGGTTTGTTGAAAAATAAATTAAAACCTTTTAGTGAGTATCCGCCTCGGGACGGGCAGGCAAAGGCTGGTTGACGAGGAAATACTTCGGTGGTAAGAATATAACCGAAGCACACATCGACCCCGAGGGGCTTCACTGAGAAGGCGGCCTGCAAACCCTGGCAGGGGATGGCTGCCTTCTCTACTTCTTTGTTTTTTACTTCATGCCTGTTTTTTCTATTACCTCCCTGCATACTGCAATTATCTTCATTGGATCTCTACGGCCTGGGATACGGATACCGCTGCCGCTTTTCTTAAAATATAAATAAATTAATCCGCCTATCCCTATTGTTCCCAGGCCGAACAGAGAGACAACCGGCCTTTCCTTGATGGAAAAAAAGATAATCCACAGGTTGCCCAGGATAAATAAAAGTGGTGTAAGGGGATACCCAAATGTTTTGTACCTGCGCTCCATGAAAGGTCTTTTTATCCTGAGTGCTATCATTCCGACTACTGTCAGCATGGCGAAAACCGCCAGGGTAAATCCGATGTATAAAAGGAGTTTATCGAAGGCAAAAGTAACAACCATGATAATGGCAAGCGCCGCCTGCAGGAAAATGGAACAGGCCGGTGTTTTGTGAATTTTATCCAATTTGCCGAAAAGTTCAAAAAAAAGACCGTCTTTTGACATGGCATAATAGACCCGCGGGCCGGTCATGATCATGGCGCTGACAGCGGATAGAATGCCCATGGCAATTGCTGCTGCAAAATATCTGCTGATATTATCCCCGAATAACGAAACCGCAGCTGTCTTTCCCACTTCGAGAACTCCGCTCATCTCTTTTACAGGAAGGGCGTAGATATAAATCATATTCAAGAGAAGATAAAAACCCAGCACCAGAAACGTGCCGACAAAAAGAGAAACAGGAATATTTCTGCCTGGATTTTTGATCTCTCCACCAAGATAAGCGACTGCATTCCAGCCGCTGTAAGCAAAATAGATGTAGATCAGGGAGACGGCAAAACTGTCGGAAAAGATCGAGCCGAGTTTCAATTCCCCTGACAGGTTGGCGGCTGAACCGCTTCCGAAACAGAATCCCGCTATAATAAAAACGCAGATAAGGGCTATTTTGAAGATGGTTAAACCATTCTGGATGCGGCTTCCCAATAAGAGGCTGTGATAATGAACCAGTGAAAGGATAATAATAATTGCCACAGCCAACATGGTGACCGGCGATATTATAATGATATCTATCCCCCCAAGGGAAACCGCAGTTTTAAAACCAAACGAGACCGGCAGGGCACTCAAGAGATAGGAGGCAAAGGCAATGGCCGCGGCGGCAATCGGGGCAGAGAATCCCACGATTAGAGATATCCAGCCAGATAGGAAGGCCATGCCTTTGCCATAACTCTCTCGTAAAAAAATGTATTCACCGCCTGCCTTGGGGAACATTGCACCGAGTTCTCCATAGCAAAGGGCTCCGGAGAGGGCAAATATCCCCCCGAGCAGCCAGCAAAGAAGCATGCTTTGAGGGCTGCCGAGTTCCTCCATGATAAAGCCGGAGGTGGTAAATATCCCGGTGCCGATCATGTTTGCAACCACCAGGATCGTTGCTGAAAAGAGACCGATCTCTCTCTTCAGGTTATTGTTATTTAAATGATTTTTCAGAGTTATTTTCCTTTTTCAGCGTTATTGCCATTACGTCAACTCAAACAAAATAGTCAGCTCAATATGAAGAGGACCTTTGAACAGGCTCGGTGGCGGCCTTGGAAAGGGGGCTGCATTTCTTACCGCATCCAGAGCAGCCTTCCCAAGGCTGCTGTGTCTTGCATGTTTTACGATTTTTAAGGAGGATACCTGCCCGTTTGCTGCTATCACAAACCGAACTTCAACCCTTCCCTCAATATGTTTTAATTTGGCAGCTTCAGGATATTTTTTACAGCTTTCTATTTTGAGTCTCACCATGTCAAAATAGTCATTGGGGGTAAAATAGTCGTTTACGCCTGTCATGGATCCGGGCTGCCAGTCTGAAATTTTTAGTCCCTTACCATCCGGGACCTCCGGCATGCTGATACTCTCTGCGAGGGAATTGGGCAGATCTTTTGCATTATCCATTTTCACAGGTTTAAAGTGCGGAACGACTCTTTTTCGGATTCGAATCCGTTTAATCTTATCAGGCTGAGAGACTATTTTAGGTCTTGCCCTTGGCCTGGGAATACTGCGCACAGCTGCTTTTGATATATTCGCCAGGGTAAATTCTATATGTGTTAATGTTTTGGACTTGTATATCCCGGCAATATGAAAAAATATCGCCATGTGAATGCACAGGGAGATAATAATAAGGTATCTAAACAGCCGTTTCGGCTTTTTATTATTTTCAAGCCCAAAGCTTATGGTGCCTATTCCTTTTCTGTTGCCAGACATAATCTCCCCGCGCCGGCTGCTTTGGCCATATCCATAACTTTAACCGCTTTATTGAGTATCACGGCTCTGTCTGCCTTGATAACAACCAGTACGTCCTGGCGCCCGCCGATTTTTTCTTTCAGGTTTTTAAAAAGATCGCCATAGGAAAACTTTATATTTTCGATAAAGGCATTCCCCTGTTTGTCCACATATACCGTGATCTCCTTTTGCGTCTGGGGAGAAGAAGCACGGGCCTGGGGGAGTTTGATCTTTATCCCTTCATCGACCATAAAATTGGTGGTGAGAAGAAAATAGATCAAGAGCATGAAGACTATATCTATTAAAGGGGTAAGAGGCGCCTGTATCTGATATACCGGTTTTTTTTTCCTGTGAACAAGCATATACTCTCCCTTACCCTTTTTCCGGCCCAAGGGCTTTGATAAATAAAACAGAACCGTTCTGAAGACGGGCTTCATACCTGTCCACCTGGGCAAGGAGATAGCTGTGAGCCACTATGGTGGGAAGAGCCACCGCCAGTCCAAGGGCTGTTGTCAGCATTGCCTCCCAGATTCCACCTGCCAAAACAGCGGCATTCACCTTCCCGCCCATCTGCTGGATTACCATAAATGCCTTGATCATTCCGATGACCGTGCCGAGCAGCCCGAGCAGCGGGGCAATATTTCCGATGGTTGCAAGGGCCTGGAGATAAGTAGAAAGCCCTCTTATTTCCTGTTCCGTAGCATTCACGATAACCGTTTCAATGGTTTCCCTGTCATAATCCTTTACTCTCATTGCCTGGGATAAAACATTGCCCATTGGTGAATCGCTTCCATTAACAGCTTCAAGAGCCTGCTTCTCATCTCCCTGTTCTAAAAAACGGGCTGTTTTTTCAGCAAGACCGCTTCCTTTGCGCCGCATACTGGCAAAATTGATTATCCGCTCAATAAATATGGCAAGGGCAAGAACTGAACATAACAGTATCGGGATTACAATCATTCCGCCTTTTGCAAGAAAATCGAACATAATTATTTCTCCTTATTCTTTAGCTGCAACATCTTCAACATCCGGTTTTCCGTCAAAATCGAGATCCTTTTCGCATTTGACAAGCGCTTCGGCATCATCGTATTCTTCCCATATATCCGGTTTTCCGTCATTATTTGTATCCTCTTTTACGGCATAAAGATTTTGCTTTTGATAAAAATACCAGGTATCTATTTTCCCGTCTCCATTATTATCCTTTTCAGCGCGCATGGCATTTTCTTTATCGTCATAGTACCATGTGATGTTTATAGTGCCGGTATTTCCTTCGTCTTCTTCACTTTTAGTCAGTTTTCCGTTTTCGTCGTAAAATTCTCTGAACTCCATGATATGGTCATTATTCTCATCTATCTCTTTTTGCCGCAGAACTTTATCAAGGTAATAAAGTCTTGCCCCAGGAGAACCATCCATATCCTGGTCCAGTTCGACAATAACAGACCACTTATCTTTATTAAACCACTCGGTTGTTTCAAAACGGCCGTCATTGTCAGTGTCCCTGACAGCCCTGTCTTTTTGGCTGTTTTTATAAAAAACCTTAAGGTCTGTTCTGCCGTTTCCCGATTCGTCTTTTTCAAGTCTGAATATACGGCCCGACCTGTAGTACTGCCATGTGTCGGTCTTTCCGTTTAAATTGGTGTCGCTCTCAACTTTTTCTTTTTCTCCTTTTTTATTGAAATATATTTTAATATCAGGTTTTTGATCCCTGTTTTTATCCTCTGTCTGGAGAAAAAGTTTTTCTTTCTTAAAATATGAGACTGTTTCAAGAAATTGATCTCCATCTGCATCATATTCTATTTTGACAAGCCTGCCCCTGGCATATGTTCTTATCCTGTCAATTTTTCCGGTCAATCTTGTATCTTCCTCTATCTTTTTAATTAGTCCATTATCATCAAAAGAGCAGAAAAAATCGCTTTTTCCATCAAAATCAGTATCTTTGGTCTGGTAAAACAGCTTTCCGTTTTTAAAATCCATAACAATGTCATATATGCCGTCCTGGTTGGTATCTTTTTGCTCTTTAAAAGGTTCGCTGTTTTTAAAGGTGGTGACGATTTCAAACCTGCCGTCATGATCATGATCTTTTTTTTGCAGCGAAATTACCCCTTTTTGATAAAAACGGAAGGTCTCCATCCGCCCGTCTCTGTCAAGATCATGCCTGCTTTTAAAGGGAAGACCTTCATCATCATATTCGATTATCCTCTCCATAACTCCATTAGCATCATCATCGACTCTTCTTTCAACAGGTCTGTCGTTTTTAAAGGTCTGCCATACGTTTATTTTACCGTCTCCATTTGCATCTTTTGTGGAAGAAAAAAGACTCCCCTCCCTAAAATAATAAAGAGTGTCAAACCTGCCGTCATCCATGGAATCTTTTTCGATTCTTAAGACCCGTTCATTATCATCAAAATATGTTATCTGATACAATTTGCCTGATTCATTCATCCTTTCCTGACGGATACGTTTTTCTTTGCAAAAATAGTTGAGGCTATCTATTTGCCGGTCATGATCCGTGTCCGATTCAAGCCGTATTAGAACTCTATTTTTGTAATACTGGAACCTGTCCATTTCTCCGTCATCGTTACTGTCCACCTCCAGTTTTAAAATATTTCCGGCTCTGTCATAATGAACGACCCTGTCTATTTTTCCATCTTTGTTTAAATCCTGCTTTACAATATTTTCTTTTGCAAAGGCGGCTGATAAAAAAAGACTGCTAATTGATATAAAAACAAAAAAAGATATAACAAACCGCATATTAAAAACCCGTTTTAAAGTATTATCGGTTTCTGAAAACAAAAAAAGCCCAAAAAAAAAAGCCAGAAAGATTTACAAGGCATTCTTCGGCCTTTTTAAACCTTCCTGGCTTTATTAACTGATTAATTTAATTATTGTTTTTTATTTTTTACAAACACAGCTTCTTGCTGACATATAAGTATCTATACCCGATTAGCAGATAAATTGTCAACCAAAATTTATGCAAAAACCTGACCGAACATTACCGATTTTAAAGATTCGCTCAAAAAATTATGTCTTGTATATATATCCCCAATATGGGATATATGCTATTATGAATACAAAGGACATAAAATAAATTGTTAGTTCCTATCAAAACTCCCAAGCTGGATATCGAACTTATTAGAAAAAGGCTTCATAAAGCACAAATATTAGCTCAGGAGAAAAAAAATGAAGAATAATATAAAATTTAAAAAAGATTCGGGTAATGTTTTCAAAGAGTTAGGATTAGATAATCCAGAAGATCGGCTTGCAAAAGCTAAAATAGCCTCAATGCTTTACGATATTATTGAGGAAAGAAAGTTAACACAAAAAGAAGCTGGGGCTATCTTAAAAGTTAGCCAACCTAAAATATCTGCTCTTCGAAATGGTAAGCTTGACGGTTTTTCGATGGAACGTCTGTTTTCTTTTTTGTGTGCCTTGGATCAAGATATAGATATTATAATACATCCCAAGAAACAAAGTGAAGCTAACATAAATCTTTCCTATGCCCTTGCTTAAAGATCATGCAGGGTCAGGGTTTTTTTACAGGAGGTTTTTAAAAAAATTAACATGAAAGGCAAAAAATTTAATTTTTGGCAGGATCATTCTTTACATTATCTTGAAATGGCGCTTAGCAGGGATAAGCGTGAAATTATTGAGAATCCTGATGGATATGGCATAAAGACAGGTGAATGTGGTGACACGGTTGAATTTTTTTTAACTTTGAAAGATAGTAGCATTATATCAGCATCTTTTAATATTAACGGATGCATGAATACGAATGCCTGCGGTAATGTAGTTGCATGCATGGCAGAAGGTAAAACAGTTGATGAAGCCTGGAGTATTAATCCTGAAGCTGTAGTTGAATACCTTGAGACCCTGCAGCCCGAAGAGGTCCATTGCGCTGAACTCGCTGTGGGCGCATTTTATCTCGCCCTTTCAAACTGTCAAAAATCGATCAAGTCAGATTAAGACGTATAAAAAAATATTTGCTTTCACCTCCCCTCTTTTTTTAAATCAGAAGACTTAAGAGTCGTTCAAATTTCTTGACATACACAGGGTCGGAGAGTAATTTAAAAAGTTTGATAAAAAACAATCTTTTCGGAGGATTCAATGGATTATAAAAATACTCTTAACCTCCCGTCTACCAAGTTTCCCATGAAGGCCAAGCTGGCCAAGCGTGAAGTTGAGCAATTAAAATCATGGGAGAAAGACGGATTATATAAAAAAATAAGAACTGTTTCCAAAGACAGGGAGCAGTTTATTCTGCACGACGGCCCTCCATATGCAAACGGCAATATCCATATGGGCACGGCTTTAAATAAAATATTAAAGGATATTATTGTCCGTTCCAGACAGATGTCAGGATTTAATGCAGAATATGTGCCCGGCTGGGATTGCCATGGTCTACCCATTGAACATAATGTTGACAAGAAGCTTGGAAAAAAAAAGAAGGAAAAAACCAGAACCGAAATCCGCAGGTTATGCAGAGAATATGCGGAAAAGTATGTCGATATCCAGCGTGATGAATTTAAAAGGCTTGGAGTAATGGGCGAGTGGGATAATACCTATCTCACCATGGATTATAAATATGAAGCAACCATTGCTGCTGAATGCGGCAAATTTGCTCTTAAAGGAAGCCTCTTTAAGAGTAAAAAACCGATATACTGGTGTTGCAGTTGTAAAACAGCCCTGGCTGAAGCAGAGATAGAGTATGCGGATGAAAAATCCCCTTCAATTTTTGTTAAATTTCCTTTAAAAGATGATCTCGGATCCGAGATACCTGGACTATCAGGCAAAAAGGTCTCTGTTGTCATATGGACAACAACCCCGTGGACTCTTCCTGCAAATCTTGCGGTATGTCTGCACCCCGATTTTATATATTCGGCGGTTGATAACGGCAATGGGGAGATATTAATACTTGCAAAAGAGCTTGTTGCGAACTGCATGGAAACATTTGGATTTGATGATTATTCAACTATCGCTGAATTTAATGCTTCTATTCTTGAACGCAAAGAATGCCTTCATCCATTTTATGACAGAACATCCATGCTTATCCTTGGAAGGCATGTAACCCTGGATACCGGAACAGGTTGTGTTCATACAGCCCCCGGGCACGGCCGTGAAGATTATGAGGTCTCTCTTCTATATGATCTGGAACCTCTTTCTCCTGTGGATGACAGGGGATGTTTCACAGATGAGGCAGATTTTTTTTCAGGTCAGTTTGTATTTAAGGCAGACAAAGAGATTATCGCCAAATTACAGGAAAACGGTTCTCTGCTGGCATCAGGAGGTTTAAAACATTCCTACCCGCACTGCTGGCGCTGCAAAAAAGCTGTTATTTTCCGGGCAACTCCCCAGTGGTTTATATCCATGGACAAAACTGATTTAAGAAAAAAAACACTTGCCGAAATAGATAATGTAAAATGGATTCCCCAATGGGGCAGAGACAGAATCTATGGCATGATTGAAAACCGGCCGGACTGGTGCGTTTCAAGGCAGCGCTCCTGGGGCGTTCCCATTGCACTGTTTTATTGCAAAGATTGCGGTGAAATACATATTAATCAAAAGGCTATAGACCATGTATATGCTTTGTTTGAAAAATTCGGCGCAGATATCTGGTTTGAAAAAGATACAGAGGAACTCATCTATGACGGAGCTGAGTGCCAAAAATGCGGCGGCAAATCTTTTGGCAGGGAAGAGGATATACTCGACGTGTGGTTCGATTCAGGAGTAAGCCATGCCGCAGTACTTGAACAGCGCCCAAACCTGAGATGGCCTGCGGATCTTTATCTTGAAGGCAGCGATCAGCATAGGGGCTGGTTTCACAGCTCAATCCTCACTGCAGTGGGCACCCGAAATGCGGCTCCATATAAATCTGTGCTGACCCATGGGTTTGTTGTAGATGCAAAGGGTAAAAAAATGTCCAAATCCATTGGAAATGTTATTGCCCCGAAAAAGATTATTGACAGGTACGGAGCAGAAATCCTGCGCCTGTGGGTTGCCGCATCGGACTACAAAGACGATATACGCATTTCTGAAAATATTTTAAAACAGCTCAGTGATGCCTACAGAAGAATCAGAAATACTGGCAGATTTATTCTGGGCAACCTGAATGATTTTAATCCTGAAAAAGATATGGTCGCATATGAATCAATGCCGGATATTGACAAATTCGCCCTTCACAAGCTTCAGGAATTGACAAAAAAAGCGCTTGCAGCCTATGATACCTATGAGTTTCATGTCATTTACCATGCGCTTTATAATTACTGCACACTTGATCTTTCCGCATTTTATCTTGATATCTTAAAAGACAGGCTGTACACCTCGGCGACTGAATCAACGGAAAGAAGAAGCGCACTGACCGTTATGCACCTTCAGCTTGATACGATTATAAGAATCATGGCTCCAATAATGGCATTTACCGCAGAAGAGATGTGGTCGTACATGCCGGGCAAAAAAGACAGGGAAGACAGCGTGCATCTTGCCCAACTGCCCAAGATAAATGATACATGGATTAATACTGAACTGGCTGCAAGATGGGAAAGGATTATCAATGTCAGAGGCCAGGTTACAAAGTCTCTTGAAGAGGCAAGGACAAAAAAAAAGATAGGTCATTCTCTCGACGCGTCTGTTATAATCAGCGCACAAGAAGAAATTTATGATATTCTTTTTCCATATGCAAAAGATTTAAAATCTGTTTTTATAGTTTCCAATGTTAATCTGATTAAAGATAATAAACCCATTCAGAACAGCAAAGATGATAAAGAAAGCGGTTCTGAAGAGATATCAATTCTCATTGAACCTGCAAAGGGGAAAAAATGCGAGAGGTGCTGGATATATGATATTTCCGTGGGGGACAGCAGCGAACATCCTGCTATTTGCAGCCGGTGCCTGGGGGTTATAGAAAATCTTGAATCATGATCTAAAGGACCGGTCGGTTTCCAACAAAAGGGGTAAATATCTAAAGCTCATTTTTATTGCAGGTCTGGTCATATTAATTGATCAGGTCACCAAATTTGCAGTCGAGCACTATCTGCCCCTTTATCACACTGTTGAAATAGTGCCGGGTTTTTTCAATCTGACACATCTTCTCAACCCCGGAGGAGCCTTCGGGTTAATGGCAAACCAGGGTCCGGTGATTAGAGCCCTGCTTTTTATCGTTGTCTCATTGCTGGCAGCAGGCATGGTTTTATATTTTTATTTAAAAACACCGGAAACACATCAAATGCTTTTAACGGGTCTGGCAATGATTTTAGGCGGCGCAGCAGGTAACCTCATTGACAGGCTTCGCATGGGAAAAGTAGTGGATTTTTTAGATTTTTATATAAAAAATCTTCACTGGCCGGCTTTTAATGTTGCAGACAGCGCTATTTCAATAGGCATGACTATTTTTGCTTTGCACATTTTATCCGGCAGGCTTCCAGAATAAAAAAAACAGTATGCATCCAACACTTATACATATAGGCTGTCTTCATATACGAACCTATGGCTTTTTTGTGGCTCTCGGGTTTCTGGCGGGTATTTTTATCGCAAAACATGAGGCAAAAAGGATGGGTGAAGATCCTGAAAAAATCATGGATCTTGCCTTTTATATTTTAATTTCATCTATAATCGGCGCGCGGTTATTTTACATAACTGTAAATTTAAAATTTTTTACAGAAAACCCCCTGGAAATATTTAAAATATGGCACGGGGGGCTTGTATTTTACGGCGGTTTTATTTTTGCGCTCATCGTCTCCATAATATATATAAAACAAAAAAAGATGAAGATAACAAAAACCATGGACATTCTGGCACCCAGCCTTGCAGCAGGTCAGTTTTTTGGAAGACTGGGCTGTTTTTCAGCAGGATGCTGTTATGGGAAAAGCTGCGATCTGCCCTGGTCAGTTGTTTTTACTTCACCTGAATCTCTTGCGCCCACAGGTGTTTACCTTCATCCCACACAGCTTTATCATGCCTTGGGCAACCTTTGCATATTCAGTTTTCTATGGTTTTTCAAAAACAAAAAAAAATTTGACGGGCATATTTTCTGGCTTTATGTGTTGTTATACGGAGCAACCCGTTTTATTATCGAATTTTTCCGGGGCGATTTTAGAGGCGAAACTTTCTTTGGCCTTTTATCTTCAGCCCAGGTAATAGGCTGCTGCTTTGCGCTGACAGCCCTTGTTATGATAATTATTTTAAGCAACAGAAAAAAACATAACCTGTAAACTCCCATGCCCGAAATAATTTACAAAGAATTAAATAAATATCTGGATCAATCCTCAAAATTTTACCCTGTATGCCTGATTTACGGAGAAGAGATGCTCTATAAATCAGCCCTCAATTCCATTTTGGATTTTCTGCTCCCGGGGGAACAAAAAAAATTCAACTATGAACCCATAGACGGAGCAAATGAAAATATTTATGATGCAGTGCAACGTGTCAACACGTACTCCCTTATGCCTGGCACAAAGGTAGTTGGGATAACAGATTCAAAAATATTCTATTCAAAGCAGGATCATGGAATTATTTTGGAAAAGGCAAAAAAAGCCTGTGATGAAAATAATATTAAAAAAGGCGCAAGGCTTATTCTAAACCTCCTTGGTCTTTTACATCTTGGCTATGAGGATATAAGCAGGCAGAACAGGAAAAAGGCATTAAAAATAGAAGCTCAGTTTGGGAATGATGTAAAGTGGTTTGATGATATTATAAAATATTGTATTACCGGCGGTCTTGCCATACCCGAAGCAAAAGACACGGGCAATGCGCTGCAACAGGCTGTTGAAAAAGGTTTTCCTGAAGGAAATCATTTAATTATCACCACGGACATGGTTGATAAGAGACGGCTTTTATTTAAAACAATTAAAAAAAAAGGGATTATTATAGACTGCTCTGTTCCAAAAGGAGAGCGCAGGGTTGATAAAACAGCTCAGGAAGGAGTACTGAGGGAAAAAGCAAAAGAGATCCTGGCTGAGGGTGGGAAAAAAATAGACGGGGCAGCATTTAGAGCAATGAGTGAGATGACCGGCTTTGATTTGCGAACATTCTGCAACAATCTTCAGAAACTTGTAGTTTATATCGGAAACCGGGAAAAAATAACAACAGATGATGTCAATCAGGTTTTAAAGCGTACAAAAAAAGACCCCATATATGAATTTACCAATGCTGTCACAGACCGTAACACAGAGAATGCTGTTTTTTACTTAAATTCACTCCTGGCCGGCGGTGAAATCAGTCATCCCCTGCAGCTCCTCGCTGCAATGACAAACCAGATTAGAAAGCTTCTAATCGTTAAAGATTTTAT
The DNA here is from genome assembly GCA_964482535.1 of uncultured Desulfobacteraceae bacterium. Taxonomy (GTDB): domain Bacteria; phylum Desulfobacterota; class Desulfobacteria; order Desulfobacterales; family BuS5; genus CAYZXU01. The sequence continues at coordinate 8,142 of CAYZXU010000028.1, read as the reverse complement.
TGAAAACTCCAATGGAACTATATGGAACAGGAGTGTCCAGTATAATGACTTTAAAAATAAAATTATACCCCTGATAAAAGAGCATGACCAGGCGCTTTTAAACCGGTTTGCGGAATGGGAAAAAAATTTTTCCCCTGAAGAAGATGATGACCCTTCCGAGAAGAAGAAAAAAAAGAAACCGGCAAAGGCAAAAATTTCATCAGATCTTGTTATAGCTAAAAACCCCGGAAACCCCTACCCTGTTTATCAAATATTCAGAAAATCCGATAATTTTACAAAAGATGAGCTTCTTGCAGATCTCGTATTTATAAACAAATCGGATTTACGCATGAAATCAGGGGAGAATCCGAAACTTGTATTGGAAGACACGGTTTTTTTTGTATGTATAAATAAAAGCATCTCAAGATGACAAATCAAAACCCTGAACAAATAGCAAGAGACAAAATCGACAGGATGCTGGAAGCTGCCGGATGGGTGGTGCAATCGAAAAAACAAGTTGACTTGTCTGCCGCTAAAGGGGTGGCAGTTCTGGAATATCAAACAGATGCTGGACCTGCTGACTATGTATTATTTGTAAACAGAAAACCGGTTGGCGTTATTGAGGCTAAACGCGTTGAAGAAGGAGAAAAACTTACAACCCATGAAGATCAGGCTAAATACTATGCCAAAGCAAAATTAAAATATAATCTTAACAAGGAACCTCTACCTTTTGTTTACGAGTCCACCGGTATACTCACAAGATTTACCGATTATCGTGATCCAAAGCCAAGATCAAGACCTCTCTTTCATTTCCATAAGCCTGAAACGCTCATGGAATGGTTTGACCAGGCAGAAACATTACGGTCAAGATTAAAAAATCTTTCGCGATTAAACGAAGAGGGCTTACGCCCTGCTCAGATCATCGCAATCAACAAACTGGAAATCTCCTTTAAGGATAACCGGCCAAAGTCGCTGATTCAAATGGCCACTGGTGCCGGAAAAACATTTACCGCCTGCACCTTTGTTTATCGTTTACTCAAACATGCAGATGCAAAACGCATCCTGTTTGTGGTGGATACCAAAAATCTTGGGGAACAGGCAGAGCAGGAGTTTTTAAAATTCCAGCCCACTGATGATAATAGAAAATTTACCGAGCTTTATAATGTCCAGCGCTTAAGTTCCAGTTATATCGCTTCTGATGCACAGGTCTGCATTTCGACTATTCAGCGTCTTTACTCCATTCTTAAAGGTGAAGAACTGGAAGAAGCGCTTGAGGAGGAAAACCCCAATGAAAAAAACTGGCATTGGCAAAAAAAAAGGCCGATGCCGGTGGAATATTCAGCAAAAAACCCCATCGAACAATTTGATTTCATCATTATAGATGAATGCCACCGCTCCATTTATAATTTATGGAAACAGGTACTTGATTATTATGACGCTTTTCTCATCGGCTTAACCGCAACGCCCGACAAAAGAACCTTTGGTTTCTTTAATGAAAATGTAGTCAGTGAATACACTTATGAAGAATCGATAACCGATGGTGTAAATGTTCCGTATGATGTCTTTACCATTGAGACAGAAATCAGCAAGGCAGGGGCAAAAATAAAAGCCAAAGAATATATTGACAAAAGAGAGAAGCTAACTCGCAAAAAACGCTGGCAACGCCTTGACGAAGACTACGAATACACCGCCAAAAAACTTGACAGGGATGTCGTCAATCCAAGCCAGATACGCAATATCATCAAAGCCTGCAAGGACAGTCTGCCAACCATCTTTCCAGATCGTTTTGATGAAACAGGAGAGTTTGAAGTACCAAAGACCCTGGTTTTTGCCAAAACCGACTCTCACGCTGACGATATTATTCAAATCATCAGAGAGGAGTTTAACGAAGGTAATGATTTTTGCAAGAAAATCACCTACAAAATAGACGAAGATCCAAAATCGGTACTTAACCGTTTTCGTAATTCATGGGCTCCAAGAATCGCCGTAACCGTTGATATGATAGCTACCGGAACCGATGTGAAACCCCTTGAAGTTTTACTGTTTATGCGGGATGTAAAAAGCATCAACTATTTTGAACAGATGAAAGGCAGAGGAACCAGAACCATCAATTTTGATGACCTGAAACGAGTCACCAGAACGGCCAGGCATGCCAAAAGCCATTTTGTCATTATCGATGCAGTAGGAACCATAAAATCCAAAAAAACCGACTCCCGACCCCTTGAAAGAAAACCGGGCGTACTGCTTAAAGATTTGCTGGGAGCTGTGGCAATGGGTGTTCAGGATGAAGACCTGTTTATCACTTTGGCAAACCGCCTGATTCGCCTGGAAAAACAACTGAGCGAAGATGAAAAAAACAGGTTTGCGGAATTAACAAAAGGTAAAAGCATAAATGGCACGGTAAAAGACCTGCTGAACAGTTACGACCCCGATACCGCAGAAACGGTAAAAACAAAAATCCAGAATCAAAATCAGGGTGTTGCCCCTGCCGCCATTGATAAAAAAGTCGAAAAAAACCTGGAAAAAATCCGTGGTGAGGCTGCCTCCACCTTTACCGGAGAACTGAACGAATACATAGAAAATGTAAGAAAAGTTCATGAGCAGATTATTGATACCGTTAATCAGGATAAATTGTTAAAAGCCCAGTGGGATTCCTACTCCATAGAAAAAGCAGAGGAAGTGGTAAAAGATTTTAGCGAGTATATCAAAGCCAACAAAGATGAAATCATGGCTCTAAGCATCTTCTATGATCAGCCCTTTCGCAGACGGGAACTGACATTTAAGATGATAAAAGAATTACTGGAAAAGCTGAAACTGAAAAAACCGTTATTGGCTCCACATTATGTATGGGAAGCATACGCCCAGTTAGAGGAAGTAAAAGGCAACAGCCCAAAAAATGAGTTAATGTCCCTGGTTTCGTTGATCCGCAGAGTAACAGGTATTGATAAGCAGTTAACGCCCTATAACAAAACAGTAGATAAAAACTTTCAAAATTGGGTATTCGGCAAACAGGCAGGAGCCTTGAAGTTCAGCGAAAAACAGATGAACTGGCTGAGAATGCTCAAAGACCATATTATTACCAGTTTTCATGTGGAAATAGATGATCTGGACTATACGCCTTTTGATGCCCAGGGAGGCAGAGGCAAGATGTATCAGCTTTTTGGTGATGGGATGAATGATATTATTGATGAACTCAATGAGAAGCTGGCGGCGTGATGAAATATAACGAGTTGAAAAATTTAATTCAGGCAGGTGAAAGTTATCACACTGAATTTAAGCAAACACTGGATAAATCCTTTATAGAGGAGGTCTGTGCTTTTGCGAATTCCGGTGGAGGTCGCATCCTTTTGGGTGTGTCGGATTCGGGAGAGATCAAAGGGATAAAGACTGACAATAGCATAAGATCCCGTGTTCAGGATACGTTACGCCAGATTGAACCGAAACTGGAATGCCGGGTTAATGTTATAGACGATATTATTGAGGTGAATATCCCGGAAGGCAGAGAAAAGCCCTATGGTTGTTCCAAGGGATTTTTTATGCGGATGGGGGCAAATTCGCAAAAACTGAGCCGTAATGAAATTATTGAGTTTTTCCAAAAAGAGGGGCGGATCAGATTTGGTGAATTGCGACATGCCCGATCTGATTTTGAGCAGGATTTTGACCCAAACGCCTTTTCCCGTTTTTTGAATTTATCCGGCATCAGTCCGAATCTTGACAGGAATACGCTGCTCCGCAATTTAAACTGCCTCACAGAAGATAATCAACTCACCAACGCCGGGGTGCTGTTTTTTGCCAGAGATATAGATTTTATCCTCAACCATGCCATTGTTGTTTGTGCCTTGTACAAGGGTGACATAAAGGTGAATATTCTCGATCGGAAAGATTTTAAGGTCAACCTGGTTGATAATATCGATAATGCAATATTGTTCGTTAAACGCCATACTAATATTGCCTTGAAAATAGAATCAACCAGACATGAAGAAGTGCCTGATTATCCAGAAGTGGCATTGCGAGAAGCTATTATTAACGCCGTATGTCATCGTGATTATTTTTTTAAAGGCTCCCAGGTAATGGTGGAGGTGTTTGAGAATCGGGTGGAGATTTCTAATCCAGGCGGTTTACCCACAGATCTGAAACCCGAAGCGTTTGGCACAAAAAGCGTTACCCGTAATCCCCTCATTGCCTCTCTCCTTCACCGTATAGACTATATTGAAAGGATGGGAACCGGTATTGGACGAATTCGTCAGGCAGTTACGGATCATGGCGGTTGTACTGTGGAGTTCATCCATAACAGTTTTTATACAAGCATTTTCAGGAAAAAAGATCGTGATGAGCAGTTGGGTGGAAAAAGGCGCGGGAAAACGTCAGATAATGCATCGGGAAAAAAAGCTGATGGTGGTCAGGAAAAAGAAGATAATTTTCGGTCTATTTTCGGTGTTGGTTCGGTCTATTTTCGGTCTATTTTCGGAGAAAATATTTTACAAACTTTGATGCTTATAAATAACAATTCTAATATAACCGCTAAGGAGATTGCGGAAAATCTAAAGGTCAGTAAACGAAGTGTTGAAAATTACCTTTCCAGACTTAAGGCAAATAACTTTCTTGAAAGAGTTGGTTCTGACAAAACTGGTTGCTGGAAAATTAAAAAAGGTAATAAATTATGAGGGAAGATTGGGTTGAGGTGGAATTGGGGAATGTTTGCGAAATTGTAAGCGGTAAAAACCAGAAGCAAGTGGAAAATTCAAATGGCAAATATCCAATTTATGGAAGTGGTGGAGTTTTTGGTTATGCAGACAAGTATTTATGTGACCCAGGAACAACAGTAATAGGAAGAAAGGGGACAATAAATAGTCCAATTTTTGTGAACCAAAAATTTTGGAATGTTGATACTGCATTTGGCATTTCTCCCAATACATTTCTCAACAAAAAATACATTTACTATTTTTGTTTAGGGTTCAATTTCAAGAAATTAGATAAGAGTACAACTATTCCAAGTTTAGCCAAAAGAGATATTCTGAAAATCAGTATTCCCCTCGCCCCCCTCCCAGAACAACGAGCCATAGTCGCCAAAATAGAACAGCTATTCAGCGAACTGGATAACGGCATCGCCAACCTCAAAACCGCCAAAGACAAACTGGAAATCTACCGCCAGGCCGTTCTGAAAAAAGCCTTTGAGGGGGAGTTAACGAAAGAGTGGCGGGAGAAGCAGACTGATTTGCCTTCTGCTGATGAACTATTAAAGCAGATCAAAGAAGAACGACAAAAGCACTATGAAAAACAACTGCAAAAGTGGGAGCAGGCTGTTGTTGAATGGGAAACAAACGGTAAGGACGGTAAAAAGCCGACTAAACCGAAAAAAATAAAAGAATTACCAAGTTTCACTAAAGATGAAATTGCAGAGTTGTCTGAATTAGCTCTATACTGGGCATGGGTTAAGATTGATAAAATCCAAAATCATGACCAGTATGCAATCAAGGCTGGTCCATTTGGTTCCTCTCTAAAAAAGTCTTTTTATGTTGAAAATGGGTTTAAGATATATGGTCAAGAACAGGTCATTGGAGGAGATTGGAAAATTGGAGATTATTTTATAAATGAAACAAAGTTCAATGAATTAAAATCCTGTTCTGTTCGACAAGATGATATTTTAATTAGTCTTGTTGGCACTGTTGGCAAAGTTTTAGTCCTTCCGAAAAACATATCACCTGGCATTATTAATCCACGATTAATAAAAGTATCACTTAATAAAGCATATACACCAACATTCTTTAAATATTATTTTGAAAGTGCTTATCTAAAAAGTCTTTATGCTACAAAAAGCCATGGTGCAACTATGGACATCATTAATCTTGGAATTATTAAGGAATTGCCATTCCCACTTCTTTCGCTCCAAGAACAAACCCAAATAGTCCAGGAAATCGAAACCCGCCTCTCCGTCTGCGACAACGCCATAAAAAACATCGACGAAGCCCTGGAAAAATCCGAAGCCCTGCGTCAATCCATCCTCAAAAAAGCATTTGAAGGCAAGTTGCTCAGTGATGCCGAGCTGCAAGCCTGCCGCAAAGAACCTGACTGGGAACCCGCGGGAAAATTGCTGGAACGGATCAAAAAGACCCCTCCTGAGCGAAGGCGAAGGAAGAAAAAATGAACACGGGCGAAATTCTTCTTTATGAAAACGATAAAGGCAACATTACAATCTTGGTGTCATTATCTCCGTAGGATATAAAAAGGTTAACAAATGAGTAACGAATCAAGCATAGTATCAAAAGTATGGAATTTTGCCAATGTCCTGCGAGATGACGGCGTGGGTTATGGTGACTATCTGGAACAGCTCACTTATTTACTCTTCTTAAAAATGGTGGATGAGTTTGCAAAGCCTCCCTACAACCGGAAAATAAATGTCCCTGAAGGCTTCGCCTGGGAGAACTTAAAATCAAAAAGAGGGGCGGAACTGGAAAGCCATTACGCCAAAACCCTGGGAGAGCTATCAAAAGCCAAAGGCACTTTAGGGCAGATTTTCACCAAATCACAAAATAAAATTCAAGACCCTGCCAAACTTTTCAAAATCATCGACATGGTAGACAAAGAAAAGTGGTCTATGATGGGGACTGATCTCAAAGGCAAAATCTATGAAGGATTGCTGGAAAAAAATGCCGAAGATACCAAAAGCGGAGCTGGTCAATATTTTACACCAAGGGCTTTAATCAGGGCAATGGTCGAGTGTATTCGGCCGGAACCAAATAAAACCATAACTGATCCGGCTTGCGGAACAGGCGGCTTTTTTCTGACGGCTTATGACCATATAGTCACCAGCAACAACCTGAATCGTGAGCAAAAGAAATTTTTGAAAAATAAAACCTTTTACGGCAATGAAATAGTCGCCAACACCAGAAGAATGGCATTAATGAATATGTTTTTGCATAACATCGGTGAAATTGATGGTGAAACATTCATTTCATCGGCTGACGCTTTGGTGGCAGACGAAGGCAAACGTTTTGATTATGTGCTGGCAAATCCGCCATTTGGTAAAAAAAGCTCCATGACCTTTACCAACGAAGAAGGTGAACCGGAAAAAGAAGATTTGGTTTATAACCGCCAGGATTTTTGGGCAACCACATCAAACAAGCAGTTAAACTTTTTACAACATATCAGAACACTGCTTAAAACCACAGGAAAGGCAGCCGTAGTACTGCCTGACAATGTTCTTTTTGAAGGTGGCGCAGGAGAGACAGTTAGAAAGGAGTTACTTCAAACAACCGAACTGCACACGATTTTAAGATTGCCGACAGGCATATTCTACAAACCTGGCGTAAAAGCCAATGTTCTGTTTTTTGATAATAACCCGGCCTCAAGGGATCCCTGGACAAAAGAAGTCTGGATTTATGACTACCGTACAAACATCCACCACACTCCAAAAAAAAAACCAATGAAACTTGCGGATTTGCAGGATTTTATTTCCTCCTATAACCCAGGTAACAGAAATGACCGTCAAGAAATCTGGTCAGAAAAAAGTCCGGAAGGCAGATGGAGAAAATTCACATTTGATCAGATAATAGCAAGAGACAAGACCAATCTTGACATCTTTTGGCTAAAAGACAAAAGCCTTGCAGACCTTGATAATCTTCCAGACCCTGATATTCTTGCTAATGAAATCATAGAAAATATAGAAGCAGGTCTGGAAAGCTTCAAAGAAATAATGGAAACAATAAATGGAACTACAGGGGAAGAGACGAACTGACTATTTGGGAAGCAATTAGGGGCATACGTCAGATTATAAGTTGATATATGTTTTTTGTTATATGCGAAATCGCTAAAATTGCCTTGTGGATTTTTCCGACAGTCTCCTTCGCTTCAGAAAATTCGAACAAATAATTTGCCTTGTCATTGACATTGCTCAAACCGGTGTGTAGAGTGCGCGCTTTATGAAAAGTTGGGAAATTATTAAAAGCTGACGGCTGGATTCTTCACCATACAAGAGGTGAGCATTGTCAATTCAAACATCCAGAAAAACAAGGCAAAGTAACTGTTCCGCAGCCTGAAAAAGGATATTCCCATTGGAACTTTACGAAATATTTTCCGGCAAGCTCAATGGGATTGGAGATAAATTATGCAATATCCTATAGTGATACATAAAGATTCCGGATCTGATTATGGTGTAACTTTTCC